>JAZNWF010000047.1:0-1549 GCA_045593165.1 Eubacteriales bacterium
TGTCCAGCACCTCTTTCACCTGTACGTCCGAAAGAACCGGTGTGGCAATGAAAACGGTTTCGTAATTGTTCATAACTGTTTGTTAATTAGATTATTTGCAAAAAGCGGTGCAAAGGTACGTATTTTATTCCGAAAAACAAAGCGTGCGCACTCTTTTTTTCTTCTCAGCCAGCGAAATAGTCGGTTTGTTGGCGGTCGGATATGCAAAAAATCACACCGTGACCCTCGTCGGGCGGCGGTGTGATTCTAAATGCTTGTATGATTAGCTTGTTTAGGTGCCGTACCTGCGGACAATCCCCCAAGTACAGACGAATGCAAATCTACGAAATAAAAATTACATTTCCAAGTCTTAACGCAAAAAATACTATTTTTTTTACTCACGTTTATCGACAAATTCCGTACTACTTAAATATTTTGCCACTTGTGTATCAGACATTCTCTCACACACAATAATCACACCGTGAATATTATCTTCGAGTATCAAATAATTATCCGTAACGCCTCTAATTTTGTAATAAACTGTCGATTCGGGACGTCTTTGATGTATCCTCATACTTTCCCAATCAATATAGCCTCTCTCAATCCACCTCTCACCATAAGCATACGCATAAGAGTAAATATTTATAGTACTATCGCTCTCAAATTCATATTTCTCAAAGCCGTAACCCATAAGATCCGAATCATCATAAGGAATCATTTGATCATCATCGGAAATAACATAACTTTTATCAGCAACACCTTGCCAAAACCTCGTTCCATCCGACAATATCTCTATTGCCTTCTGAACCTCAACACTTTTAGCTCCTTTTTTGACATATCTATCAAGATTATTGTCATCAAACTTATCACAGCCGACAAACGTCAACAATAATAATAAACACAACCATTTATGCTTCATTTTCATATAAGTTTAATAAAAAAATTAGGTTTGTGCAAATTTACGAAGATATTCCCAAATTCGCAAATCAAATTTCAAAAAAACGCCTACAACCTTATCCCCTGCGCCTGCAATGCGATTGTATTGCCGTCGGGGGTAACGAGCGCCGCTCCCGTATCGGCTGCCGTGATATGACCAATCACATCGATACCGCCCAAGCGCATTATCTGCTCCTGCAACGCCAACGGAACGGTGAACAGCAGCTCGTAATCGTCGCCGCCATTCAGCGCCGCAACAACCGGATCGGCATTCAGCTCCTCGGCCATCTGGTTGGTCTGCTGCGCGATCGGAATACGCTCCAAATAGATACGCACGCCACACTTCGACGCCTTGCAGATCTGCATAACGTCCGACGCCAAACCGTCCGAGAGGTCGATCATCGACGTGGGAACAATCTGCGCCTCGGCCAACGAGTCGATAATATCGACCCTCGCCTCGGGTTTCAACTGACGTTGCAGCAGATATTCGTAACCCTCGAACTTAGGTTGCGGATCGGGCGAGCCTGCCAGCGCACGCTTCTCGCGTTCGAGCAGGTGCAGACCCATATACGCCGCACCGAGATTATTGGTAATGCAGACCAGATCGTTCAACTTCGCACCGCTACGATAGCAC
>JAZNWF010000048.1:0-10129 GCA_045593165.1 Eubacteriales bacterium
CAAAACGAACTGATGAAGAAAAGAATAAATGGCCAATGCGTATGGGGGTTTAGCTCAGCTGGGAGAGCATCTGCCTTACAAGCAGAGGGTCACAGGTTCGAGCCCTGTAGTCCCCACCACGAAAAGACCACATTTGTCCGATAGACAAATGTGGTCTTTTTCGAACTAAGTGTGCCTTGCGGCACGAGAAGCACGCCTTCGGCGCGTGAAGCGATGCTTCGCATCGTGAAGAGCCTGCGGGCGTGGGTGGCACACTTAACTTCACATTGTGCGTTAGCACAATGCTTCACGGCGGTAATGCCGCTGCTTCACTTGGCAAAGCCAAACTTCACTATATATAAAGATCAACCGAATTTCATGGTATTATTTTAATAAATTGGAGGTGTCATTATGTCTGAAAGCAAATTAAGAACACAGTCTATGGATTTTGCAGTTTCCATCGTTGCCCTTGTAAAGGCTCTTAAAGAAAAAAGAGAATCTATCATCTCCAATCAAATTGGCAGAAGTGGCACATCCATTGGTGCAAACATCCGCGAGGCGCAATACGCCCACGGAAAAGCCGACTTTATTGGGAAACTGCAAATTGCACTTAAGGAAGCCAACGAAACGGGTTATTGGCTTGAATTACTTTATAAGACTGACTACATCACAGAATCGGAGTACAAAGTACTCGAGTCCGCTTGCGCAAGTATTCGCATTATGCTTATTTCCTCCATCAACACCGCGAAGGAAAACACAAAATGACAACCGAAAAATCCTGTGGCGCAATTGTATTTACAAAGGAAAACGAGCTGTTCAAGTATGTAATCATTTGCTCTAAAGAAGGAATTTTCGGATTCCCCAAAGGGCATATGGAAGGCGCAGAAACGGAAGCAGAAACAGCCTTACGTGAAATATATGAGGAAACGGGCTTATCGGTTCGATTGATTGACGATTTCCGAGCAGAAGATACGTACACTTTTATTCGTAATAATGAAACAAGGTTAAAGCACATAGTATACTTTTTAGGAGAGTATTCAAAGCAAAACCCAACGCCACAAGAAACCGAACTGAGCAGTATTCATTTGATGGATTACGAAACCGCCATAGCTGCATTTCAGTTTGATAGTTCGAAAAGGCTGCTAACAGAAGCGCATAGTTTCCTGACACAACAGCGACTTTGAACACATGATCGCTGACGTACCGTTATATTGCTTTTTCGTATACTTGCCGAAGAAAAGTATATCATATCCCGCAAGCGATGCTTCCTGCCGAACAGCAAAGGAGAATTTACAGTGATATTCAATATCGACGAGTACGTGCTTGACGTTGATACAGAAGCAACAAATGAATATTCCAAAAGCCACGCTTTATGCGACTGTTGCTATGATCGCAATTTTAATTTGCAAGCGAGAGATGTATATCCCAAGTTAGCGGAATTTTTATCGCAGTTTGGTCTGATGATCGAACGCCCCGATGAAACAAGCTCGGATGCACGGAATGAAGAGATATTTTACCATTTCGTCGGATATACCGTTATCGGCAAAATCATCAATGCCGGAAAATACGAGATCGATATATTTGACGAAAACCGTGTTTCAAGCGTCGTGTTTAACAATTGGTATATTCCCAACGAGCAAAAAGCCGATTCCCTCTTTACCGTCACCGTTTACAATATGCGATTGCCTTGGGCTTTGAACGAACCATTCCCCGAAAAACCCACACGCAGATCGATGCTCACAAAATTCAAAAGCCTTTTTAAACGCAAATAAAATATGCTTCTCGGGAAAAGCGAGAAGCATATTTCTTTTTATTTAATTATTCAACCGCGTATTTTTCGAACGTGCCCTGTGCACGCGCGTCGCATTCGGCGGTGATGAGCGCGCCCGTATCGACGTATTCGCAATCAAGCACAGTAGCAAGGCGGTAAACCTCCGAAACCATTCCGCCGTCGCTATGCGGGATAAGAAGCTTTAATTTTTTCTTTCCGCTTGCTACGAGCTCGTCAAGGCGTTCAAGCAGAGCTTGCGTGCCCAAGCCGCTTTTTGCCGATATTTCGATAGAGCCCATAGGATACGGAGTATCGCGAAGCGCGATATCGCATTTATTGAATACCTCGATTATCGGCTTATCGCCTGCGCCCAATTCCTGCACGAGATTTTTCGTAACCGCGCGCTTGCGCTCGCGCTCGGTTATTTCCTCGCTCGCATCGGTGATAAGTATGATATAATCGGCGTATTTAAGCTCCTCAAGAGTGGATTTGAACGCCTTTATAAGATGCGTGGGCAATCTGTCGATAAATCCTACCGTATCGGTAAGCAGCATTTCCGCACCGCTCGGGAGTGTTAAACGTCTTGTTGTCGGGTCAAGTGTCGCAAAAAGCTTATCCTCGGCAAGAATGCCTGCATCGGTAAGCGTATTTAAAAGAGTGGATTTACCCGCGTTGGTATAGCCGATTATCGCGGCGGTTTTAATACCCGAGCGTGCACGCGATGCGCGCTTTACGTTCCGGGTACGCTCGATCTCGGCGATTTCCTCGGAAAGCGCGGCGATGCGTCTTTTTATATGGCGTCTGTCGCTTTCCAGCTTCGATTCACCCGGACCTCTCGTGCCGATACCGCCGCCGAGACGCGACATTTCCTTACCTCTGCCGGTAAGACGCGGTGCGGTATAGCGCAGGCAGGCGATCTCTACCTGAAGCTTTCCCTCGCCCGTTACGGCATGGAGCGCAAATATATCCAATATCAGCATGGTTCTGTCGATAACGCGTACGTCGGGTATTTCGCGCTCGAGATTTGCTATCTGCGACGGAGTAAGCTCGTTATCGAACACGACAAGCGATATATCGCCGTCGTTTTGTATGAATTCGGCAATTTCCTTTACCTTACCGCTTCCGATATAAGTCGCCTTATCGGGACTGACGCGGTTTTGTATAACGCGTGCCGCCTCAATACCGCCTGCCGTTTCCAAAAGACGTGCAAGCTCATCAAGCGAGCGGTTACATTCCTCCGACAGATCGGTGGTAGACACCGAAACGAGCAGAGCTCTGCCCGAGCCCGATTTGAGCTCGTCGGTTAAATTAAGATTTTCAGGCATTGAATAACCCCCTTTGCAAAAAAGAAAGCGGCACGTATAAAGTGCCGCCCTGCGTTCTTTTGAATTGCTACTATTAGTCGAGGTTGAACTTCTTCTTGAACTTATCTACACGTCCGCCTGCATCAACAAACTTCTGCTTACCGGTGAAGAACGGATGGCATTTCGAACAAATATCAACCTTAACGTTATCCTTAACGGACTTGGTAACATATTCTGCGCCACAAGCACACTTGATAGTAACTGTCTTGTATTCGGGATGGATACCCTGCTTCATTTTAATTATCCTCTCTTTCATATGATAAGGAGCAATTGAAAAACAAACGCTCCAATATTTCGCAATCTAAAGTATATCATCAGATAAACAAAATTGCAATACCTTTTTTCGATTTTTTTGTTTTTCTGCAAACTTTTTTTCAAATTGACGTTTTATATGACGTTTGTACTTGAAATTACACGCTTTTCAAAGTATAATAATCTTGTATTATTGTAAAAAGGATACATTTTTATGAAGCTTACGTATTTGGGTACTGCGGCGGCAGAGGGCTGGCCTGCGGTTTTTTGCAACTGTGAATACTGCCGTAAGGCAAAGGCTCTTGGCGGAAAGAATATCCGCACTCGCTCGCAAGCGATAATCAACGATGACCTTCTTATCGATTTCCCGACAGATACCTACCATCATATGTTCACCAACAAGCTGGATATCTCAAGGGTGAAGCATTGCTTTATTACGCACTCGCACCTTGACCATTTCCAGCCGACAGACCTTTTCTTCCGCACCGACGATTGCTATGCACACGGTGTGGTAGAGCCGATCATACATTTATACGGCAACGCAAGTGTAATTAAAAAATACGAGGGCTTTGTAGCCGCTGTCGGTGATGACGAGCGCGCGCCGTCTGCCGAAATACACGAAATAAAGGCATATCAAACGGTAAACACCGGAAAATACAGCGTTACTCCCCTGCCTGCCAACCACGCACCCAACGAAACCGCTTTCGTTTACCTTATATCCGACGGAAGCAAAACGCTTTTATATCTGCACGATACCGGGCTTTTGTTCGAAGAGGTGTACGATTACCTCGAAAAGAACAACATCAAAGCCGACCTGATAAGCTATGACTGCACCTACGGCGCATTACGTAGCGGCGGCGGTCATATGGGCTTGGACAGCGTACCCATAGTACGCGACAGATTAAAGGAGATAGGCGTTTGCAGTGAAAGCACCGTATCCGTGGTGAATCACTATTCGCACAACGGCAAATATCTGCACGACGAAATGGATGCTGCGGCAAGGGAGCTCGGCTTTATCGCATCCTACGACGGAATGGCAATCGAATTTTAAAACGGAGGGCAATAATGAAGCTTTTCAGAAAAGCGGTCACGATGCTTTTATCGCTACTGCTTGTTTTTCCCATAAGTATATATATCCCCTCCGCGACCGATGGTGATGCTTCCGTACCGTCGGAAAGCTACATCTTCGTTGACGGCGAAAATATAACCCGACGCATAAACACCGTGGTAGTATATTACGGCAAGGAATCGACGGGTCAGACCCAATGGGGTCACAATATCGTTCTTTCCCCCGACGGCATGGTTACATCTATCATCGAGGGCGGTGCCGAGGAGGGCTACGACCTTGCCATTCCGCAGGACGGCGCGGTGGTTTCCGCATCGGGCGTTACGGTGGATTGGTTCAGGAGCAACGTGCAGATCGGAAGCAAGCTATATTACGACCGCTTCACGCACAGACTTTTCTTATGTGACGAATCGGGTATTTTTGACCCTTATTTCTCGAAGACCGTGAATATTTCGGGTGAGGGCGATAAATTTATGATAACCAACCCGTTGATCAACGGTACTCCGCCCTATTTATACAGCGTAGCGGTGAACAGCGAGGGTACAGTTATTTCAAACGGCATCGGCACGGAAACACCCGAGCTCGGATTCATAATCACGGCGGCAACGAAGGCAGACAGAGAATTTTTGATGATGTACGCGCCCATCGGTGCAAAATGTGTCGTTTCGGGCAACGTTGCAACCTTTTCCTATGATGCCACGATGCTATCTAAAACCGTGAATCTTTCGATTTCCGACGCAAAGACGTCGCTCGAAGAAGCAAAAAGCAGTTATCTTTACGTAGACGTCGCTGCGGCAGAGCAGTTCATACTGCAGGCAGAGCAATTGATAACGGCAACGAACGCCTGGGACTATTTTTCGGCATCGGCGTTTGCATCGTCGCTCGAATCGGAAATAAGCTCAATCCTATCCTACTCTCCCAAAAGCGAAATGCGCAGCGCGTTCCACACCCCCACCGAAACCAACGCAGACGAGGTATTGCGCACCGTCAAGGCGTTCAAGGAATCGGGTCTCAACACGATAATCATACGCATAACCAACGGTTATGACACGATAATCCCCATGCCCTACGGCAGTAAATTCGACCAGAACCCCGATTTCAACGGCTTTGACGTGCTGAAATCGTATATCAGCGCCTGCAAGCAGGAAAATATTGCGCTTTCGGTATGCATCGACGTTTATTACAACAAATTTGCGTCGATTGCCGAATCCGATTGGTTGAGCGAAGTAAATGGGACAGATATCGGCGCGAGCGAAAGGTTTTTCTCGCCCGCGAATCCCGATTTCAAGGAATATTACCTCGAATATATAAGTCACATCGTTAAAAATTACGATATCGGCAGCATATTCTTCGATTATCTGCGATATCCCAAGTTCCACGAAGGATGTGACCTTGGGTACGATTACCTCACCACACAGGGATTTTGTGACATTACCGATATTCCCCTGCAGGACATAAACGAGATAGGCTCGCTTTTATTCGATTCGCCCTATTGGGAGCAATGGGTGAATTACAAGATGGGGCTCGTCAGCGATATGGCGAAATCCATTTCCGAAACGGTAAGAGCGATACGCCCCGAGGCAACGCTTATTGCAGTCACCCCGCGTGACAGCGTTGATTATTACTATATGCAGGATTCGATATCCTGGATCGAGGAGGGTGTTTTCGACGGACTCTGCGTTTCGGTATACAACGGCGACACTGCCGAAAAGGACGAGATCGACGAGATCGCATATTACAGCGGAATCATCGAATCCAAGGGCAACCTCTTCGGCGCATATACGGGTGACGAAAAATATCTGTTTATGGGTATAGAAAGCTCCTACGCCTACCCGTCCGACGTAATAGCCAACGCCGTGACAGAATCGAGAAGCGCGGCTGCCGACGGATTCGTATTCAGCAGTTTTGCCGATTATATAGCACAAGGCTATGCGTCAGGACTGAAAACGAGCGTGCTGAAGGATGATTCGGCATCGCCCTTTGCGGACAAGGTGCAAAGCATAAAATATATACTTGAATATTCAAAGGACAAGATAACCAACCATCTGCTCGCAAACGGATACTGCGACGAAGCCTCTGCATTGGCCGCCTGCGGAAAGATAAACGAAGCGCTTGCGGCATTGAACGAGGGCGGTATGAATCTCGAGCAAGCCGAAAAGCTCCAAAACGATATCGCGCTCATATTTGCAACGAGCGAGGTAAAATCGGTGGTATTGGAGGAATTTCAGGCGATAACCAAGCGTGTGCTTCTTACGAAAGAAGCTTCTGCTGATAATCCGGATTCTCCCGACGATACGCCCGATGCTCCCGACGAAAGCGACACTCCCTCGCCCGATGAAAGCACCGATACCGATACCGAAGTATCGGAAAACACCGCCGGTAACACATCCGAAGCCACCGACGAGCGTTTTTCGTTGAATATCGATATGGGAAGCATTCTTATATACGGATTTGTAAGCATCGCGGCAATAGCGGCTGTGGTTTTGATGGTAATAGCCGTTAAGAAGAAAAACACCAAGCCGAAAAACCACCATATGCCAAAGGGTTTTGAGGAAAAAGATAGCGAATAATCGCTTTTTATGCTTCGAAATTTAGCGTAAGGTGTTGACTTGAAACCTTAAATAGTGTATAATTAATCGAAATTAAACAATATCGGAGGCAACCGAAATGAAACATATCAAAACTATCGAAACCCGTAACCTTTGCGAAAGCGCGAAGAACGGCGGATGCGGCGAATGCCAGACCTCTTGCCAGTCCGCTTGCAAGACCAGCTGCGGCATCGCTAACCAGCAGTGCGAAAACAAGGCTGAAGAAAAATAAGTTGGTTGGAAAGTGCCGCCCGCGTGGCGGCATTTTTACTTAGCTGATGCATTGAAACCCGAATCAGCTTTTCAAGGCAGGATTTCAGCCGCTACTGCGTCAAAATGCTCGAGAATACGTTAGTATTCACTCCGCTTTTTCCTTGTATCGACTATAAATCATTCACTTGAAAAGTCTTTGGCCCAAAAGGGTCTGAATTTCGAGAAAATTTCAATGCAGAGGATGAAGCAATACGTGTGTATTGCAAAGACGATAAATAAAAATTTGCCGAAAAGCAAACGCGCTTCAGTCCTTTTGGGCTGGTTCAAGTTCCAATGCTTCGGCTAGGGTATAATTATGGTACATCAGTATAAGCTAAACGGATATAACATTGTGCTCGACATCTGCTCGGGCGCGGTTCATTGTGTTGACGACGTAGCGTACGATATTATCGCTATGTATGAAAGTAACAGCAAGGAAGATATCCTTGACGAAATGAACGCCAAATATTTGAATAAAGACGGCATCACCGAAGGCGATATCGAGGAATGCTACGATCAGGTGACCGAGCTTAAGGACTCGGGCAAGCTCTTCACACCCGACACATTCGAGCCTATGGCAGGCGAGCTTAAAAGAAAGACTGCGGGCGTTATAAAGGCACTCTGTCTGCATATAGCACACACCTGCAATCTAAATTGCTCGTATTGCTTTGCAAGTCAGGGTAAATATCACGGCGAGCGTGCCGTAATGAGCTTTGAGGTAGGAAAGCGCGCGCTTGATTTCTTGGTAGAAAACTCGGGCTCTCGCCGTAATTTAGAGGTAGACTTCTTCGGCGGTGAGCCGTTAATGAATTTCGAGGTCGTAAAGCAGCTGGTCGCATACGCAAGAAGCATCGAAAAGGAAAAGAACAAGAATTTCCGATTCACGCTTACCACCAACGGCTTACTTATCGACGACGACGTGATCGATTTCGCAAACCGCGAGATGAGCAACGTAGTGCTTTCGCTTGACGGCAGAAAGGAAATTCACGATAGATTCCGCGTGGATTACGCAGGCAACGGAAGCTTCGACAGAATAATTCCGAAGTTCCAAAAGCTCGTCAAATCGCGCAATAACAAAAATTATTATATGCGCGGTACGTTCACCCACGCAAACCCCGATTTCCTTACCGACATAAAAACAATGCTTGATCTCGGCTTTACCGAATTGAGCATGGAGCCCGTCGTTTGCGCCTCGGGCGACCCGTCGGAGCTTACCGAAGCGGACCTTCCCATCGTACTCGAGCAGTACGAAAAATTAGCTTCGCTTATGTTAAAGCGCGACGACGAGGGCAAGCCATTTACCTTCTATCATTATATGATAGACCTTTCGGGCGGTCCTTGTATCTACAAGCGTATCTCGGGCTGCGGCTCGGGCACGGAATATATGGCAGTTACGCCGTGGGGCGATCTTTATCCCTGCCACCAATTCGTCGGCGAGGAAAAGTTCAAGCTCGGCGATATTTGGAACGGCGTTGACAACGTAGAAATACAGAACGAATTTTTGGAATGCAACGTATACGCGCGAAGCGAATGCAAGGATTGCTGGGCAAAGCTTTATTGCTCGGGCGGTTGTGCCGCAAACGCTTACCATTCCACAGGCTCGGTAAAGGGCGTTTATGAATACGGCTGCAAGCTTTTCCGCAAGAGAATGGAATGCGCGATAATGGTTGCTGTTGCAAGGGCATTGAAATGAAAACGCCGATATGTGATTTTGTAAACGCATATAATAAAGTTTCCACCCGATTGCATATGCCCGGACACAAGGGCAGATCCGTTCTCGGCTGCGAAGGAATCGACATAACCGAAATCAACGGCGCCGACAGTCTTTTTGAAGCAAACGGTATTATCGCCGAAAGCGAGCGTTATGCATCGGAAATTTTCTCCGCTGACACGTTTTATTCAACCGAGGGCTCGTCCCTTTGCATCCGTGCGATGCTTTATCTGCTGAAAAAATACGATAACGGATTCAAGCTGTTTGCCGCACGCAACGCGCACAAAGCGTTCATAAGCGCGGTTTCACTGCTCGATATCGACGTCGAATGGATATACGGAAACGGCAATTATCTCGAATGCAGGCTCGATGAGGATGCGCTTTCGCGTACGCTTGCTTCAAGCAACGCCGACACGAAGGTGCTGTATATCACCTCTCCCGATTATTTGGGTAATATCGCGGATATAAGGGCAATATCCGAAATATGCAAAAAAAGCAACACTTACCTTTTGGTAGACAACGCTCACGGCGCGTATCTGCGGTTTTTGAACGAGGATATGCACCCGATAACCAACGGCGCTTTGATGTGCTGTGATTCGGCGCACAAGACCTTGAACGTACTCACGGGCGGCGCATATCTGCATATTTCCAAGGACGCGCCCGAGTTTTTTAAGAAGAATGCAAAAAGCGCAATGTCGCTTTTCGCCTCGACAAGCCCATCGTACCTTATTTTACAATCGCTCGATGCGGCAAATAAATACCTCGCAGACGGATACAAGGAAAGTCTGAATCGATTTATATCGGAATTGAACGAAGCAAAGGATAATATCCGCGAGCTTGGGTACGAATTGATCGGAAACGATGAATTGAAGATCGTCATTTCCGCGAAGAAATACGGATATTACGGCTACGAGCTGAACGGTATTCTGGAGCAAAACGGTATTTTTTCCGAGTTTTGCGATAAAGACCATTTGGTGCTGATGCTGACTCCGCAAAACAGCAAGGATGAGCTTTCGGCGCTTATACGCGTGTTGGAATCGATACCAAAAAAAGACGCGATAAACGAAAATATCCCTTGTATTAAAATGCACAAAAGCGCGCTTTCGCCGAGAGAAGCGATATTCAGGGACAGCGTCGATATCGACA
>JAZNWF010000049.1:0-1800 GCA_045593165.1 Eubacteriales bacterium
GCCGTCATAATAACCGCACCAAATGCGGTTCATGCCGAGATCCTCAAACGCGTAGCGAAGCATCTCACGCGAGGCTTCGGGAATGAGTCCCTGCCCCCAGAAAGGCTTGCCGATCCAATAGCCAAGCTCGTATTCGTCGTCACCTTCGGCAAGATCGTTGCGATGATAGCCAACACTACCGATGGGTCTGCCGTTCTCTTTCAGGCACACAGCATAAGTTTCGGGCGCGGACAGCACCGTGCGAATGATCTCGCGGCTGTTCTCCACGCTCGTGTGAGGCGGCCATCCTGCAGGTGGGCCTACCTCGGGGTCGCTGGCGCATGTATATAAATCCTCCGCATCATCCTCGCGCCACGGGCGAAGAATGAGGCGTTTTGTTTCTAAAATCATAATATTTCTCCATTTAAGAACGCATCCGCCTGTTCTCTGCTCTTGAAAACAATCACCGTTTTGCCGGCATTATATTTGTCGATCAGTGCGTATATCGTGGGAAGATTTTTGCTTGGAAATTCCTCGATCTCTCTTTTCAGATTTGGGTTAAGTTCGGTATCAATCCACGGCATATCGTAACGTCCTTTGCCAAGACGGGAGATCGCGCCATCGAGGCAGATCTCCACGGGCAGATCGAACAGAAAGATCGTGTCGCACGCCGAAATCCGACTTTCTATGGTTCGGCTGTAATTCCCGTCTATAATCCAAGAATCCAGTGCAAGAATCTCGGCGAGGCGCGCGTCGTATTCGTCTCTTGAAATATGGGTTCTGTCGGGCTTGTGCCAAATGGCATCGAGGTAAAATAGCGGCAACCCAATCTTGTCTTTCAGTTTCTCGGCAAAGGTCGTTTTTCCTGAACCAGGGCAGCCGATTACAATAATTTTCTTCATTTTCGATTTCCTTCGATTATCTGCTTTTTAGCCCATGCAAACAAAACTTCTGACATTGCACCAAACTCAACAGTATTACCGTTTTTCAAATTCATAAATGTATTCACGATCGCCTGCTCATCGGGAGCGGCAAGTGACAGCAATTCATTTTGATGTTTGGTGTATTTTCCCGTCTGCCTGAAAACGATCGCCTGCACAACGAAGGAGGCGGATTTATACAGCCCACGCAAAATGTCCTCGCTCTTTTCGTGCAGCATATTATGCACGCAGCCGTGATAGATATTGCACGCGCCGATTTTGATAGCTCTGCCTACAGCAGCGTCGTCAATAACGGTAAGCAATTCATCCAGGCTACCTTTGATCGGCGTTGTATCATAATAAAACTGAAAAAGATCGGAAGGCTCCCACTGCAAAAGCTCGTCCTTTCCCGAAAGAAAACCGCAGATCAGCTCTCTGTGCGGCAAAGTGTCAAGCATTGTATTATATGTTTGAATATCCGAGGCGGACAGCTCGTCAAGTATCACGACGATGTCAATATCGCTCGTTTTCGTTGCTTCACCGCGACCGTAGCTGCCCTGTAAGCCCACAAACCATACGCGGTTTGCAAAAGTCTCATTTAATCTCAGCAAGAAATCTTTAATCCAAGCAGTAATATCTATCATCTTAATCACCTAACCAAATGCTTATTTTACTAACTGTTCGACCTATTGGAATTTGACGGTATTACAACAGCTTTATCTCATTGGCAATCATAGCCACGTATTTGGCGTTGGTATCAATTTTAATGGTACCCAATGCTTGATACATCGGTATTCTTGCTATGCTTCGCTCAATTATATCTTCAGAACGGATACCTCTTTCTACATCCATTGCCAATCTTTCGCACAGAGTCTTTTCATCCGCTACAAGCGAGACGCAT
>JAZNWF010000050.1:0-2665 GCA_045593165.1 Eubacteriales bacterium
GGATAGTAAAAATTGAAGAAAAGAGGTGCAAGATGGCTGTTGAATACAGAAAACTTCTCATTATAGAAGATAATATCGAAGAGCTAAACGAATTAAGCACGTATTTTAGCATGAAAAACCAAGTCTATACCGCAACAACGCCTGCCGAAGGGATAGAGCTTGCGAAAAACAATACCTATGACGGTATCATTCTCGACCTGATATTACCCGACGGCAACGGAATCAACTTGTTTAATGCTGTGGATAGCTTGCCACCCGTTGTAATTTTATCTAATATCGGCTCGGAAGAATCTATGATAGAAGGATTTACACAAGGTGCTCTTGATTACGTGGTGAAGCCGTGTTCACCAATACTGCTTGAAATGCGTCTTTCCTTGCGACTGCTGCCGATGCAAAAAGCAATTATTACCGCAAACGGATTGACAGTAAACGCCGTTAAACGCACCTGCACCTTTCAAGATAAAACGATTTCTCTCACCTCGTCCGAATTTAATATTTTGTTGTTTCTAATTACACACGCAGGGCAATACTTTTTGCCAAGCGAAATTTACGAAAACGTTTGGAAAATGAGAAGTCTTAATACAACGACGATTAAAAGGCATATATCCACGCTCCGCATCAAGCTGACAGACGCCTGCGGAAACGTGAAAATGATATATACCGAATTTGGAAAAGGATATTGTTTTATAGGGGAGGAACAGCAATGAAGAAAAAATCTTTATCACTTGCTATTTTTGCGGTCATACTTATAATCGGTACGCTGATATCCGTCCTTTTGCCAATGGTGGAAGAAAGGTGTATAGATATTGCTCCTTCATACGATACCACCTACGAGATACAAGTCGGTTACGACAGAGAAAATAAAGTTGCCATTACAGAAACACATACGGCAACCACGGTAAAAGTAACCGATCTTTTTGAGGTTAAAAGACTGATCGCATACAATTACTATCCGAACGAGTATGCGGAAATATCGTCAAATGCTATCAGCAATGAGCATAATGGCGAAGCTCTTGCTTCAAAAGGTACGCTTCGATACGTAATTACCAACATTGAGGGTATCAATCCCGCAAACGGAACGTGGGAAGAAGATCTTGCCCCCTATGCCGAGTACATAGGTGATGATGAACGGTTGCACCTTACGATGTATCTGCCGCCAATGCTTTCAGCCTGCAACGTATTCGTTCGTATGCAGCACGAGGCTTCTATGGGAACGCTGACGGGCTTTGATTCCGTGAAATATGCAACGACGGATCAAGAGCTTGCTTATGATGAAACGGTAGTACACGCAGACGGAACGGAAGGCATTTTTCTTGATATTCCGTTGATTGTATCAAACAGAGCTTGGAGTGAAAACCCAATTCAAAACGGCTGTATCGTTACCATTCACTATGAAGCAGAGGAAGGAAAACAGGTCGGATTTGTCGGTACGCCTATTATCGGTCTTGATGAAGACGTGCGCTCTATTGTGGGCAGCGGTAACAATTTCAAATTGATTACAGGTCTTTTGGCTCTTATTACCTTCTTTATTTTCGTATTCGTTTGCATTTTGAAGCGCGCAACCGCGTTTGTTCCTCAACTTGTTTTTGCCGCAGGTATTATAACCTTTGTGTATGCCTCAATGTCACTTGTCGGAGCGACTAATTCACCATATTTATGGTTAGCTGTTCGCTCTGCGGCTGTCGGAATATTTCTGATTGGTGCAGGTTTTACCTTGCCTAATTTCTTTGCAAAAATTCCCGTGAAATATACCGCTATCGTTTTGTCGCTTGTTTATACGGGACTTGCTTTCTCCGTTCCGCTTGTGAATATTGCAAACGCAGAAGCCATTACGCTTGCATATCAAATTATCGGCGTAATCACAAGTCTTGTCATTATTGGCTTTTCCATTATTGAAATTCTACGCGGAAAACGTTTTGATTTGTGTATCAACAACGCTTTATCCGTTGTCCTCGCAGGTTATGCAATGTTCTCTTTTTACGAAAGCACGAACGTACTTTACAGTCCTTTTATGTGGCTGTCCTTAATGATGCTCGGTGTTATTCTTGTAATCGGTTTCCGAGAATTTATATTATCCGAACGCCGCAACCGTCAGCTTACCGCAAATCTTGCGGCAGAGGTTGAATTGCAAACAAGAAATATGCGCGCCATTATTGACGAACGCGAAAGAATATTACAGTTTATTTCTCACGATATGAAAAAGCCGCTTTCCTCTGCTCGTACTTACCTTTCTATATTGAGGCAGCGAGAAAAGAGTGAGGAACAACTCAAAACCATTGATATTATTGAGGCAAAGGTTACGGATTTACACGAAAATCTTTCAACCGTTTCCGATTATGCAAAGCGGAAATACGTAGCTGAAACACCTGTAAACATAGCGGTGGACGAAATTTTGAAGACTGTTTACACGGAGCTTTCACCCGATGCGGAGGCAAACGGTATCGTAATGGAATTTTCGGCAAAACGTTCCTGTGCTTTTGCCAAGCCCGACGCTTTGAAATCCGTACTTCAAAATCTCGTTCTGAATGCTATCGAGCACGCAGATTGCAGTAAAATATGGCTTCGCGCACACCGCAGACTTGATAAATGCGTTATTACCGTTTCGGATAATGGCAAGGGCTTTGGCGATAAGGACGTATTTCGTCCGTACTATTCCGGTAATGAG
>JAZNWF010000051.1:0-34242 GCA_045593165.1 Eubacteriales bacterium
CTCCGCTTCCTCCAATCCCGATGACGGATATGAAAACTGGATGAGCAAGGTAGCTGCAGTTGCACTTAAAGAGGGCGACATCGTTACCGTTGCAAGCGATAAATCCACCGTAACGGTTGTTTCCGCGGCAGAAACAGAAGAACCCGAAACTCCCGTAGAACCCGAAACACCCGTAGAACCCGAAACTCCTGTTGATCCGAGCGGAATCACAGCAGGATGCATCACAAGCGTAAACTATTACCAGTGGGTTGACAGCAATCCCACCGCAAACCATATTTATGCATACGCTTCCAATTCCTCCTCACAGACACCTTACAGCATAAACGGCAATAATCCTATCTTCGGTTGGGCAAACGGTATTGTATTCCAGTACAACAGCACAACCGGTAAATACAAGGTTATCTCTGTAGACTTTGATACGACAGACGGTGTTAACGCAGCAGAATACCAGGCATTGTCAAGCGACATACTTGTTGTTCTGTTCTTTGAAGATGCTGCAAGCGGTCAGGCAGACAGCTACAGCTTCTATAAGAACAACGTAACAGTCGGCGCGGAATTCTATCTTTCCACCGTTCTTTCGTATATTCAATACGGTATGGGCGCAACCGGCTCGGTTTCCAACCTGTACTTATCCTTATCACCGATTACAATTAGCGGATCCACCAATACTCCGACTATCAGCGACACGTCTGTTGGCACAATAGCTTCTACAGTAGCTACATACACCTCGAACGGATATTCTACCGCTTCCTCGGGCGATACCGATGGTTTGAGCTGTGTATTGTATGCACCGCAGAATAACACCGTAGGTATTTCCACATACGTTAACCTATCGGCAATCAGCACTACCCTTTACACAAGCGATGAAGCATTGGCAAAGCAGCAGCTCGGCGTAGGAACTGCAACCGACAAAAACATTGACAACGCTTATATGTATCTCTGCTTGAATTCCACCAACTGGAGCGGTGACTTCGGCTTGATCAAGAGATTGGGCGATGCCGACTGGGAAATCGTTACCTCGGAATACTATTACAGCACATGGCGTTGGAACGCTTATGCTTGGTCGAGTGACGTATCGGTATATTACGATCCCGATTACGTTTACAGCATGTGGAACGTAATGGACGGCAGATCGGCGCTTTATATCAAGGATTGCTACGCTATCAAGGATTTGCAGATGAATTTGATTTACAGCAGCGGCACCTTGACCTTCTCGTTAACTGTCGGCGGTAAGACCATTTTCTCGGTATCTGATACCGGCACCGTAAGCAGTGCTAAATTCGGTAGAGCAGCTTCTATCACTAACTCGAGCACTTCGTCTTATACCTCGTCTAACTATCTATATCAGATTTCCAGTTCTGCGAACGGACGCACTCCCGCGGCATTGGAAAACGTTCAGTTCTATGACACCTATTACTATACCTCCAGCGGATACGGAAAATTGACCGTAAGCTCCGGCAGCTTATGGATTTATCCGAGCTATTCCTCCTCTGCAGGATATTTGGTAAATAGTGACGGCGATCCGATCGTAACTTGCAAAGAGGTTACATTGTCAGACGGCAGAACTATGGATATTATAGATATCAAGAACTATTAATACAAAGCCGGGTGATCCAAAAGGATTGCCCGGTTTTCTTATATACAAATGCAACTATAACCCAAACTCCGTTATCAAAGAATAATTTTATATTTATTCAACAATATGCAATTGATTTTTTTCGCCGAAATTGTGCAAAATCACTTTTTGCATATTGCAAATATAAAAAGTTTGTGATATAATTATGGACAGTTAGTTAAAATAGGGGTTTGTTGTTTTAGGATTTTATTTTTATTCCGAAAATACCCTATTCCAGATAAGGAGAACTTTTATGAAAAGAATTCTTGCTATCCTTCTAAGCATTATGATGATATTGCCTCTTTGCGTTGTATTCAGCGCAAGCGCGGCAACCTCTACCGCTATTTATATCGATGATATAAATACCTACGGTTCAGGCAATATCGGTCCTATCCTTTTGTACGGCTCGAATATGTCCCCGAGTGATTTCGGCGTTAGCGCTCACGATTGGTGGCATAAGGTCGTTCTCACTTTTGATCCGTCGGACAACAGCTTTGTTGTTAAGCAGACCTGCTTCTATACCCCCACTGTATCGGACACCACGTACACAAGCGTTACTCTCAGCGCAAGTGACGTGATGATAATGACGCACTCCACTTTCGCCGATTTTAACAACGCTATCGGCGCGCTTTCCGTTGGCGATAAGCTCTATGCATATGGCTTCGATTTCACCAACGCAACCTCCTCGGATATGCTTTCCAACAGCGTTTCTAACGTTTGCTTCACTACATACGAGCCCTCTTTAGGTGATGACTACTTTAAATACGTTACACCCGTTGAGCCCGAAGTGCCCGAAAATGCAAATTCCAACCTTGTTTCTCTCGGTGCGAAGGCCAATGCCGAATTGTTCGGTCTTCGTATGGGCGCTACTCTTACCAGAGATAACAGCAGAGGCGAGGTTCTCGACCTCGGTATGCTCGTTATATCCGAAAATTATCTCAACGTTGACGAGTTGAACCTTGAATATGCGGCGGCCAATCCCTCTGTTGCCGACGTTAAAGCAAGAACTATTGAAAATTACGTAGAGGGTCAGGACTTTGAGGAATACGAAACGGTCACCTATTATGCAACGATCGTCGGTCTTGAAAACCATCAAAGCGAAAATATAGTTGCCCGTCCTTACGTAACCTACCGTTCCGGCTCCGAAGTAGTAACCTACTACGGCGAAACGTTTATCAGAAATTATAAGGATGTTCTTGAATCCGGCGGAGACACGATTACCCCGTCCGAACCGGAAGACGATACAACGACCCCATCCGATCCGGAATATGATAATTTGACAACCGGCAACCTTACGTATGTAAACGGATTTGACTGGAGCGAATTATCGTATCAGAATAACATCTACGCATTTGCGTCCACAGATGCATCTGCTACACCTGCTGAAATTATCGGACAGGAGGTAGGCTTCTTATCGTGGTGGAACGGTATCGTTCTTGAGTACAACGAAACAAACGATACTTGGGAGGTTGTTGACGTTGACTTTAAAGTAGACGGCGTGAACACCGCTGAAACCGCAACGTTGGGCGAAAACAGACTTGTCGTTATCTTCCACGACGAAGCGGCAATCGGTCAGACAGACAGCTACAATTTCTTTAAATATCACACCGCAGTCGGCGAAGAATTCACTCTTACGGGAGATATAACGGTTCTTCAGGCTATATACGGAAAGCTTTCCAACGTATCTCTTTCGACACCTGGTGCACAATCCGGAGATGATGACACCTCCGGCGGTACATCCATAGGCACAATAGAATCAACCATAGGAACCTATACTTCTAACAGCTCTCCTACTGCATCCTCGGGCGATACCGACGGATTAAGCTGTGTATTATATGCACCGCAAAGCAATACCACCGGCATTTCCACACATCTTAATTTAGGCGCTGTAGATACCACCCTTTACACAAGCAGCGATGCATTGATAAAGCAAACTGTCGGTTCCGGAATTGCAACTGACAAGGACGTTGATAACGCTTATTTGTATCTTTGCCTGAATTCCACCAACTGGAGCGGAGACTTCGGTGTAATCAAGCGATTGAATGACGAGGACTGGGAAATCGTCACCTCGGAATATTATTACAGCACGTGGCGTTGGAACGCATATGCATATCCATCTACAAGCGGCGTAACAGTATACTACAATTCCGATTACGTTTACAGTAAATGGAATACGATGGACGGTATTAACTCATACTATATCAACAACAGCGAAACCATCACGGATCTGCAAATGAATTTGATCTACAGCGGCGGCACGTTAACCTATTCGTTGCTCATAGACGGTGTAACTATTTTCTCTGTTTCTGATACAGGCACTATAAGTAACGGAAAATACGGCAGAGCAGCTTCCGTTACCAATTCGGGTGATGCTGCAAGCTCTGCAAGTGCCAACTATCTGTATCAAATTTCCAGCACGTTATTGGGACGTACACCCGCAGCAGTAGAAAACATTCAATTCTATGATACCTACTACTATACCTCAAGCGGTGCTAAAACCTTGAACATAAACACCGGCAGCTTGTGGCTATATCCGAACAGATCTTCCTCGGCAGGTTATCTGACGAATACCGACGGCGATCCGATCGTAACTTGTCAAGAGGTTATGCTCACAGACGGAAGAATCATGGATATTATAAATATCAAGAACTATTAATATTAAATCGGGCGATCCAAACGGATTGCCCGATTTCTTTTGCATACAGTAACCGCTGATTTTACAAAAGCAGGATTTTTTATTTACAAAACGGTAAAAATATGATATAGTTACTGTGTCTACAATTTGATAAAATGTATATCAAAGCATTAAAGAAAAGGAGGCGGAATAATGATAAAAAAATACTTCAACAACCACAAAACGCTTTGTATTTCTGTAATTATCAATCTGTGTATTCTGCTGCTCCTTTCCCTGCTGTTCGGTTTTCATTATGAGTTATCCGACGACTGGTGCTTTTCCGAAAACATAGCAGACGGCAACTACGATTACGTATACTGCAATTATTTCATACAGCTTATATCAGGCTTACTTCAAAAGCTGATTTTCCCCGTGAACGCTTTTATGCTCTTGCAATTGATGCTCGGGTTCGTTTCGATGGTAACGATATCTTATATCTTCCTCGAATCGTTCGGCTTCAAAAAAGGCATTCTCTTTATTTTGATCGTCGAAAGCATATTTGCGATAAATATCTATACCATTATTACATTCACAAAAACTGCCGCTATTTTGGCAACAGCGGGCGGATTGATGATGCTATGGGCGTACCATAACAAAAAGAAAAGCACTTATTCGATTTTTGGCGTCATTTTGGTAATATTGGGCAGCTTCTATCGATTTATGATATTTTATTCGGTTTTGGCAGTTTTCGGATTTACGATATGTGCACTTATTATCAACAAGCTGAAAAAGCCGATATTCAAATCGCTCGGTGATATTTTAAAAGAGATCTTCACAGTAAAAACGATTTCTCTCTTACTGGTAACATTTATTTCGGTATTTGGATTACATCATATTTCGCGTGCAATAATCTTTTCCCACGAAGGCATGGATTACTACAGAGAATATAATTCGTTGCGTTCTTCGGTCGTAGACTTTGCTCTGCCGATATACGGCGATATGCAAGAGGAATACAATGAAATAGGCATTTCCGCAAACGATATCAAAATGCTCAAATTCTGGTATTTGGACGATGACGGCATTGCAAGCGTAGAAATGCTCGAAAAGATATCCGCTTTAAAGGACTCGGCACAATTGCCGCTTCAAAGCTTTGCCGACGGAAGCATATTCTTGGACGAGATCATGAAAATGGTGGAACTGTCGCCCGAGGGTATTCTAAGGATCGCGTATATCGGACTCGCGGTAGCGGTTTTGGTGTTATACAAAAAGAAGGGTGTTATACACGTATTATTGGTTTCCGCCGCTATCGAATGTCTGCATATATATTTATGGCTGGGCGGCAGAAGCGTTTACCGTGCGGTATTTTCGATTTGGTTTGCCGCAGTTGTGTTGCTTCTATATTCCACAAGATTTTTGGAGCACAGAGATTGGGTGAAAAAGCGCAAGGAAGAGCGCGAAAATACCTATTATCCCGCTTTTGCATCGCTTTGCGGCGGATTCACTGCCGTATTTATACTCCTTACATCTCTCGTATCGCTTCCGCAGTTATCGCTAAAACATGATACTGATTACGAGGAGCTTGAAAAGTACATCGTTTCCTCCAATAAAACCTTTGCATTAAGCCGGCATCCGTTTATTTTCCTTCGCAATTCTACACAAATGGACAATGCGTTGCTTTTGGCCGAAAACAAAGCGTTTGACAAATGCGTATACTTTGGCACTCCTTATTTTGCGCATCCGTCGTACAATAAAATGCTTGAAGACGCAGGAATCGATAACCTATATACCGACCTTATAGATAACCCCGATCTTTATTTCGTGAATGAATGCGATATAGAGCGTCAGGACGACATAGAAAAGTTCCTGCGTTATCTAAACGAGCAATACGGACAAAACGCAAAATACGGCTGTAAGCTTGTTGCAAAAGCAGATATATTTGAAGTATACAAAATAGTAACTGTTAAAAAGAAATAATTAAAAGGCGGTTCAATGAACCGCCTTTTAATTATTTGAACATTATTGATAAACCGCCGCCAACAAACATAACCGCAACACATACCCACATAAACGCTTTAAAATTATAGGGCATTTCGTCTATAAATTCATTGTCGCCTATATAAGCATACGACGGGAATCTTTTTAAGCAATTTATGCACACCATACGCGGCGTTTGGTTAGGTGTGCCGTAAAAATCACGTAATACGGTATATTCTATATCATCAACCTCGTATTTATATCTTACCTTAGTTAAATTCTTGATGCGAACCGAGTTATTTCTGCGCGAACACAACGCACGAATTATTATATTCTTTTTGTGTTGCATTGAAACCGCAACGCCTTTTGTTTTTATTATCTTCTTGCTTTTGGATTCGAATAGTTTATGTATATAAAATAACACACCGGCATATGCGCCGCACAACAGCCCAATAACAATGAAAACCACACAAACTATTTCCATTTGAGTTCCTCATCCTGATCATTTTTATTTATTATAGCACGCATACATTTTAAAAGCAATAACAAGCGGATTGCATTTGAATTTCCATTATGCTATAATAATATTATCAAGCCGACAAGGAACACAAAAATGGATCTTGAATTCGCAATACTCGACTTTATACGCGACAACTTAACCTCACCCTTCATGGATTCGCTGATGAAAGGTATTAGCTTTTTGGGCAATGCCGGTTGGATATGGATAGTTATCGGTGTAATTCTTGCCGTTATGCCAAAAACACGCAGGATAGGAATGACTGTCTGCATATCCCTCTTATTCAGTCTTATCCTTTGCAATCTGACATTGAAGCCGTTAATTGCAAGGGTACGCCCATACGATTTAGTTGACGGAATAGAACTACTGATAAGCACACCTATCGACTATTCGTTCCCCTCGGGGCATACCTCAGCTTCGTTTGCGGCAGCAGCTTCGATATTTGCATATGACAAAAAATGGGGTGCGGGCGCGCTTACACTTGCAGTTCTGATAGCGTTTTCTCGGCTCTATCTTTACGTTCATTTCCCAAGCGACGTTTTGGGTGGAATGATTCTCGGCTCGCTATGCGCGATAATGGCTTATTTTGTCCTAAAGCTATTATACAAAAGAATGGAAATATAATAAAAATCCCATTAAAGATAATCTTTAATGGGATTCTTCTTTTGCTATTCTGCCGACGCTTCCTTCATTTCATCGGAGGAGGCAGCGTGTTTATTTATCTCGTTAGGTTCGTGGAAGGTTGGAACGACAGCTTTTATCGCTTTCTTTACCTTTGCCGAGCCGAGCTTATCGCTTGATTCATTAACCGCATTTTTAAGAACAGTCAATTTATCCTCAACTTCTTCACGGGTAAGCGGCTTATCACGCTCGATAAATATCATTTTATTATCGGTCATATCAAGCGTTTCGGTCTTCATAAGAAGTTCTTCATAAAGCTTTTCGCCGGGACGCAGACCTATTTCCTCGATCATAATATCTACGTTAGGCTCAAAGCCCGAAAGCTTTATCATATTTACCGCAAGATCGTATATACGAACGGGCTTACCCATATCGAGAACGAACAGCTCACCCTTGTTTGCCATTGCGCCCGCTTCCATAACAAGCTGGCTCGCTTCGGGTATGGTCATAAAGTAACGAATGATCCTCTTATCGGTAATGGTTACGGGACCGCCCATTGCGATCTGACGCTTGAATAGCGGTATTACCGAACCGTTGGAGCCCAACACATTACCAAATCTTACAGCGGCAAACGAGGTCTTGCTATCGGTACGGCACTGAACCACCATTTCGCAAAGACGCTTCGATGCGCCCATAATATTGGTGGGATTTACCGCCTTATCGGTAGAAATAAGTATGAATTTCTCTACCCCGTATTTTTCTGCCATATCGGCAGTATTGTAAGTGCCCAAAACGTTATTCTTTATTGCCTCGCATCCGCTTTGCTCCATAAGCGGAACGTGCTTATGCGCAGCGGCATGGAACACAACGTCGGGTCGGTAATTCGCAAAAATGCATTCCAAACGCACTCTGTCACGAACCGAACCGATTTCTACGGCAAGGTTTAATTTTTCGCCGTAATTACGAGCAAGCTCCTGCTGAATATCATACGCATTATTTTCGTAAATATCAAATATGATAAGCTGCTTCGGTGCGCATTTTGCTATCTGTCGGCAAAGCTCCGAACCTATCGACCCGCCACCGCCCGTAACGAGTATCGTCTTACCGGAATAATAGCTTGCACTGTTTTTATCGGTGAAATTAACGGGCTCGCGGAACAGTAGGTCTTCGATCTGAAATTCACGAATGGTACGTTTTGCGGGAGTTCCATCGTCTGCATCGCGTACAGGAAGATCGTAAATCTTTATCTTACAGCCGGTAAGACTGTAAAAATTATAGAGACGTGTTGCTTCTTCACTGCTTAAATTCGCAACCGCTATAAATATTTCACTTACGCCGTGACGCTTGATTTGTTCAAGCACGGCAGTATTTTCTATGTATACGGGCAATCCGTAAACGCGGGTGCCTGCCTTTGCGCGATCCTTATCAATAAAGAACACGGGGTTATATACCGAGCGTTTGTTGTTAGACAAATCGCTTGCCAAAAGCGAGCCGAGCTGACCGGCGCCGACTATCGCTACGTTTATGGCAGATGCATCGTCAATCACGATCGAATTACGTCTTTTATAGACCAAACGGTATGCAAGTCGTGACGTTATCGCAAGCAACGCAGTGAGCGATGCTACGTATACAAAATTCCATATGCCGGTATAAAGCGCATTGCCTTTATCAAACGCACGGGATACGATAATTGCAACCACTCCACCGCACATATCTGCAACGATCAAATTAAAATACGCCTTTGTACTGGTATAACGCCATATATTCGTATATACCTTGAAAGCAAACCTGAAGATGAGCATACAGGCAAGGAGTATCAACGAATTATATACGAATTTTTCATTGGTATAAAGCGATGAATTTTCAAATACCAGCGTAGCCACGTAATAAAATACGCTTACCAACGCAAAGCATAATATATCGAACGCAAACAGTATAGGTCTTCTTGCCTTACTTGCTTTAAATAAAAATTCCATCAGAATTTTCTCCAAACCATTTTATTTACTACGCCCGTGTAGGATTGGATGATCTTTACTACTTTAACCGATACGTTTTCTTCAACGTAATCGGGAACGGGAATTCCATTATCGTTTTCGTTAGCCATATTTACAGCTGTGTCCACTGCCTGAAGCAAGCTTTTCTCATCTATGCCCGCGAGTATAAAGCAAGCCTTGTCTAACGCCTCGGGACGCTCGGTGGAGGTACGAATACAAACAGCGGGGAACGGCTTGCCGACAGATGCGAAGAAGCTCGATTCCTCGGGCAATGTACCGCTATCGGAAACTACTGCAAATGCATTCATCTGCAATTTATTGTAATCGTGGAAGCCGAGAGGTTCGTGACGGATAACGCGCTCATCGAGCTCGAATCCGCTTTTTTCCAAACGATTTTTACTTCTGGGATGGCAGGAATACAGGATCGGCATATCGTACTTTTCTGCCATTTTATTTATTGCGGTAAACAGACTGTTAAAATTCTTTTCGGTATCGATATTTTCCTCGCGGTGAGCCGAAAGGAGTATATACTTTTTAGGTTCAAGGTTAAGTTTTGTGAGTATATCGCTGTTTTCGATATCGTTAAGATTTTCGTGAAGAACCTCTGCCATAGGCGAGCCCGTCACGTAAACACGCTCCTTCGGAAGACCGCATTCGTGCAGATATTTACGCGCGTGCTCGGAATATGCAAGATTTACGTCGGAAATGATATCCACGATCCTTCTGTTTGTTTCCTCGGGCAAGCATTCGTCCTTGCAGCGATTACCTGCTTCCATATGGAAAATCGGAATATGCAGACGCTTTGCCGCAATCGCCGAAAGGCAGGAGTTAGTATCGCCCAGAATCAGCAACGCATCGGGCTTGATCTGATTCATAAGCTTATACGAGCAGTTGATTATATTGCCCACCGTTGCGCCCAAATCATCGCCTACGGCATCCATATATACCTCAGGCGCATCGAGCTTTAAATCCTTAAAGAACACGCCGTTAAGGTTATAATCGTAATTTTGGCCGGTATGAGCAAGCACGCAGTCGAAATACTTACGGCATTTTGTTATAACTGCAGATAGACGGATTATTTCGGGACGTGTGCCTACAATTATAAGTAGCTTTAATCTGCCGTCGTTTTTAAAGGATACGTCGGAGTAATCGAGTTTAATATCCATCATTCCACCACCTCAAAAAATGTATCGGGTTTATTCGGGTCGAAGCACTCGTTAGCCCACATAAGCGTAACGAGATCTTCGGTATCGCTTAGATTAATGATGTTATGCGTATATCCCGGAAGCATATGAACCGCTTCGATATTATCGCCGCTTACGTGGAAATTCAAGACCTCGTCGCTTCCGATTCTGCGCTGTTGTATAAGTCCCTTGCCGGAAACGACAATAAAGAACTCCCATTTGGTGTTGTGCCAATGCTGTCCCTTTGTGATTCCCGACTTGGAAATGTTCACACTGAACTGACCGCACTTTTCGGTCTTCAAAAGCTCGGTGAAGCTTCCGCGCGCATCAACGTTCATCTTCAGCGGAAAAGCCGCCTTTTCCTTGGGAAGATAAGAAAGATACGTGGAATATAGCTTCTTCGCAAAGCTGTTATACGGAATTTCGGGCATAACCAGGGTTTGCGGTTGATTTTTAAACGATTCGAGCAGAGAAACAATTTCGCCAAGCGTAACGTGATGCGTTATCGGCGCGGCACAATATCTGCCGTTTTCACGAATGATTGTTTCGATGCCGTCGAATTCACATCTGTGCTCCTTGCTCTCGAGAGCGAGCATCATTTCATCAATAAGATCATCGATATATAAAAGCTCAAGCATAACCTTGGGGTCGGATACGGTTATGGGCAGGTCGTTTGCGATATTATTGCAAAACGTCGCAACTGCCGAGTTATAATTCGGTCTGCACCACTTGCCGAAAAGGTTCGGAAAACGATACACAAGCACCTTGGCATTCGTCTGCTCGGCATACTCGAAAAACAGCTCTTCGCCCGCCTTTTTACTTTTTCCGTAATCTCCCTCGGCATATCTGCCTACAAGCGTCGCCTGAATAGAGGAAGAAAGCATTACCGGACAGGTGTTATTATATTTTTTTAAGGTATCAAGCAATTCGGACGCAAAACCAAAATTAGTCTGCATAAAGTCCGCATTATCCTTCGGGCGATTTGCGCCCGCAAGATTGAACACAAAATCGGCGTTTTTACATCCGTTTTCAAGCACTTCCCTATCGGTATCGATATCGTAAAGATAAAGCTCGTCCACAGTAATATTTGGATGCGTTCTATCCTTGCCGTCCTTAATATTCATCAACGCCGCCGTTAGATTTTTTCCAACGAAGCCGTTTGCACCGGTAATGAGTATTTTCATTATTTATCTTCCTTTAGTATTTGATTCCCATCGAGTCGAGCTCCGAACGAATATAGGAAAGCTCAAGCATTTTTGCCTTTACCTGCTCCACATTCAAAAGCTCGGTATTATGAGAATTGAATTCGGTAAGAGTGTTACGCTCGGAATCCCCATCCTTAAAGTACTTATCGTAGTTCAAGCCGCGATTATCCGAGGGAACACGGTAAAAATCGCCCATATCAACGGCATTGGCGCACTCCTCGTTGGTAAGAAGCGTTTCGTACATTTTTTCGCCGTGACGGATACCGATTATCTTGATTTTTGCCTTATCGCCACCAAACAGCTCGCAAACTGCCTCTGCCTGTGTTTTTATGGTGCACGCAGGTGCTTTCTGCACGAGTATATCGCCGCTGACACCGTTTTCAAACGCAAACAGCACCAAATCCACCGCTTCATCAAGCGACATAATAAAGCGGGTCATTGTCGGGTCGGTAATAGTTATGGGCTGACCGTTTTTGATTTGGTCTATCCAAAGAGGAATTACACTTCCGCGGCTACACATTACGTTTCCGTAACGGGTACAACAGATTTTTGTCTTTTCGGGCGATACGGTACGGGATTTTGCAACGACTACCTTTTCCATCATGGCCTTGCTTGTACCCATAGCATTAACCGGATATGCCGCCTTATCGGTCGAAAGACATATAACCGTTTTTACACCCTCGTCGATAGCTACGGTAAGCACGTTTTCCGTACCGAGCACGTTCGTCTTAACCGCTTCGATCGGGAAAAATTCACACGAAGGAACCTGCTTTAACGCTGCAGCGTGAAAAATATAATCCACACCATGCATTGCCGACTTTACCGAATTGATATCACGCACGTCGCCGATATAAAACTTTATTTTATCTGCAACCTCAGGCATTTTTGCCTGAAATTCGTGACGCATATCATCCTGCTTCTTTTCATCACGGGAAAATATGCGGATCTCACCTATATCCGTGCTCAAAAAACGGTTTGCAACCGCGTTACCAAACGAACCCGTGCCGCCTGTAATCAGTAATGTTTTTCCACAGAATACACTCATTTTTATATCTCCATTATTATAAATCTATATAATTACAGAAGCTATCTGCTCCTTGTCTTGCCGAGCATTTTTCTGAACAGTCCCATGAACAACGCTTTTTCGTTCTTTGTGAAGCCAAACGGAAGCATCACCAAAACAAACGAGCCTACAGCCAATGCCGCGTTTATTGCAAAGCTGATAAAACCGGGAGTCATAGGGTTAAAGCGATTCGCAAGATAACCTACCAACGTAGGAACAAGCAAGTATGGTACTATCTTTAAATACGTTTCTTTGGAAAATGTGATCAAATCCATTTTCAACACCTTCCAATAAATAATTGACATTAATATCGTGCGCACCATATACGCAATAAAAATTGATACAGATGCACCGATTGCACCGAAATGTTTCGACAGCAACAGCGAACAGCATACATTTACCACGCCCATTATTAAGAAAACGTATGCTTGCAGCTTGACTTTATTTTCTACAATCAACGTAGTGTGTGCTATTTGCATCGGCAGATAGAAAAAGCTTGGTATTATTAACAATACGGCACAAAGATAGCTTTCGGAAAAATCGGGCTTATTCCATACGTGAATTATAAAATTTTCGCCCAAAGTAATGAAGCACACCACCAAAATACCAATGATCATACATTGGATTCGCCCAACTCTGACCATCAACGGTAAAAGAGCAGTATCCTTTTTTCCGTCATGTATTATTTTTGTTATTCGCGCCATAAACATTCCGTTTATAGCTGTCGCGATAGTATAAACATATCCCTCTATCGTTGAGGCAAGACCAAATATTGCCACGCCTGCAGAGCCTGTTATCGAAACCACTGCAATTATAGACGGTGTGATATTAAATATAAGACGCTGTGCAAGGCTTCCCACCGTTGTCCACAAAGAAAAACCAAAGATATCCTTGAGCATAGTCTTATTAAAATAACGCCATTGTATCTTTACCGATGTTTTTCTCTTTATTACGATATATTTAAGCAGTATAGTAATAAGACCCGATATAGCATTTAACAACACAAGCGCATAAATGCCGTGGCCGGTTGAAAGTGCTAAAACTATGGTAACGATAACAAATACCTTATTAAAAAGATCGCATATCTTCAAGCCCACAAACTGTTCGTATGCGGTCAATATTCCATTAAGGTTTGTAAACGGAAACGAAATCAAGCTGAATAATCCTACGATTACATACAGCTTTTTGAATATTTCAAGTTCTGACGGTGTCAGCTTCGTATATAATACCTCAATGAAAAAGAATACGACCACTAACGCAACCAATATAATCGCGTCAATAGAAAGATACAGCTTATATACGATACCTAAAAAATTATTTGCTTTTTGCTGATTCCCTTCCGCATTGAATTTTGACACGAAGCGAGTAACCGCGGCACTCATACCAAAGTCGACCAAAAACATTGTTATCAATGAGGTTGCCAAGGTATACAGACCGTAATTGCTTTTTCCGATCTGATCGATCATCCAGGGCGTATAAATAAGACCCGCAACGATATTGAAGGCTATAGTAAAATATGATATTATTGCGCCTAATTTTATCTGCTTGGAGCTATTCAAGAGTTATGTCCTTCTTTTTAACGGAAATTATTTTCGGAAAGCTTTATTTATTATTTTCTTTAACTCACCTTTATCGGCATAGATAACTCGACGTGCTTTATCTTCAAGCTTATCAAACAGATTCAGCTCGAACTTTTTCTTAACAGCCTTGTAATACATTCTGTCTTCAACTATGAACTTGGGATGATTTAAAGGAAAGTTATAGCTATGAGTCGGAATATCAAAATATGCCGTTATTTTTCTGGCCATTTTCTTTTTGCTGTTCACAGCGTGAGTGCTGTCCTCGGTAAGACCGATATTCGTTATCAAATTTTTTTTCGGAATTATGCTTATGCGATTATTAAGCGCAAGCGCCATTCCGTGTTGATACGTCCAAGCTGTAAGCCGTTCTCCCCGACGCAGTTTGTCGCGACGCAATTGCCCTGTTTTCCACGCATCCGCGCGATAAGGAAACAATTTTGCAACACAATCAACATAATACGGCTCATCCAGAAAATCCATTTGGAAATCCACAGCTTCCCAACGATTCTTCCAGGTTGCCCATCCCCAACAGCAATTCTGTCCGAAGAAATAATCAGCCGGTGCATTATCATATATTTCAAGATGGTTCATTCCGCAAACCGAGCCGATTCGTTCGTCGTCCTTATACTTTTCCAACAAGTCACGGCAAAACGGAAAAAAGTCCTGATGAGGAACGCAATCATCCTCTAAAACGATAGTTCTGTCAACGTGTTCAAACGTCCAATTCAATCCGGAATACATACGCATTCCGCAACCCAAATTCACATCGGAGTAATTCTGATGTACTTCGCATTCCCAATCTATATCCGACACTATTTTTTTACACTTGGCAATATTTTCTTCATCGCCTCTATCCTTACGCGGTCCGTCACAAGCCAAAAACAATTTTGAAGGCCTTGCTTCCTTGACTGCCTCAAAAACACGCTTTAACGAGTCGGGTCGGTTGAAAAATATCATAAACACGGGAATATCGATTTTCCATTGTTTCATATCGTCACCTTAAATCAAATTCGTTATAATGATATCGTTTGTTTTCTTATTGCCAGAAAAATTTAAACGGTATCAAGTTTGAATCGTGCAATCTGTATGCAAACAGCAACACCGCCAAAATAAGAACCGAAATCGAAACGACCTCTTTTGTTCTTTTTTCCATTGATGAAACTACGTTAGGAAGCAAAATCAACTGTCCGAACATATAGTACCAGCTTACTCGTCCCGCGATCAGTCCGCCTATATAACGCATACTGTAAAATATCGCACCGTAAAACGTAACCAAAAACAGCAGATCATAGTTCTTTTTATCACTATAATTCTTTTGAAATATCAGTGCCAATACAATCGTAATCACGTAAATAGCAACCGCAACAAATCCGCCGCTATCTACCGTTTGATAATATTCACTGCCATACCATTGGTTTGCCAAATTAATCAAAGTATCCGAAAAGACCAACAGCAAAACACCGAGCCCCGCGGTACCGATATATGAAAGCGTGTTCAGCTTTACGTAACTCAATAAATATATCGGAATATATGCAATCGCGCTTGTATGGAAGCAGGTGGCTACATATATCAACAGCAAAAACTGAATAGGCTTTTTCTTTTTGCAATATTCAAAAGCAAACAAGCATATCGCCATAGCTATTGCCTGCCTCAAGCCCTGAGCCATAAACGTATAAAGACCAAGGGAAATAAACATAACGATACTTATTGCAGGCTCTTTTGAGTTCTTGTATACATACATACACACCGACAAAGCAAAGAAGGCGCCGGTGAAAATGAACAGAAACTGAGGATTTGTAAACAGTTGCGACAAAGCCCATACGGTATACAGATAACCACTTTCCATTTCGTGGCCGGGAACGTATATCAACATATCGTCGAATGACAATGTGCTCAAATATGCCCAGTTGCTGTAATAGTTATATGAGTCAGCGCTACCCACGGTGTTGTGTCTTAATCCGATCATCAAAAATATCGCAACACCACACCAAAACAAATACATTCTTTTGGCTTTGTCATTCTCGTATATTGTAGATTTGTAAAAGGTATTAATGACAGGCATCAATACTATGGGGAATATTGCCAACAGCAAATACCAAAACATATTTTGATCCTCTGTTAATTGTTATAGGCATCCTTGTACATTTGGATATAATCGTCTTTATTTTTTTCTTTATTGTGCCATAGCGCAGACTTTTCGATAGCGTTTTGTGAAAAACTGCACGCAAGCTCATCATCACCAAGCAACTGAACTATCCTGCCGGCAAGATATTCATATTCGGGATAATCGAAAAAGAACCCGCTTTTTTCATCATCAATAAGACGAACCATACCGCCTCGGAATGATGCAATACACGGTGCACCCAGATGCATGGCCTCGCGAAGTGTTGCGGAAGCGTTTTCACTTGCAGACGGCACCAAGGTGATGTGAGAGCGAGTCATAAGGTTTATTATACCCTCACTGTTTTGCCTTCCGACAAACTCCACGTTATCCCAAAGATCGTATTTATCAATAAGCGATACGATATACTTTGTATATCCGCTCGTCGGAATAAGACGACCGTCCTTTTGCTTTGCAGCAAGAAATACAACCTTAACGTTGGGTATCACGCGTCTTACCAAATTAAGCGCCTCGATAACCACATGTCCGCCCTTCATTGGTACCTGAGCGGAGGTCGATGCATAAATCACATTACGATTGATTTTGCTCACATCCCACTTCGGCGCGTTGTAGAACTCCTCTCGGAGATCATAAAAGCATCTGTAATATTTAATATCCGGATTCACCGACTGCATATAAAATTTGTCCCAATCGGTTCTCCCGGTCGCGTAACATACACTTTTGATTATTTCGGTTTCGTATTTAACATTCTTACGAGCCACTATTTTTCGCTCGATCATTCCGTTAAAATGCAAAAATTCTTTTAAAGTACGGTATTTCGGATTTAAAAGCACGCGAAGCGGCAGACCGCCCCAATGGTTGTCCGATGTGTTCTCAATGATTCCTTGAATAGTAAGTACCTTTTTCTTATCGGTATATTTTCGTATATAAGACAATCCGTGAGAATATTCGGTGCCGTGAATATGAACAATATCGGGATTGAAGCGTTCTTCTATCGTATCCCAATATTTTATTATTTTTTTGTTGTAAAAAAGCATCGTTTTTCCATTGCCCGGAATACAGAAATAACGGATATTGTCAACCACGAAATCCTTGAATTCGGTTCCGTGTATACATGCAACAGCAAGCTCGATATCCTCTTCCGAGCCCAACGATTTGGAAAGGTTAAACATCCAAGTGCCGCTTGCGCCCGTACCAACATTCAAATACGCAGCGGCATCGGGAAGAAGCATATTTACAATCCATAATATCTTCATCATTTCACCAAATTTCAAATTCATTCTGCAAGCGAACAAATAACAGAATCAAATACCTTTTGCACCTTGCTTTTTTCGTGATTTAAAACCCCAAGTTCGCTCGCTTTTTCTGCATATGACCTTATAAGCGAAGTGTTATCGCTTATCGCCTTGATCCGACTGTATATTTCTGCATCATCGCAAGCGGTAAGCGCCGCACCGTGCTGTATAAAATACTGTATCGGCGCAGTGTCCTCGCAACCAACCGCAAAAATACATTTACCCGCAGAAAGATAATCCGTGGTCTTTGTCGAAAACGAAAGTCGTGCCATCTGGCAATCGCGTCCGTCGATATCCTCCAAAAGCAAAAGCACGTCTGCTTCCTTTTGGAGCTTAAGAACCTCACCTTGAGGTATTGGCTTATGTATCCGACAGAATTCCGATTCGATCTCCGCGCGCATCGCTTCGGGAAGTTCGGTCGGGGTATATACATCTATAACGAATTCGCCTTCGAACCGTTTTACAGCACTTGATACACGAGCAAGGGTCTTATCCCTGCCGATAATTAGTTTACCGGTATAAAGCATTTTTATCGGTTTTTCTATCTCGCCATATTCTACCGACGGGATGCTGTTGAGCGGTTTTGTTAAAACCTTGCAATCTATCCCGAAGAACCTATCCGCTTCGGCTTTTGTCATATCGGATATTGCAAAAAAATCATCGGTTTTAGATGCAAGTCTTTTCAGCGAGCCGCGCTGAAAAAAGCGATAAACTTTATATCCTATATCCCTTGACTGCTTATATGTGAAATTATCGTCCCATATATATCCCGCGGATTTCGCGCCTGTACGTTTTATCGCGTATTCAACAATGCGATTCAAATGAATATAGCCTTCCATTGAATGAAGGATTATATCGGGCTTAAAATCGTCCAAAAAAGCATTCAATTCATCGGTTTTCCATTTGCCGAGCTTCCATATGATTTCTCTTGCAAGAAGCATAGAATAACGACGGTTCTTTTTCATTTTACGGTAGCGCTCGTTATGCTCGTCAAGTTCAGATTTGTTTTCTGCGTTACTCATCCGAGCGATAACCTCGCGACCGGTTTTTATCTTGCGATTCAATAGGCTTTTAATCATTCTGCCTTCGGATATCGCAAAATAGCGGGAGCAAACATCGCTATCGGGAGTCTCATCACGTATGCAGATATTGGCTACGTTTTCACTGCCGTATTTTTTTAAAAGCGTCGCCCACGTATTAGAGCCCACTCTGCTGTTCCAAGCGGCGACGGTGAAAACCAATATTTTGGGACGCTTTTCTTCCATCGAAAACCTCTCTATATCTGTTTGCCTACCGTTTTGTTTATATCGTCTAAAATATTTTTGAGCATTATCGGGCGATCGAAATATGTCGTCGCTCGTTTATATCCTGCCTCGGCAAACGATTCACAAATCACGGGATCATTATAAAGCATCAGCATTTTTTCTGCCAGATCGTCTGCGTTTTGCACTTCGCAGAGTATACCCGAAACATTATTTTCGATAACCTCGGACGGTCCGGGAATATTTGTTGTAATAATGGGTATTTTTACGCCCATAGCTTCCTGAAGCACCTTGCCGAAGCCTTCGCGGTACGATGGATGCGTAAGTACGTTGAACATAGCCATATGCTTATACACATCATCAGCAGGTACGCTTCCTGTAAGCACCACCCTATCCGATTCCTTCGCAAATTGAAGATTTTCATCTCTTATAGGATTCGCACTGTCCAACGCTCCGACAAGAACCAAATAAAGCTTATCGTTTTCCTCGTGAATCTTTCTGAATGCTGATATCAGCTCGTTTATCCCCTTGTCCGCATTGATCCTTCCTACGAATCCGTATACAAACGCTTCTTCGGGAATATCGTATTGTTGTCGCATTTCGCGGTTCGCTTCGGACTTATCAAATGAATTGCACTTGTCAAGCTCTACACCAACAGTGCCACCGATACCGATAACCTCTATTTTATCGCGCTTGCACAGTCCTTCGCTTATCGAAAACTCCATATTCAAAGGACTTGCAGAGCGTATGGTTTTAGAAAAGATACAAATCGTTTTTTCGACAAATTTGAATATTTTTCTTTTGATTCCGGTGAATGAAATATATCGTATGCCCCATTGACAGTAATTACGATACTTCACTCCGGCAAGTACACCGGCTATAGATGCGTACATTGACACATTTGGCGTTGCGTAATAAATAACGTCGTATTTTTCCTTGCGAAATAATTTATATAATTTCCAAGTGCATACAATAAGGTCCTTTACACTAACGCCTCTGCTCATTTTAAGATCTACACACTTCGCGAAATCCGAATTACGTTCAACAAAGCTATCGTCCTCTATATTACAAACAAGCGTAACTTCATACCCATTTTCAGAAAGGTATCTCATCGAATGAGCCATAAACATATTCATTGTAAGTGAGATTGTCGTAAGTGCGCATATCTTGATTTTTTTATTTTGAGACACTGTATGCTATCTCCCGATATTTTCACTGATTATATTTATTAATCGCGCTGTAACCTTTCGATTCGAGTCGTATTCCTCGGGATCGAACCTTGCTGCTGCACGCTCAAATATACGTATTTTAGCGACTTCTTTCCGAAAGTTCTTTTCTATATCTACAATACTCATCTTATCGTCTATTTCGCAAAAGCTTCTTGACAGAATGGCACCATTAGAACCCAATCGATAATGCTCTGCGATTATATATTCCGCAGGAAGCAATCCGCCGCCAAGCTTTGCTATTCCGCCAATACCGTACGGAATATTGTGTTTTTTGATGATATCACAAAGACGTTCAACGGTTCCGTCACACAATAGCTCGAACATAAACTTCTTTCCATACGCCAAATGAAGATCGTTCAAGCCGATGTGAACCTCGTCGATTCCGTCAACCTCAAGCATCGCCTCTACGTTTTCATTCGCCTCGGCAGTTTCCAGCAAAAACAATGTTTTGGCTCTGCCGCCTACATATTCCACAAACCGTTTTAGCTCCTCGGGTGATTTAGCCATCGGCAGCATTATAATATCCGCGCCGGCTTCAATAACAGAATCAATTTCTTCGCGGGAGGAACAATATTCACCGTCCGCGTCGTGAATCGGATTTACACGAACCAACAACTCGGATTTATCCAATACCGCTCTCAGCCTTTTAACATCCTCCACGGTATGAAACATCTTTACAGTATTCATGCCTGCCTGACGCGCTTCCTTGCCGATATGCTCCATATCCACAAAAATGCGGTCGACACTGTTGTCCTGTGCTATCTTTGCAACGTCTATTCTATTTGTGATATACATTAGCTTTAAAGGCATACTATCCTCCGAAACTACCTTTTTTCTTCGTGAATCAATTATTTTATCTTTTTTGTAGGAGTACCGATATACGTTCCGCCTTCAGTAATATTGCCAATTACCGTCGCACCTGCGCCGATTACGCAATTATCGCATATATTAACGTTGTTTATAACCGTAACGCCTGCGCAAACAAAGCAATTTTCGCCAACGCTTACACTTCCGGCAATATGAGCACCTACGGACACGTGGGTATAATTTCCAATTACACAATCGTGATCCACCGAAGCGCAGGTGTTTATAATAACTCCGTTTCCTATCGTCGCTCCGTTGTTCACGACCGCACCTGCACCAATCACACTGCCTTTTCCAATGGTAACGTTGCTTCCGATTACTGCACTTTTATGAATGAGCGAGGCTAAATGCGCTCCACTAAGCTCAAGTTTTTTTACCAATTGCGCTCTCACTATGTTCGAGCCCACCGCCACCACAAAATCGCTGTCGCTTATATAATTGATAAAATCAGACGCTTTTCCTGACAAACGATATGGTGACACCTGTTTTCTTTCATCGTCATCCAAGAATAATATTTCACTATACTGTTCCGTGCTTGCGGCGATATCAGCAACCACTCTGCCGTGCCCGCCAGCTCCGATAATGATGAGCTTTTTCATAGCATCCTCGTTTCTTATTTAGTGCCCGTAAACTCCTGCATTGTCGCATTATTTTCCTGCGAGATACCTTCGCGCCTAATAACCTTACCGACTGTACCGAATATTATTTTCATATCACCCAAAAAAGTGATGTTATCCACGTATTTTACGTCATCTTCGAATTTTTGTTCCCAAGTAAGACTGTTTCTGCCGTTTATCTGCGCATATCCCGTCAAGCCCGGTCTTACCTCGTGGCGACGCTTTTGAAAATCGTTATAAAGCGGGAGGTATTTTACCAAAAGCGGACGCGGGCCAACTATCGACATATGACCAACCAAAATATTGAACAGCTCGGGTAGTTCATCCAGCGAGGTCGAACGCAAAAATCTTCCGTATTGATTCAAGCGTTGTTCATCGGAAAGCAGATTTCCCGATTCATCACGACGGTTAGACATAGTTCTGAATTTAATAAGGCTGAATATTTTTTCATTCTTTCCCGGACGCTTCTGAACAAAGAACGGGTTACCGCTCATTGCAACAGCACCTAAAACGGCAAGAATCGCCAACAACGGTGAAAGAACGCATATAGCCACGAACGAAAACACGAAATCAATCAACCTTTTAAAAAAACGCGCGTACATTCATCTACCTCAAAAGCAGGATTTGATAATATCTATAACGTAGTTCTGTTCTTCTTCGGTCATCTTGATATCCGAAGGTAAGCATACACCGCGTTCGAATACCGATTCACCGTATGGTTTATCTGTCGCGCTTATAAAATCGCAATCCGCAAATACAGGCTGCATATGCATCGGCTTCCAAATATGACGACTCTCAATATTGTGTGAATCGAGTATTCGTATCAAATCAGAAGGCGTCAAAGCGCAGTTCTCATCAAGAAGTATACACGAAAGCCAATAATTCGGTTTTGTTTCGTCTATATAAGGATTCATACTTACAGGAAGACCCTTAAACGCTTCCTTGTATCTACGATAAATTTCTTCCTTTTTGTTGCGATGCTCCTCTAAATGAACAAGCTGTCCTCTTCCGATTCCCGCAACAATATTCGACATACGATAGTTATAGCCTATCTCCTCGTGCTGATACCAAGGTGCTTTTTCACGCGCTTGAGTAGACCAGAAAAACGCTTTTTCGCGTGCTTCCTTCGTATCGGTGATAAGCATTCCGCCACCCGAGGTAGTGATTATCTTGTTTCCGTTGAAGCTGAATATGCCGTATTTCCCAAACGTACCGCATTGCTTTCCTTTATAGGTAGCCGAAAGAGCTTCTGCCGCATCCTCGATAAGTATTGCACCGTGGCGCTTGCATATCTCGGTTATTTCGTCCATTTTACCGGGAACACCGTATAGATGAACCATTACGACAACCTTTGCATCGGGATACTTTTGGAAAGCAAGCTCCAATGCTTTAGGGTCCATATTCCACGTGTCGCTTTCGGAATCCACAAAAACCTGCTTGCCACCCTCGTAGCTTACGGGATTAACAGTTGCGGAAAATGTCATATCCGAGCAAATAACAGTATCGCCCGGCTTTACCCCCGCTAATTTAACAGCGAGGTGGATTGCAGACGTACCGGAAACGAGCGCAAGCGCATTACGGCGCATCGAATCGCCGTTTTCAAGATAATCGCACATTTCGGATTCAAAATTATCGCAGTTGAATCCAAGCGGTGCTACCCAATTCCTGTCGAACGCCTCGCGTATATATTCCATTTCTTCCCTATGCATTGTGGGAGTAGATAATCCTATACGTTTTTCCATAATATCAATGCCTTTTTATGTATTAAAAGTAGATGCCATATCGTTAAAATTATACAGAATAATTTTAACATAAATATAACGTAAAGTCAACAACGACAACGGAAAAGCGACGAATTTTCGCAACAATTTACAAAGAAAATTACACATTTCAAACAAAAAAGACGGCATATGCCGTCTTTTCGTTTTGTTGTCGATTTTTAAAACAAATAGCCCTGCTTGTAGAGCAATTCCGCACCCAGCACAGCGCCGCCTGCGGCACCGCGAAGTGTGTTGTGAGAAAGGCAAACGAACTTGTAATCGAACAGAGTGTCTTCGCGAAGTCTGCCGATAGAAATACCCATGCCGCCGTAAAGATCACGGTCGAGGCGAGTCTGAGGTCTATTGTCCTCCTCAAAATATGTGAGGAACTTTTCGGGGGCGTGAGGAAGCTCCAAGCGCTGTGCCTCACCTACGTATGCCGCCCAATCGGCCTTGATCTGTTCGACAGAGGGTTTGTTTTCGAAGCTTACCGAAACAGCAGCCAAATGTCCGTCTGATGCAGGAACACGGATACACTGCGCGGAAATGACGGGGGTTTCGGCGTTGACTATAACGTCGCCCTCGATTTTACCCCAAACCTTAAGCGGTTCTTTTTCGCTCTTTTCCTCTTCGCCGCCGATATAGGGAATAACGTTATCTATCATTTCGGGCCAAGTTTCGAAATTCTTGCCTGCACCGGAGATAGCCTGGAAGGTGGTTACGTTTACTGCCTTGATGCCGTATTTACGAAGCGGCTCAAGCGCGGGAACGTAGCTTTGGATAGAGCAGTTCGGTTTTACGGAAATAAAGCCCTTTTTGGTACCCAAGCGTTTCTTCTGCGCTTCGATGATTGCGGTATGTGCATAGTTGATTTCGGGGATAAGCATAGGAACGTCGGGAGTTCCTCTGTGTGCGGAGTTGTTGGACACGACGGGAATTTCAGCCTTCGCGTATGCTTCCTCCAACGCTTTGATCTCCGACTTGGGCATATTAACCGCGCAGAAAACAAAATCAACGTAAGGCTTTACGCTTTCGATATCCTCTGCGTTAAGCACGGTCATATTAGCAATATTTTCGGAAAGCGGAGTTGCCATTTTCCATCTGCCGTTAACCGCTTCACCGTAGGTCTTGCCTGCAGAAGAGGGGCTGGCCGCAAGTGCGGAAATTTCAAAATAAGGATGATTTTCGATAAGTGTGATGAATCTCTGACCAACCATACCGGTCGCGCCAATGATTCCCGCTCTGAGTTTGTTCATAATATACCTCTTTGATTAAAACAGATCTTTGTAAATACTCGGGTCGCTTCCCTCGATAACGGTTGCGCCCAACATTCTTTCGTAAAATGCTTTCGGACCGACACTGCCTATAATAGCATATGCATAGCCCTCGTCGCGCATCGCTTCCATACAACGCATAAGCAACGCGCCGCCTATTCCCTTTCCGCGCACCGCTTCATCCACGCCTGTGGGTCCAAAGAAATCACGGTAGGTGCAATCGTAGCCTGCAAAGCCCACCATTTTTTGCTCTTTTTCATCGTAAGCAACAAAGCAGCTTACGGGGAAATGCGTGAATGCGGCAGAAATTTCATCCGCCCAGCCGTCGTGGAAATGCTCGCGCACCCATTCGACAACCTTGGTTTTATTCGGCGTCATAGGTCTGATTATTCTTATACCCTCAGCCTCGAGCTTTTTATAAAGCGCGCTGTTGTCGGGCAGGTCATAAAGCTTAACAAGCATATCAGGCATAATAATTACCTCTCAATTATAAATGTAAAGGAGCTGCCGCGGGAATTGCAGCAGCCCCAAACGGTTCAAATCAGGCTTTTATTACTTCTTTGCTTCTTCCTTGAGGAGATATGTGATCTTCATAGTGCCGAACTTGGCAGTGAACGTCTTCATAGCTTCTTCGTCGCCTGCAACCTTAGTGCCTACAAGGTTAATTTCGAGCGCAGAGGTCTTGGAGAAGTTATCGTAAATAGGAGCAAGAGAAGCAAGTTCCTTGTTATTGGTAAGCTTTAAGGTCTTGAGCGACGTAAGCTTGCCTATTGCGGTGATATCGGTAATATTGTTGTTCGAAAGGTCGAGCGAGGTAAGAGTGGTAACCTTTTCGAGTGCGGAAATATCGGTGATATTGTTGCCATCGAGATTAAGAGTGGTAAGAACGGTCTTTATCGTATCTTCCTTCTTATCGTCAGCCGCTTCCTTTGCCGCACCGCTTACGTCGGTAATTGCGTTATCCTTAAGGTTAAGGGTAGTAAGCTTTTCACAGCCGGTAAGGTCGGGGATTGCGGTGATAGCGTTGCCATAAGCGTTTACAGAGGTAAGAGTCTTGATTCCCTTGATGATAAGAGCGTCAAGGCCTTCCTTTTCCACTGCGGGTGCTTCGGGAGTTTCTTCACCCTCGGTGGTTTCTTCACCCTCGGTGGTTTCTTCGCCTTCGGTGGTTTCTTCCTCAGTAGTTTCCTCTTCGGTTTCTTCCTCGGTCTTATCTTCAGCCTTATCTTCGGTCTTTTCTTCCTCTTCTTCCTCTTCAACGTAGATGTTCAAGGTAGTAAGAGCCTTACATCCGCTGAGATCAAGAGTGCCGTCGAGCTTGTTGTTATATGCCTCGATAGTAGCGAGCTTGTCGCAGCCGTTAAGACCGTTAAGGTCTACGATTTCATTGTTATATGCAGTGAAGGTGGTAAGCTTGTCAAGATTTTCGAGCTTGCCGATATTTGCAATCTTATTGTTGTAAACGCTGATCGCGGTAAGCTCGGTACAGCCGCCAAGCGAGCTGATATCGGTGATTTCGTTATCGTATGCGGTAAAGGTGGTAAGCTTGGTGAGCTTGGAAAGATCGCCGATGCTTGCAATCTTGTTATCGTAAACGTTGATTTCGGTAAGCGCGGTACAACCGGAAAGTGCGCTGATGTCGGTGATTTCGTTGCCCATAGCCTGAATTACCTCGAGCTTGGTGCAGTTCTTGAGACCGCTGATATCGGTAATGTGGTTATCTCTTATAGAAATAGCGGTGAGCTCGGTAAGAGAAGAAAGTGCGTTAAGATCGGTAGCACAGTTATCGATCATTGTAAGGTTCTGGAGCTTGGTCATATTCGCGATAGGACTGAGGTCTGCAATTGCGTTACCCGAGATATTGAGGTCGGTAAGGTTAACAAGGTTTGCAATCGCGGAAATATCGGTAAGACCTGCATGAGTGTGCTTTTCTTCCTCTTCCTTTTCCTTGTCCTTGCTATCTTCGGTTTCCGAGGTTTCGGTCTTGGAGGTTTCGGTTTCCGAGGTTTCAGTTTCGGTGGTTTCCTCGGTTCTGTCGCCCATCTGAACGATAGTAAGGTCGGTAAGACCGGTCATATCGGAAAGTGCTTCGATATCATCAATAGAGGTATAGCCGATATCGAGCTTTTTGAGATTCTTGAACTTTTCGATGCCGTTAAGAGAGGTGATTCCGGTAAATTCAAGAGAAAGCTGTTCGAGCTTCTGGAGGCTTGCGAGCTGGTCGAGCTTTTTAAGGTCGCTGAGAGCCGCAGATTCAACCACGGTAGCAAAATCAAGCGCGGTAGCCTCGATGCCGTAAGCGGAGCCGATGCTTGCGTACTGCTGAGTCATAGCGCAAGCCTGCTGCATAACGCCAACCTCATCGATATCGAAGGTACGGAGAACGCGGAGGTTCTTGAACGCAAGAATATCTTCAACCTCGGTCAACGGATAGTTGACCATTACGTAAGAGCCTTCCTTTGCTTCCTCGGTGGAATTGTTGATAATATCCTCGGTCATCTGCTTGTAACCGAGCATAACAACGGGATAAGCGTAGGTCTGATAATTATTTTCGCTATCGTTTCCGATTTCGTAATAATAAACCAAGGACTGTACCTTATCAAGATCCTCCTGGGTTATATCACGTACGCTTTCCTTACCGAGAGCGGTAGCGAGAGCAGACGCAAAGTTCTGATCCTCGAACACCTTGTAAGGATCGTTATAGTGGATAAAGTAGTCAAGAATTACAAATAAGGAGCTCGCAAGAAGAAGCACGCTGAGGATAGCGCTTATGATAATTGTCTTCTTCTGCTTCTGCTTAACTGTGTTACTCATATTTTCAAATCCTCCGGATTAATTTCAATCAGTTTATTGTATCACAAAGAATACCGTTTTGCAATAGCAAATTTACTCCGATTCGGAACGGTATTTTATTATATTTACAAAGGTTCGGCGGTTCCCCTCCCACGCCTCGACGGTTCTTTCGTATTTCAATTCATCGTATTCGGGAGAACGGCGCAGGCAAAGTATCGCCCCCTCGGGAACGGACGAAAGACCCGGAAGCGAATACGCGTCAAGCTCGGAAAGCTTCACGCCGTATCCGTCGATAACGTTTTCGGGCATATCGGCGTCGTCAATGACCTTATCAAGCTTTGTAAGAAGACCTTCCTCTACGCAGATGTCGAAGAATTCCTCGTCAAGCAGGTAAATATATGCGTCGCCCGCTCGTATTTCGGTCTGAAAGCGTTGCAGGCCGCTGTTGTTATGGTCATAATTTATCGGATCCTGACTCGATTCCGAATTACCGAACTTATTTACGGTAATATCAAGCAGGTCGAGTCTGAAATCACCGTCATCATTATAATCATCGGAAAGCCCCTCGAGCGTCGATTCGATCTGATCTGCCGCCGTGCTCGATATGAGCATCGGACCAACGTGCATTATATTAACGTCGGGGTTCTTCGTTGCGGCACATTGAACAAGACTGTACAGCAAAAACACAACCAAGACAGAGCCGAATATCAACATCCATTTATAGTGATACCAGATATTCTCCCACCATTCCTTAAACGAGAGCTTATCGGTTTTCTTTTCGGTATTTTCCATTATTTTACCTCCGTTAAGAATACGGAATTGATTTTAACACAACAAACCGATTTTATCAAGTAGTGTTTGGGATATCGCCTTCGAATTTACAATTTTTTAAGAATGAGTGCAAAAATCCGCAACTTACACCCAAAAATCATCCTCTTGCCGCAAAACCTTTGACTTTTACCGACATATATTTTATAATTTCATCAGAAAGGAGGGAACGCGATGGGCTTTAAGGTGAAATTGGAAATAGACCCCGAGGGAGAAGAAGAAGTAATCATCCGATGCAAAGGCTTAACGGAAGAAATTCTCGGGCTTGAAGCGTATTTAAACAACGCCACAAGCAAAGTGCTTGAATTACACATTGGAAACGACGAATATTTTATAAGCACCGACGAGCTGTTGTTTTTCGAAACCTCGAACGACAAGGTAACAGCACACAGCAGGGACAAAATGTATTATACCGATCTGAAGCTTTACGAGCTTGAAGAACGATTGCCAAAAAGCTTCATGCGTGTTTCAAAGGCTTGTATTCTGAACCTTAACGCCGTTTCCTCCCTGAGCCGTGACATTACCGGAATATGCGAGGTGCACTTCCGCAACACCATAAAAAAGGTTTACGTATCGCGCGGTTATTACAAGCTGTTTCGCGAAAAATTAAATGAAATGAGGTTAAAACGATGAAATCAACGTTCAAGCGTGTATTCAGCGGCATTTGTCTGTTATGCGCCGCTGCCGCACTTATACTTTACGCCATTGGCGAGGGCACAAAAATACTGGGACTTCCATTGTGGAACGTTTTACTGTCTATAATTGTCATATCCCTTATAATTTCAAAGCTTATTTTCAGCGAAAGAATGAAGGAGCGTTTTAAAATCTTCTTTTATCTGTCGCTTCTTGCGTGTCTGCTTGAAAAAAGCATCTCGGGTTGGCTTAACCTTTCGTCAACCGAGATATTCAACAATTGGGCTATCGTTTTCGCAGGTATAGTAATAGATATCGCCATCGGATTCATATTCCCAAAAGCATCGAAAAACAGCATCCACACCAAGCTCTCGTCCTCGACGCATTATATAGATCCTAACGAAACCGCGAAAAAGTGGATATACACAAAGGCAGGCAACACCGAGGTTTATTATCAGAACACCGACAACATACCCGAGGAAGCTGTTTTTGAATTGAACCTTAACTGCAGTATGGGTAATATCGAGGTTCATATTCCTTCCGACTGGATGGTAAAAAACAAGCTTGTCACATCGATGGGCAATGTCGAGATACGGCCTTGCCAAGGCAACGGTCCTACTCTCATCGTCACCGGAACGGTTAAAATGGGCAACGTAGAGATAGTTTCGCCGTAGCCAATGCATTAAATGCCGTTTGAAAGCCAAAAATCCGTCTTTTGTATCTTTTATAACAAAGAAAACTGCACTTTTCAAAAATCGAAAGTGCAGTTTTTTATATTCACGCTTTTAGCGTATCAAGCTCATTATTGATCCATTCAAGATGAGCATTTATCATGGCGTTATAGTCTGAACATTTGATATATTCGCATTCCCTTACATCCCAAGGATAATTATTTGGTCTACCCAAATACCCCCATATATCGCCCAAGCAAAAAAGCTCTTCCTGTGTCGGAGGAGAAGACAACTCGTTTATTGCTTTCCATACAACATACAAATTCCATTTCCGTTGTTCTTCATGAACAGAAGCCTTTTCTGATTTTATTAATCCGTCCAAGATTCTGTTGACCTCATCCTTGCTATCGGGTGCGCAAATAAGCTCTGTCAATTTAATATTGCTTTCATTACCATTTAACATACGAACTGCATATTCCACAAGCTCGTTTGGTTTTATACCGAAAGAATATTCGGCAAAATTATAGCCGATTTTAACCAGCGTCCAAGATACACCGATTCCCCAGTGTTCAAAGGTTTCAAAAAACATAGGTCGATTCCTTTCCGGCATTTATCATTCTTCCACAACTGCGGAAAGCGTTTTTCCGACAGGCTCGCGTATAACAAGATGCGCCGTATTATCATACGGCGTCGGGTCGCGATTAATAAGCACGATATGATCGCCCCTGAAATACTGCAGAAGCCCTGCCGCAGGATATACCGTAAGTGACGTTCCCGCTACGATTATAAGATCGGCGTTCGCGATTGCATTTATCGCGCCGTAAAGCGTTTTTTGTTCAAGCGGCTCTTCATAAAGAACAACGTCAGGCTTTACAATACCTCCGCATTCACAATATGGCACGCCCTTTGTGTCACGCACAAAGGCTTCGTCAAAAAATCCGCCGCATCGGTGACAATAATTACGCTTGGCGCTTCCGTGAAGCTCGTACACATTTTTACTACCCGCCGCTTGATGCAAGCCGTCGATATTTTGAGTGACTATCGCCTTGAGCTTTCCCTTTTCCTCAAGCCGTGCAAGCGCATAATGTGCGGGGTTCGGATCGATGCCCTCGCAAAGCATCATCGCGCGGTAAAAATCATAAAAAGCTTCGGTCTTAGCAAAGAAAAAGCTGTGCGAAAGTATCTGCTCGGGCGGATAGTCGAATGTCATATTGTATATACCGTCTTTCGAACGGAAATCGGGGATACCGCTTTCGGTGGAAACGCCCGCGCCGCCAAAAAACACTATACTTTTTGCCTCGTCTATAAGCTTTTTAAGCTTTTCTTGCTCTGTCATAAATATCACTTCCCTTACTTTGATTATACAACACTCAACATCATATTTCAAGCTGCAGAAACGCTTATTTTATACTATGATAACAAATATCGTTTATATGCGCCGCTATAAAAAACGCTTGACAAATCGAATGCATACGATATAATTTACTTGTTACAAAATTTCAAGGATATTTATAAATGCACGAACTTTTACACGCACTCGAGCACGCGTTTTTTGATTCGCTGAAGATGCTTCCTTTTCTGCTTATCGCGTTTGCTGTTTTAGAGTATATGGAAGCCAAAATTGAAGAAAAAAGCTCATTGGTTATCCAAAAGGCAGATAAGGCAGGCCCGTTTGCAGGTGCGTTGCTCGGACTTATTCCGCAATGCGGTTTTTCGGTAATCGGTTCGAACTTTTACGCCAAACGCGTTATTACCTTGGGCACGCTCATCGCGATATACCTTTCCACTTCGGACGAAGCGTTATTGATAATGCTGACAAGTCCCGAGCATATAACCGACGTTTTATGGGTAATGGGCTTGAAGCTGGTGATCGCTGTTACCGCAGGTTATTTGATAGACCTGTTTTTGCGTAAACCGCCCAAGGCAGAGGAATGCCACCACTGCCACCACCACGAGGATTCCTGCGATGACGAGGAGCTTATCGGTGAGGAGCATTGCTGCAGCCACACCGATTGGAAAGCGATACTCAAATGCACGTTCAAGCGCACCGCTTCGGTATGGCTTTTCCTTTTCGTCGCGAACCTTGTTCTCGGTTATATCATCGAGCTTATCGGCGAGGAACAGCTCCGCACGGTTATGCTTACCGACAGCGTATTCCAACCGCTGATAACCGCACTTATCGGTCTTATCCCCAATTGCGCGCCCTCGGTGATACTAGCACAGCTGTATTTAAGCGGCGCGATAAGCTTGGGCTCTGTTATTGCCGGTCTTTGTACCAGCGCAGGTGTGGGACTTATCGTTTTGTTCCGTGTAAACCGCGGTTTCAAATCGAACCTCGGAATCGTTTCCCTGCTGTTCTTCATCGGCGCGGCATCGGGAATTTTAATTCAGTTGATATTCTAAACGGCTACACGGCGTAGCCGTTTTTTGTTGACTTTTGAACATAGATATGCTACCATTATTTAAAGTCAGCCGGAAAACTCGAATCGGCTTTTAAAGTGAATGCTTTGGCTATACTAAAAGGAGTATACGTTATGTCGATAGTAAAAAAGATCCTTGTTATTTTATTCGTTGTCGCCATTCTTTGTTCGGCTGTTGCTTGCTCCGAAGACACAGACACCTCCAAGCAAGACAAAACCGAAAACGACTCGGGCGATACCGAAGCTTCTATAGAAAGCGAAAACGCAGATCCTGCACTCGAAGAGCTTATTAGAGGACATTGGAGGGGCGAAGTAGATCAAACGGAATCGACATTCGCGGCTATTGTCTACTACCTCAGCCACGGCAAAGCAACGACCGAAGAAATTCTTGCAATGTATGAGCATCTCGATGCAACCACCGCTATGCCTGTTATCATGAGCTTCTCCGAGGATACTGCTCGACTGAAGGTAAGTACGTCCTGGATCAAAGATCTTGAATCGTTTGTTCAACACGCAGATCGTGCAGTTAATGAATATTACATCAGTTTAGCTTCGCAGTATCCCGTAGACGATGAACGTGCACCTTCGGATTGGCTAAGTGGATACGTAATGGGAATACCGCCAAAAGCAAAGGAAGTTTTAGAAAAAACAGGCTTTACCGAAGAGAATATCGATGCTATGACGGTTAAAGGCGAATATTCGATCGAAGACGGAAAATTGATATTCAACGGTGAATCCGAAAGCATTTCGATTGACGGCGACACAATGATACTTGACGGCGTAACGCTTCAAAGATATCCCTGATAAAAACCACACAAAGCGTTAAAACGGTTGCAGATCGCAACCGTTTTTTTACATAAAACATTGTTTTATAAAAGTTTTGTTAATCGTTAATAGTTCTGTAACATTTGAAGTATATTATAATCGATAGTTCCTTTGCAAAAAGGATAAAGAAAGGATACAAAAAATGAACCTTATGAAGAAACTCATCGTTGCTCTTCTCGTTCTCGCTACGGTTCTTACCTTTGCCGCTTGCACAGACGAAAAGAAAGATAACGACGACAACGACAAGAACGAATCCACCCAGAGCGAAGTTTCCACCGAAGCTTCCGCGGAAGAATCCACCGAGGAATCCACCGAGGAATCCTCCGAAGCTCCTGTTGATGAGGCCGAATTGCTCATCGGCACTTGGGAAGGCGAATTTAATGCAATTTCTATTATGGAATTAACCTTCGGCGCGCTCGATATGGGCGATGCACTTGAAGGCATCAGCATTACCGATCTTCCGATGGCTATAACGCTCGAAATAGACGAAACCGACTTAAAGATGTCGATGGCTGCTACAAACAATGATGTATGGGTAAGCTACCTCACCGAGCTTTACACCGCTATTTATGATTCATACGTTGCAAGCGGAATGATTCCCGAAAGCGTAACTATTGAAGATTTCATGGCACAGATGGGCTCTATCGAAGATATCGTTGCTTCCATGAGCAACGAACAGACCTTCGAATACACCTACGAAGACGGCGCATTCACCTTTGACGGCGAGGACGCAGGCGTAGAAGCGACCATCACCGCTTCTGCTATGACTTGGGAGATCGTTGATCAGGAAGCTGCAGGTCTTCCTATCGACTCCATCGAATTCACCAAAGCAAACTAATCACCAACGCAAAACGGGCGGTTCATATGAACCGTCCGTTTTTTATATTTCCGTTTGCGATGACATAAAGTACGCGCCCGCATCGACAAGCTTTTTTTCACTTCCGTCGGGAGTTTTTCCGTTTTGCTTTAACGACATAACCGCTCCGATAACACTTCCCTCGCTCAATATCGGCGAAAGGTAACTGACTGCGTTGCCGCCCTCTGTTACGGGTAAGTCTACGCCCTTTTCTGCGGCATTATACGGGCGGTGGCTCGAAAGAACACCGGAAAGTCCGCTTGATATCGGTTTTTCCAGATATTCCTTACGCGAAACGCCTGCCACTGCTATCACGTTATCCCTGTCGCAAATTGCTATCGGGATACCGCTCGAACGGTTTATCGCCTCGGCATATTCCGCCGAAACCCTGCTCAATTCGCCAATGGGCGAATATTTCCTGAACAC
>JAZNWF010000052.1:0-12015 GCA_045593165.1 Eubacteriales bacterium
CGCTTCCATCATTCGCGAGTGCAAGGAGCGTGGCAAGGGCGTTCCCACGCCCGAAGGATACGGAATCTGGCTGGATACGCCAATGATCGAAATGAAGGGCGGCGAGGGCACCATCGAAAAGAGAATCCCCGCAATGATGAGAATGTTCGGCAAATACGGCATCGACATCCGCAAGGAGCCGATACTCGTTTACCCCACTCTCCACTATCAGAACGGCGGTCTTGACATTACTCCCGACGGTATGACCACCAATATTAAGAACCTCTATGTTGCAGGCGAAGCTGTTGGCGGTATCCACGGTAAGAACAGACTTATGGGTAACTCTCTGCTTGACATCATCGTATTCGGCAGAATCGCAGGTAAGTCCGCAGGTGCGGCTTGCAAGAACGTAACCGTTGGCAAGCTTAGCCTCGACCACGTAGCTAAATTCGAGAAGGAAATTGCTGATGCGGGTATCGAAACCGAAACCGTATCGCCCAAGCTCCTCCCCGATTATACCAGAAAAGTAAACGGTTAATCGGAGGCGCACAGTTATGAGTATTTTCGGCGGTGTTATTTCTATAAGTAACATTTCCACTCTGCTTTTCGTTGTATTCGCTGTTCTTATGGCAGGATATGCATTAGGCAGAATCACCATCAAGGGTATTTCCCTCGGCGACGCAGGCGTATTTATTATTGCTCTGCTTGCAGGCGCTCTCTTCTTCAGCGTTAATGACACGGGCGCTTTGCTTTTCTCGGGCTCTGCCAAGGAATACGATTTTTCGAGCGGTCTTTCGCTTATTGAAAGTCTCGGCTTGGTACTCTTCGTTACCTCGGTTGGCTTTATCGCAGGTCCGAAGTTCTTCGGCAACCTTAAAAGAAACTTCAAGTCCTACGTTCTTTTAGGCCTTGTTATCATCATCGCAGGCGGTCTTGCAGCTGCAGGCTGTATCGCGATGGGTGAAGCTGTAGGATACGGCAGCACCATTAAGGAGCAGGATGGCTTTGTTGCTATGATCGTCGGTCTTCTTTCCGGCTCGCTTACCTCTACCCCCGCATTTGCAGCGGCTAAATCCACCGTTGCGGCTGAATACGAGGGACTCGTTTCGGTAGGTCACGGTATCGCATACATCTTTGGTGTTATCGGCGTTGTTCTTTTCGTTCAGCTTATCCCCAAGCTCACCAAGGCTAACATGGATGAAGAACGTGCAAAGCTCGTAATCAAAGAAGAAGGCGCTAAAAAATCCTTCACCGGCAAGCTTTTTGATATCGACCACATGGGTATCGCGGCATTCTCGCTCGCGGCAATCCTCGGTACTGTTATCGGTCAGATAAAGATTCCGCTTTCGAGCGAAGGTCTTGACGGAACCTGCTTTTCTCTCACCACTACGGGCGGTTGCTTACTTGTAAGCTTGGTTATGGGTCACTTCTCTCGGATCGGCAGAGTTAACATTATGCCCTCACAGCATACATTAAAGCTCTTCCGCGAGCTCGGTTTGGTACTCTTCCTTGTTGGTGCAGGTATCCCCGGCGGTGCTGAATTTATCGAAAACTTCGACGCTATGTACTTTGTATACGGTATTTTGATGACCGTTGTTCCGATGATAATCGGCTACCTCTTCGCTAAGTACGTGCTCAAGCTCAGCCTGCTTAACAACCTCGGCTCTATCACCGGCGGTATGACCTCTACCCCTGCGCTCGGTACTCTTATCGGTACCGCAGGCACAGAGGATGTTGCGGCGGCTTACGCGGCAACCTACCCCATCGCATTGATTGCAGTCGTGCTTGTTTCGCAGTTCTTGATTATTCTGTTTTAATTGAATTTTTAAAGGGGTGCTTTTCGAAAAAGCACCCCTTTACCCCGAAAAACTTTTTATGCTCGAAAAATGCAAACATTTTTCGGAATATATGATTATTAAAAAAGTCCGATTTAAACAAATCGGACTTTTTCATTGTGTTTTACTTATTCTGCTTTTTTGGAATCCAAATACATATAAACGAATGCCGCGAGAGCGCCGCCAACGAGAGGTGCTACGATGAATACCCAAACGTTAGAGAGTGCTTCGCCGCCTGCCAAAAGCGCAGGACCAAAGCTACGAGCAGGGTTTACGGATGTGCCAGTGAGACCGATACCCAAAAGATGCACGAGAGTAAGCGAACCGCCGATCACAAGACCTGCAACCGCGCCGTTTTCAATTTTGGAGGTTACGCCGAGTATCGCAAGAACAAACACGAAGGTAAGCAACACCTCGATGATAATAGTCTTCAAAACGTCATTTTGGAACAAGCCGTTCGAGCCGAGGCCGCCGGTTTTATCCGTGCCATCGGTAAAGATATACTTCAAAACGCCTGCGCCTGCGATCGCGCCCGCAAACTGTGCTACCACGTAACCGATAAAATCAGTAACCGAAAGCTTTTTGCTGATGAGCATCGCAATAGAAACCGCGGGGTTGATATGGCAGCCCGAAACATTGCCGATCGAATACGCCATAGCAACGATCACAAGACCGAATGCAAGTGCAACGGTAACGTAGCCGGCGATATTATCGGTAGTATTACAACCGACTGCACAAGCAGTGCCACACGCGAACAGTACCAACACGAAGGTGCCGATAAATTCTGCAACATACTTTTTAACTGAGTTCATAAAGTGTTCCTCCTGAATTTTAATTTTTGCTATTGCTTTTTTATTATAACACAGATATAATTCTATTGCAAGTATTTATATATCCTGTGATTTTTAGGAGAAACTCAACATGGCAAATTTTGTTACAAGCGCCGGCAAGCTTCAGCGCAAGGCTATGAAAGCGCTTTACGAGGCAAACAAGGCAAAGGTATATTTCGTTGCGGAGGCATTGACCGACGATCCCAAAACAGCAAACGAAGCGGTTGTTTGGACATTCAAGCACGTTTGGGGCGGCATTGCCGCAGAAAACATTGCAACCGAATCGGCTTTTACCGAATTGGCTATCCGCAAGGCGTGCGATTACTGCAAAAAGGTATTACTGAAGAAGGATTCGCGCGCATATAAAATCCCCGAAAACAGAAATTTTGCAGTTATTGGCACTGTTAAAGGCGACGACGTTATCGACGGAGTATATTCCCTATTTACCCCGTTGCAGAAGCTTATATTAATGCTCGATGCATTGAAGGTAAACAAAAAGCGCGCTTCCGCTTTATGCAAGACGGACGAAAAGACGTTTGATCACGCTGTATCGGCTATGGCCGAAAGCATCGAGCGTATTTCCAACGGTCAGGCAAGCTACAACAGCGTTGCCGAAGGTATTTTGAAGCGCGAGCTTATCGCAAAGGTAAGCAATGCGGCTGACACCGCCGTTTACAATGCGATCGACGATATTTCCGCACCCATAGTTCAAAAGCAACGCAAGAATATTCTTATAGCGTCGGTTTGCGTTGTTATTGCTGCTATACTTACAGTTTGCGGTATTCTTTTATTCAGCGGCGACGACAGCGAGTTTGTTTTCGACAAGGACGCTATTTATCAGGCGGAAATCGTTGTTAAGGACTACGGTACGATAAAGGTAGAGCTTGATTCGAAGACCGCACCCATTACCGTTGAAAACTTCGTTACTCTTGCTTCTGACGGATTCTACGACGGTTTGACATTCCACCGCATTATCGACGGATTTATGATTCAAGGAGGTGACCCGTTGGGTAACGGCTTGGGCGGCGCTGACAAGGATATAATCGGCGAATTTTCCGCCAACGGATACGAAAACAACATTTCCCACAAGCGCGGCGTTATTTCCATGGCACGTTCATCTGCAGGCTACAACACAGCAAGCTCGCAGTTCTTTATTATGCACAAGGATGAAACTAAGCTTGACGGTCAATATGCGGCATTTGGTTACGTTATTGCGGGCATGAACGTTGTTGACGCTATTTGTGCCGATTCAAAGCCGCTTGACGACAACGGCAAAATTGCGGCAGAGGATCAGCCTATTATCGAAAAGGTTCGCGTATACAAGGTAAGCGAATCCTCCTTGAACTTCGAGCCCGACGGCGCAGAGATTCCCGACGAATCGAAGATTACACACTATGCAGAAATTGTTATAAAGGATTACGGTACTATCAAGCTCGCTCTTGACGGCACTACCGCGCCTATTACCGTTAACAACTTTGTGAATCTTGCAAACAGCGGGTTTTATGACGGACTTACCTTCCACCGCATTATAGAGGGCTTTATGATGCAGGGCGGAGACCCGTTGGGCAACGGTTATGGAGGTGCAGACGAGGATATTATCGGCGAATTTTCGGCGAACGGATATAAAAACGATATTTCACACAAGCGCGGTGTTATTTCTATGGGACGTGAATCGGGCGGATACGACACCGCAAGCTCGCAGTTCTTTATCGTTCACAAGGACAGCACAGGACTTGACGGTCAATACGCGGCATTCGGTTACGTTACCGAGGGCTTGAGTGTTGTTGACGCAATTTGTGAATCTGCAAGGCCCATTGACGGAAACGGCAAGATTGCAGACGACCAGAAGCCGATAATTGAAAAGATAACCGTAACCATGGCAGATGGCAGCGAAGTGCCCAAGACCGAGGTCAGCGACACCTCGGAGGAAGCTTCGGGTGATGAAAGCGTAGTTTCTACAGATGACAGCACCATTTCGGAATAAACACGGAGAATGATATGACATACAACGAGCTTTGCGAGAAATTTAATTTTGAAATGCCCGATTACGCAAGGGATTATTTTGACAGCTTTAATGAAAGCTACGACCGAAGCAAGAGTGTTCTTACCGCCGACGAAGTAAACCTCGTATGCGATGCAACTGAGATGCCCGAGGAAGCAAGAAGCGAGCTTTTGAGATGTGCAGAAATAATCAACGCCGACGACAACGGACATTTATGCGCATCCTTCCTTGCGGAGATCATTGTTTACAAGCGTGCACCGTGGCTTAATTACATCGAAGGTCCCGACCTATTCACCGTTGAGGGCTTAAAAACCGAGCAGGTGGGTTGGATACTCGTTGCAATACAGCTTGCATATACCTTAAAGGAAAAAAATCCGCCTAAGGATCTGAACGCCGAGAACACGGGTGCGTTTAATTGGTACTCGCACTGTTGCAAGCGCGACAACGGCTACTGGGGCATCGTAGAATGGCCGTGGAACATACTTTCGGCAGGTGGCTGTATGTTCGTGTTCGGAATATTAAAGTTCTGTCCCAGCGTATTTTCGGGCGATTTTGCAGTTATTACCGACGGCACACGTTACGTTTCTCTTGCGGCAAACAGTTATTTTGTAAACGCAAGCGGAGAGCTTGTAGACTGTGAAGAAAAATCGGTATGCAAAACGTCGTTTTACGAAGACGACACGAAATACATCGCAAACGTCATTTCTGCAGAGGGTAAGGTTGCGCTCGAAGTTACCGAGTTTGATAAATCGGTTTGGCGCGATTATCTGCGCGAGGGCACACCGACGATGGACATTCACATTCCGTCGAAGATCGAATACAAGCCAGAGCCTATGAGAGAGGCTTACAAGCAGGCGATCGAATTCTACAAGAGCTATTATCCCGACCACGAAACGAAAGCGGTCGTCGGTTATTCCTGGATATTCTCACCACAGCTCAACAAGGTGCTTCCCGAGGACAGCAACATTTTGAAGGTGAACAGCAGTATGCACATACTTCCCTGCATCGGCACATTCGGTGCGGACTGTATGTTTATACGTCAGGGCTCAAGCTTACAGAAGCGCATCGCGGACGAATGTGAAAAAGGTACAGAATTCCACTATGCCGTTATGTACACTGCTCTCGACGAAATAGACGAATTCGGCAAGAAAATCGTATAAAAAGAGTTACGCTTCCCAAATATGGGAAGCGTAATTATTTTCAGGACTAATTTTGAGCTTTACGAGACGAATGAATGCGTAAATAGACAAAAACAGCAATAAGCGGAAACAGTGCGCCGACAAGCATACCAAGCTTCATACCGAGCTGCTCGGGCGAAAGCGAAAGATTGTTTGCAAGGTGCAGCAAGGTTGAATTTTCTATGGCGAAGTCGGTTACCAAGCCGACCATCTGCGGTCCTATCGATGCACCAAGGTCGCCGCCTGCCGCCATCATCGCAAATATAAACACTCCGCCGTCGATAAAACGCTCCGAAGCGATAACAAGACTGCCCGGCCAAAGCATAGAAACGCAGAAGCCCGTAAGGCCACATGCGAGCAAACCGAAAATCGCCTTGTCCGCCAATGCAGCTACTACATAGCATATGAAAGCACCGATCGCTCCGAGCAAAAGCACTCTAGACACCTTTTTACCGTATTTCGAATAGAGGCTTCTGCCCAATCCAAGCATCATTCCAAACAGAGCGACACCGAATATATCGCCCCAAACCTTTTCAATACCAAGTGCCTGCTCAAGATAGCCCGAGCACCATTGTGCCATCGTGCATTCCGCCGCACCGCCTAAAAAAATTGCCGCTACGCACAGCCACAGTGCTTTGTTTTTAAGAAAGGCAACCGCACCCGACGTTCGCTTTGGCGTTTTCATTTCGGGAATATTGCTTTTTAAAAACAATACGAACGACAACGCCGGCACTACAGCAAAAATCAACGCAAGATACTGCCAGTTTTCTGCACCAAGCAATAAAATAAACACGGTTCCGACTATTATTACAAATACTACACCCCACGCGTATACCGAATGCAGTTTGCTCATTTCCCTATCGGGATCCTTTGCGGGAAGTGCGGCGATAACGGGACTTATCAGCACCTCGGCAAGACCGCCCGATGCAGAAAATACTACTGTTCCGAGTAACAGACACAAATATACGTTATCTCTGATCACAAAAGGTGCAAGCGCGTATATAAGCAGTCCCACCACAGCTATAAACGGTGTAAGCTTGACAGTTTTTTCGATATTGAATTTATGCGAGAAAAATGAAAATATCAAATCGACGATCAGCTGTGTCACAAAATTGGCAAGCACGAGCAATCCAAGCTGTGAGTAAGTTATCCCGTACATATTGTGAAACGTGATAAACAGCAACGGCGAAAGGTTCGCTATAACCGCCATAGAGATATTAGTTGTATAGCAGGCAAGCTTTAAATACTTATATTTTCCCATACTGTTCTCTTTGATTTTTTGTTTTCGCTATTATAACACATAACACACGTTTTCTCAACAATAATTGATATAATATTGTTTTAAAACTTAACCTTGCGGAAACAATTACACATTATAATATGATTCTACCGACAGTAGAATGGGTGTTTTATACTCTACCGTCGAGGTTTGATAACGGATAGCGGGAGAATCGCTCATTCTCTTGCATTTTATTTTATTTTATGTAAAATGAATCTATGATAGTAAAAGGAGGGCGCTTCTTGGACAAGCGAAAGGTTATTTATTACACCGATGAGCTCAACGACGAATTTTCTACCGCGATAATAACCAAGAAGGTCATCGACGGTAATTATATATACTGTCACGATTCTTTATTCAAGCGGTTCACCCATTTTTTTTGGTACAGGATCATCGGCACGCCCTTTGCGTTCATATATAAAAGTCTTGTTTTCGGACACAAGGTGATCGGCAAGGAAAAGCTGACGGATTATCGCAAAACGGGCTACTTCCTGTACGGTAACCATACACAGCCTATCGGCGATGCGTTTATTCCGGGAACGCTTACCTTTCCCAAGACCAATTACACTATCGTGCACGCAAACAACGTTTCGATGCCGATACTTGGGCCGATAACGCCCTCTTTGGGCGCGATCCCGCTTCCCGACTGTATGGAAGCATATAAAAGCTTCACAAATGCCATCGAGCGCCGCATAAAGGAAAATCACACCGTAATAATTTTCCCCGAGGCGCATATATGGCCATATTACACCAATATCCGCCCGTTTACCGACGTGTCGTTTCAATATCCCGTAAAGCTTGATACTCCAGTGTTTTGCTTTACAAACACATATCAGAAGCGATCGTTCAGAAAACGTCCGCGAATGGTGACATATATAGACGGTCCGTTTTTCCCCGACAAATCTTTGAAACAACGAATGCAAAGAAAAGAGCTTCGCGACCGCGTTTACAAATGTATGTGCGAGCGCGCCAAAAGCTCGGATGCGGTTGTAATAGAATACGTTAAAAGAGAAGAAAAACAATGATAAATATTTTATTCTGCGGAAACACCAAGGTTTTTGACGGTATGTTGACCTGTGCGTTATCCATATTAAAGCGCACGAAATCCGACGAGCCGATATGCTTTTACGTTTTCACCATGGACGTATCTCATATCAAGCCCGACTACGTTCCCGTCAGCGAAAAGCAAATGGAGTTTTTCGATAGCGTCATAAAGCAATATAACAAAAATAACACGTCAATATGCGTTGACGTGACCAAGCTATACAAGGAATCGTTTGACAAATGCCCGAACGAAAGCGCATACTGCTCGCCCTACACGCTTATACGTTTATTTGCAGACAAGGTAGATTGCATTCCCGACAAGCTTTTATATCTCGATGCTGACATTATGTTCAACCGTGACGTAACGCTTTTATACAATACCGACGTAAGCGATTGCGAATACGCTGCGGCGCGCGATCACTACGGAAAATTTCTCGTGCATCCGAACTACATAAATGCAGGCGTACTTCTTTTTAACATAAAAAAAGTACGTGAAACCAAGCTTTTGGAAAAGGCGCGTGAGCTTATTAAAACAAAAAAGCTCGTTTTTGCCGACCAAAGCGCGATAATCCGTTCTACAACCAAGAAAAAAATGCTTAAGCAGAGATTCAATGACCAAAAATTCTTGCACAAGCACACGGTTGTGCGCCATTTCTCGAAGCGTCTCTTCTGGCTGCCCTATCCGCATACCGAAAACGTAAAGCAATGGCAGATCGAACGCGTACACAAGATATTCAAGTATCACGAGTTTGACGACGTTTTAGACGAATACAGAAATCTTATCGAAAAGTTTAACAGAGGCGGTTACGCACAATGAGCAAAAAAACCATACCGATATTTTATGCGTGTGACGACAATTTTGTAAAATACACAATCGTTTCACTGCATTCGATGATAAAAAACGCATCGAAGGATTTTGATTACCGCGTTTATATTCTGCACACGGGTATTTCGGAAAGAATGATGCAGAAGGTAAACGAGCTTCAAAACGACAGCTTTACAATTATATTTGAAGACGTTTCTGATTATTTGAAATCGATTTCCGACAAGCTTCCCATACGCGATTATTACTCAAAAACCACCTATTTCAGATTCTTTATCGCCGAAATGTTCCCCGAATACGACAAAGCTCTATATATAGACAGCGATACTATCGTTCAGGGTGATATCAGCGAACTTTATAACACCAACATCAAGGATGCCTACCTCGGAGCTTGTCACGATCAGGTTATGATTCAGCTCGAGGTGTTCGGTAATTACGTTGAGAAGGTTGTAGGTGTTTCGAGATACAACTTCTTCAGCGCAGGTATACTGCTGATAAACTGCCATCAGTTCAGAGTACACTTTGTGCTTGACAAGTTTGTCGAGTATTTACACGCGTACAATTTTGTGGTCACGCAGGACGAGGATTATCTTAATCTCATCTGCAAGGACCACGTTTATTGGTTGGATCAGCGTTGGAACACGCAGGTATTCGGAAATCTGCTCTACCCCATCGAGCAGGCAAACATCGTACACTATATTATGACAAGCAAGCCTTGGCATTACCGCGACTGTCGATTCGCGGACATTTTCTGGGGTTATGCAGAGGAAACAAGTGTTATCGATGAGATGCTTGCCGAGCTTGATGCATACACTGACGAGGAGCGCGAGCGCGATAGGCTTTCGGGAATTAAACTTGAAGAGCTTGCGACTAATGAAGCCTTACGCGAAGACAACTATTTGAACCGAGTAAACAAATCCAAGCGTGCACCCGACCGGGTTGCAATCTTGCAAAAAATCGAGCAATACGAGCGCGAGGGACGGTTTGACGAGGACGTCGAAAACGATCCTCCCGGACGCGAGCTTCTGCCCGACGAAATAGATTATTTGAAGAAAAATATGTCGGACAAGCTAAAAACCAAGCTTGCATATTCCATCGCGCGAAAGTTCGTTGATAATCTTATCGAGGAAAAGAAGCTCATTATAAAGGAAATCAAGGGCATCGAGCATTTTAGGAATCTTAAAAGCGGCGCAATAATCGTATGTAACCATTTTAACGCGTTTGACAGCTTTGCGATTCAGCTTGCATACGAGGCGGCGAACCAACCATCGAGAACCTTTTACCGCGTTATTCGCGAAGGAAATTACACTTCATTTCCCGGCTTTTACGGGTTCTTGATGCGCAACTGCAACACGCTTCCCCTTTCCTCAAATCCGAAAACGCTCACCAAATTCGTACGCGCAACGAATCAGCTTTTAAAGGACGGTCACTTTGTTCTCGTTTATCCCGAGCAGAGTATGTGGTGGAACTACCGCAAGCCGAAACCGTTGAAGAGAGGCGCATACATCTTTGCGGTAAAGAACAACGTTCCCGTGCTTCCCTGCTTCATAACAATGAAGGACTCGGATATTATAGGCGAGGACGGCTTCTTTGTTCAGGAGTACACGATTCATATCGGCGAACCGATATATCCTGACAAGAATAAAAAATATGGCGAAAAGATTCAGGATATGATGCAAAAAAACGCTGAAGTTTGGAAAAGCATATACGAAACGGAATATGATATTCCGCTTAGCTACACAACAGAATGATCGTTAAAGCCCTCACGCTGCAGCCGTGAGGGTTTTCTATTTCTTGCTTGACTTTCGCGTCTTTATGCAGTATAATTTATTCGTTGCTGTAATTGTTTCGTAACACGGTGGCAGGTCGAATCCTTTGGGAGCGTGTCTAGCAGTTATAGCCGCAAAAAAGCAAAAGTCCCGAAAAGCCTTGTAATACGGGCATTTTCGGCACTTTACAAAATCTCAAAAAAGCGTAAAAATCGGACTTGACCACAGTTTGTCCCACTTCTACGCAAAGACTTAAAAATTCAATATAAAATCGGGGTGTGGCTCAGCTGGTAGAGCGGGTGGTTTGGGAGCGTGAACAAGGTTCGCACTCAAGAAAAAACAAAAAGCCCGAAAAGCCTTGTAATATCGGCATTTTCGGCACTTTGCGAAATCTCAAAAAAGCGTAAAAATCGGGTTTGACCACAGTTTGTCCCACTTCTACGCAAAATCTTAAAAATTCAATATAAAATCGGGGTGTGGCTCAGCTGGTAGAGCGGGTGCTTTGGGAGCATCAGGCCGCAGGTTCAAGTCCTGTCACTCCGACCAAAAAGGCTCAGGAATCAATGTTCCTGAGCCTTTTCTTTGTTTACTGCATATCAATATTTGAGAGGTGACTGTTCGATAAATAAAAATTTACTTAACTGCTTTTATGGTATAAGTCGCACCCCAATTTTTCAGCACCTCTACGGATGCAAATCCCGCTTCAACGAGAGCTTCAAGCTCGTGTTTCACGGTAAGCGGTGTATCATAATGGTAAAACTCGTCATCGGTAATACCTTGTTCTGTTTTCAGAGCTATCAAATTGTTTCGGTGCATCCGTTCCTCATCATCGGATAAGGAAAAATAATCCGTGAGTATAAAATAGCCATCATCCTTTAATGCGATATGCAATTTAGAATACAAGCCCACCTTTTCTTCTTTTGTAAAATGATGCAGACTTTCAACAGATACAGCGGCATCAAACACATTCTCACCAAGCGGCACATCAAAATATGATCCAAGAATCAAGGTTATATCCTTGCCAACGAATTTTCGTTGAAGCTCGGTTAGCATTCCTTTCGAAAGGTCTATTCCCGTAACCTTTGCCGAAGAATTAAGCTTATAATATTCTTGCAGTTCCAATCCTGTACCGCACCCCAAATCAAGTATGCAACAGTTTTCAGCGGTCGGTAATTGTTTTGCCGTAAAAGGATAGAACTCACTTGCACATTCGATATTAGTCATCATATGACTATCATATCCGTCAAGTCTTGCCTCAAAGAAATCACTCATTTTT
>JAZNWF010000053.1:0-1677 GCA_045593165.1 Eubacteriales bacterium
CATGGCTACGATCCGACTTGTGCTTGTTGAGCATTGGGAAATGGGTGGCGATGATCAGCTTTTTGAAGGTGATCTCACCGTAGTTGGTTTTTGCCTTGTGGGGCATCAACTCTGTGACCTTAGTGTGCTCGTAAATGGGCAAATCTTTGGCGATGATATAGAGAAATTTCAACGGATGAAACTGTGCTTGATCCTTAACGCGTATCGCACCTGCAACCGAAAACGGAAGCTCATACGCGTCCGAAAACTCGGCTTTTACGCCGAGTCTGTTTAGCGCGGCAACCTCTTTTTCAATTTTTTTGCGGTCACCAAGAGAATAAACGTAGTTATCTCGCGTTTCATAGTCGCAGTCGATATCTCCGCCAAGCTCTGCATATTTCTTGATTGCCTTTGCTTGTGCCTTTGCATAAAGCCGTGCCCGATGCTCGCCAAAGCGTTTTATCATCTTATCGTAGATCAATCCATGTTGCAAAGTGATCTTCGCCGTGGTGTTTTTCGTGATTCCGCCGCAGATCTCCGTCGCCTCTACAAGCATACAATCCACGCCAGCGTTTTTCAGCTTATAAGCGCACAAGATCCCTGCGATCCCGCCGCCGATGATCAAAACGTCGGTCTTTTTATTTCCGCGGGGCGCATCAAACTGCGGTCTTACTGCCGTTTTCTCCCATACCGATTCCATTATTCATCCTCCGATTTGTGATATGGATATTATTTGTACTTTTATAACTGTACATACCTGTCAAAATCTCGTATAGATCACTTTGGAAATGCCGAAAATAAAAAAGATAACGGAGGTGAAGATTGCCTACTGTCACCCCGGCATCATATAAATTTTATACCTTCGACAATATATTTTACGCCGTTTTTGGAAATAATAACGGTGAATACAAAAACGGAGGTATATATGTACAAACACGAAAAAATATTATTCCATCCCGTAGAGGTGGAGAGACCGAATCCGCAGTATGCGGTTCTCCTTCAGGAACAGCTTGGCGGCGGAAACGGCGAGCTTAAGGCGGCAATGCAGTATATGTCGCAAAGCTTCAGAATCAAGGATCCCGAAATAAAGGATCTTTTCCTCGACATAGCCGCCGAGGAGCTTGGACACATGGAAATGGTGGCGCAGACCATCAATCTGCTCAACGGTCACGACGTGGACGCAACCAAAGTGCAGGCGGGCGAGGTGCAGACCCACGTTCTGCTTGGGCTCAATCCCGGGCTTATCAATTCTTCGGGCTATTCCTGGACGGCGGATTACGTGACCGTCACGGGCGACCTGTGCGCCGACTTGCTCTCTAATATCGCGTCCGAGCAGAGAGCCAAGGTGGTTTACGAGTATCTCTACCGTCAGATCGAGGACAAGAAGGTACGCGAAACCATAGACTTTCTTCTCAACCGCGAGGAAGCGCACAATCAGATGTTCCGTGATGCCTTCAACAAGGTGCAGGAAACGGGCTCGAACCGCGATTTCGGCACGACCAAAGCGGCAAAGATGTATTTTTCTATGTCGAACCCCGGACCGAACACGTTTGCGACGGGCGAGACGCACGCACCGTCGTTTAAGTAAAAGTAATAAAAATGAGGGTTGGCGATTTGTTTCGTCGACCCTCAAAAAAGCACTTGACATTTATTCTATTCTGTGTTACAATATAATCAAGCAAAGGATGTATTAACTTA
>JAZNWF010000054.1:0-17097 GCA_045593165.1 Eubacteriales bacterium
ATCCTGCTCCACGTACTTCTTGATGGTCTCCTTATAGGCGACCTGGGGAGCACCGACATTGGCTTCCACCTTGAACTCGCGCAGCAGGCGGTCCACGATGATCTCCAGATGCAGCTCGCCCATACCGGCGATGATGGTCTGGCCGGTCTCTTCATCGGTGTAGGTCTTGAAGGTGGGGTCCTCTTCTGCCAGCTTGATCAGACCGATGGTCATCTTCTCCTGACCAGCCTTGGTCTTGGGCTCGATGGCAACACGGGTAACAGGATCGGGGAACTCCATGGACTCCAGAATGATGGGAGCCTTGTCATCGCACAGGGTATCACCGGTGGTGGTGTTCTTCAGGCCGACGGCAGCGGCGATATCGCCTGCGTAGACCTCTTCGATATCCTCACGATGGTTTGCGTGCATCTGCAGGATACGGCCGATACGCTCGCGCTGATTCTTGGTTGCGTTCAGCACGGAGGAACCGGTGGTGATGGTGCCGGAATACACGCGGAAGAAGCTCAGACGGCCCACATAGGGGTCGGTCATGATCTTGAATGCCAGAGCGGAGAAGGGAGCGTTGTCGTCGGAAGGACGCTCGTCCTCTTCTTCGGTCTTGGGGTTGACACCCTTGATAGCGGGGATGTCGATGGGAGAGGGCATATAGTCGACGACTGCATCCAGCATCTTCTGAACGCCCTTGTTCTTATAGGAAGTACCGCAGACAACGGGAACCATCTTGTTTGCAATGGTAGCTTCACGGATTGCCTTTTTGATGCCGTCCATGGGAAGCTCTTCGCCCATCATCCAAAGCTCCATAAGCTCTTCGTCGAATTCTGCAACAGCTTCAACGAGTGCGTTACGGTATTCTTCAGCCTTGTCCATCATATCCGCAGGGATATCACGTTCTTCGATTTGCTGTCCGAGGTCGTCAAGATAGTAGAATGCTCTCATCTTAACGAGGTCGATGATGCCCTTGAAATCAGCTTCAGCGCCGATGGGGAGCTGAATCGGAACCGCATTGGCCTTAAGTCTGTCCTTGATCATATCAACGACGCGATAGAAGTTTGCGCCCATGATATCCATCTTGTTGACGTAACACATTCTCGGAACCTTGTACTTATCAGCCTGACGCCATACGGTTTCAGACTGAGGTTCAACGCCGCCCTTTGCACAAAGAACGGTAACCGAACCGTCAAGGACACGAAGCGATCTTTCAACTTCAACAGTAAAGTCAACGTGGCCGGGGGTATCGATAATGTTTATGCGGTGGTCCTGCCAGAAGCAGGTGGTAGCAGCAGAGGTAATGGTAATACCTCTTTCCTGCTCCTGCTCCATCCAGTCCATCGTTGCGGAACCCTCGTGGGTTTCGCCGATCTTATGAGTTTTACCTGTATAATACAGGATTCTTTCGGTGGTGGTGGTCTTACCCGCGTCTATATGAGCCATTATACCGATATTACGGGTACGCTCAAGCGGAGTTTTTCTTGCCATAGCTTTTTTCTCCTTAACTTTGTAATACGCGGATTACCAGCGATAATGTGCGAATGCCTTGTTAGCTTCCGCCATCTTGTGAGTGTCTTCCTTCTTCTTAACTGCACCGCCGGTACCGTTTACTGCATCCATAATTTCTGCAGCAAGGCGTTCGCTCATTTTACGGTCGCTTCTCGATCTCGCATAGGTGATAAGCCATCTGAGGCCGAGTGTCTGCTTTCTTTCTGCGCGAACTTCCATAGGAACCTGGTAGTTAGAACCGCCTCTGCGCACTGCTTTTACTTCGAGAGCAGGCATAATATTTTCGAGAGCCTTCTTGAACTGTTCAAGAGGATCGTTGCCGGTCTTGTTTTCGATAATTGCGAATGCGTCGTAGACGATCTTCTGGGCGATGGACTTTTTGCCGTCATACATAATGTTGTTGATCAACTTGGTGACGAGCTGAGAGTTATACATCGGATCCGGAAGAACTTCTCTTTTGAAACCATGTACTCTTCTGGGCACTTTAATTTCCCTCCTTCATAAGGATAGCGTTTTACGCTTCAATGAATTCACAGGTACTTGAAAATTTCTTTCCGTTAGTGCCGATATATGTGAATTTCTTCGTATCAGCACGAGGAAAACGAATTTGTCGTTCCTGATTTGTCAAACCGCAAGATAATTATTTCTTGGGTCTCTTTGCACCGTATTTCGAACGGCTCTGATTTCTGTTGGCAACGCCCTGAGTATCGAGCTTGCCGCGGATGATGTGGTAACGTACACCGGGAAGGTCCTTTACTCTACCGCCCCTGATAAGAACAACAGAGTGTTCCTGAAGGTTGTGGCCTATACCGGGGATGTAAGCGGTAACTTCGAGACCGTTGGTAAGTCTTACTCTGGCAATCTTTCTCTGTGCGGAGTTAGGCTTCTTCGGGGTCTTGATAGCGACCTTGGTGCAGACGCCTCTCTTCTGAGGGCTGGAAAGATCGATAGCAACGTTCTTGATCGAGTTCGTGCCCCTCTGGAGTGCCGGAGATTTGGACTTATAGGTCTTGTCCTGTCTTCCGTGTTTTACCAATTGGTTGAATGTAGGCATTATTTTCTCCTTTCCTCAAATTTTGCAACATTTTGATTATATTATAACTCAAAACCATTGTCAATAGTTTTTTTGCTTATTTTGCAGGCATTTTGGGCGTTTTTTTGATATTTTCCACATAAAAACCAATTTTTATTTTATCGCGTTAATGCGGTATCAAATTTCCTTGCTATATCAGCAAATCACTCCACCTCGGTTATCACCGCGGTGGGAACTTCAACGCCTGCCATTGCAGCGAGGTCATCAGAGGTATGGCGCGTATCGAGTTCGATGCTCTTCGCGCCCGAAAGCTCGCGCTTGATGCTTTCGGCAAATCGCACATCGGCATCGCTCGCGAGGTATACTTTAACGGCTTTTCCGTGGCGAACGAGCTTCACGAACTGATTATAGCCCGCGATCCTTCGTCGCCCACTTGAACTGTCGCTCATTTTATTTCCGGTTTCCTTTCAGTGTTCAGCAGGCGTGTACTTCCATACACGCCTGCCCGATAAATATTTCTTTTTATGAGTGAAATTACTCTGCGTCGTAGATACCCTCGGTAACGGTGTCACCGGTATCAACGATGGTTTCGCGATACATCTTCATACCGGTACCTGCGGGAATAAGCTTACCGATAAGAACGTTTTCCTTCAAGCCGAGCAACGGGTCCTTCTTACCCTTGATAGCTGCTTCCGCGAGAACCTTGGTGGTTTCCTGGAAGGATGCTGCGGAAAGGAAGGAGTCGGTGGAAAGCGATGCCTTGGTAATACCGAGAAGCTGGTTGGTGCCTTCTGCGGGAATCTTGGGCGTTTCCTCGGGATGTTCTGCATTGTATGCTTCAATCTTCTTGTTTGCAGCATAGAATTCCGAAACGTCCACAAGTGCACCTACGAGAAGATCGGTATCTCCGCTCGAATCAACCTTGATCTTGCGAGTCATCTGACGTGCAATAACCTCGATGTGCTTATCGGAGATTTCAACCGCCTGCAGACGGTAAACGCGCTGGATTTCCTTAATGATGTATGCGTATACTGCATCAAGACCGTTGATACGGAGAATATCTGCGGGACATTCGGTACCGTCGGTGAGCTTCTGGCATTTTACTACCTTCGCGCCGTCTTCTACGGTAACCTTGGTAAGCAGAGGCACGCTGGTTGCCTTTTCTTCACCGGTTTCATCGTTACGAACGATGAGCTGCTTGGTCTTTTTGCTTTCTTCAATACGGAACGTACCGTCAAATTCGGCAAGAACCGCAGTCTTTTTGGGCTTTCTTGCTTCAAAGATTTCTTCAACTCTGGGAAGACCCTGAGTAATATCGCCGCCTGCGACACCACCCGAGTGGAAGGTTCTCATCGTAAGCTGTGTACCCGGTTCACCGATGGACTGTGCGGCAATAATACCGACAGCTTCGCCGATGTTTACGGGCTTGCCGCTGGTCATATCTGCACCGTAGCAATGTACGCAGACGCCGTGCTTTGCCTTACAGTTGATAAGCGAACGGATATGAACGCTTTCGATACCTGCGGCAACTATCTTCTTGACTGCCTTTTCGGTGATGAGCTGATCGTTGCCGACGATAACCTCGCCGGTAGCGGGATCAACGACCTCGCCGATGGTGTAACGACCGATAAGTCTGTCTTCAAACGGCTCGATAACAGCTTCCTTGCCGCCGGGAAGAACGTCTACGATACGGCTTACCCAGAGACCCTCATCATCGCCGCAGTTGACCTCGCGGATGATAACGTCCTGCGAAACGTCAACAAGACGACGGGTAAGGTAACCCGAGTCTGCTGTACGGAGCGCGGTATCTGCAAGACCCTTTCTTGCACCACGAGCCGCGGTGAAGTATTCAAGGATCTTCATACCTTCACGGAAGTTTGCCTTAATAGGCATTTCAATGGTTTTACCGGTTGCGGAAGCCATAAGACCACGCATACCTGCGAGCTGACGGATCTGCTTGATCGAGCCACGGGCACCGGATACCGCCATCATGTTGATGGGGTTATATTTATCGAGGTTTCTCTGAAGTGCGGTAGCAACGTCCTTGGTACATTCGTCCCAAACAGATACTACACGCTGGCTTCTTTCTTCGTCGGAAAGAAGACCCTTACGGTAGAAGTCGGTAATGATATCAACCTTCTGTTCAGCCGCATCGAGCAAGCCTGCCTTTTCGGGAGGAATGGTCATATCGTAAACAGAAATGGTGATCGAGCCTCTTGTAGAATACTTGAAGCCCTGCGCCTTCATCTTATCGAGCACCTCGCAGGTAACTGCATTACCGTGGATTTTGATACAGCGGTCAACGATAGTCGAAAGCTCGCTGCTGGTGGTAACGAAGTCAACCTCAAGCTTGAATGCATTTTCGGGCTTGCTTCTGTCAACGAATCCGAGGTCCTGAGGAATAGGGTCGTTGAAGATGAGTCTACCCAGGGTGGTTTCGGTCATACCGGTACGTTCAACGCCGTCGATAACCTTGGTAACACGAACCTTGATCTTTGCATGGATTCCGAGCTCGCCGTTTTCGTAGGCCATAATAGCCTCGTCCTTGCTGCCGAAATACTTGCCTTCGCCGGGCTCGCCGCTCTTATCGAGAGTGAGATAGAACGAGCCAAGCACCATATCCTGCGAAGGAACGGTAACAGCGCGTCCGTTAACCGGCTTCAAGAGGTTGTTGGGCGAAAGCATAAGGAATCTTGCTTCTGCCTGTGCCTCTGCGGAAAGCGGAACGTGAACAGGCATCTGGTCGCCGTCGAAGTCAGCGTTGAATGCCGAGCATACGAGCGGGTGAAGCTTGATAGCTCTGCCCTCTACAAGGATCGGTTCGAACGCCTGAATGGAAAGTCTGTGCAAGGTAGGAGCACGGTTGAGAAGAACAGGATGGTCCTTAATAACAACCTCGAGTGCATCCCAAACCTCGGGAGTAGCGCGTTCAACACGCTTCTTTGCGTCCTTGATATTCGAGGACTTGCCTGTGGAAACGAGCTGCTTCATAACGAACGGCTTGAAGAGCTCGAGTGCCATTTCCTTGGGAAGACCGCACTGGTAGATCTTCAATTCGGGTCCTACGACGATAACCGAACGGCCGGAATAGTCAACACGCTTACCCAAAAGGTTCTGTCTGAAACGACCCTGCTTACCGCGGAGCATTTCGGAGAGAGATTTAAGGGGACGGTTGTTGGGACCGGTAACGGGTCTGCCGCGGCGGCCGTTATCGAACAAAGCGTCAACAGCTTCCTGAAGCATTCTCTTTTCGTTACGGATAATAATATCGGGTGCCTGAAGCTCCATAAGCTTCATAAGGCGGTTATTACGGTTGATAACACGACGGTAAAGGTCGTTGATATCGGAGGTGGCAAATCTGCCGCCGTCGAGCTGTACCATAGGACGGATTTCGGGCGGGATAACAGGGAGCGCATCGAGAATCATCCATTCGGGACGGTTGCCGGAAAGACGGAACGCTTCAACAACCTCAAGGCGCTTGATGTCGCGTACCTTACGCTGACCCTGCGCGGTGAGAAGCTCCTTCTTAAGTCTTTCGGATTCTGCCTCGAGGTCGATTTCGGCGAGAAGCTTCTTTATAGCCTCTGCACCCATACCTGCCTGGAAATCATCTTCATATTTTTCGCGATATTCACGGTACTGCTGCTCGGTGAGGAGCTGATATTTCGCAAGAGGAGTTTCACCGGGATCGGTAACTATATACTGTGCGAAATAGAGTACCTTTTCCAAAAGCTTCGGAGAAAGGTTGAGCAAAAGACCCATTCTGGAGGGGATCGCTCTGAAATACCAGATGTGCGACACGGGAGCCGCAAGCTCTACGTGACCCATTCTTTCACGGCGAACACGGCTGGTAGTGATTTCGACGCCGCACTTTTCGCAGATCTTGCCCTTGTAGCGTGCGCCTCTTTTGTACTTACCGCAGTGGCATTCCCAGTCCTTGGTCGGGCCAAAGATTCTTTCGCAGAAAAGGCCGTCTCTTTCGGGCTTGAGCGTACGGTAGTTGATGGTTTCCGGCTTTTTAACCTCGCCGTAAGACCACGATCTTATCATTTCCGGAGAGGCTAAACCTATTTGTATGGATTCAAATTCAATGTTGTTTTCCATTTATCGCATCTCCTTGTAATTAGTCTTCATAGCTGTTTTCGTTTTCGTCATAGACGTAAACTTCTTCATCAGCGGCATCGTCGCCTTCGGGCTCTTCAACGAGCGGCTCAAGCGCGCTCATTTCATCGTCGTACATAACGTCGTCACCGTTTTCGAGGACGCTCTTACCGAGCTCTTCCTCGCTGAACTTTCTTTCATCGGGTCCGTCATCGTCGTCCGAGTAATCCTTAAGCGGAATTTCCTTGTCGTTCTTGTCGAGGACGCGTACGTCGAGCGCGAGCGACTGGAGTTCCTTTGCAAGAACCTTGAAGGATGCGGGAACGCCCGGAGTGGGAATATTCTGACCCTTGACGATAGCCTCGTAAGCCTTTACACGGCCCTTGATATCGTCGGACTTGACGGTAAGGATCTCCTGCAAGGTGTAAGCGGCGCCGTATGCTTCGAGCGCCCAAACTTCCATTTCACCGAAACGCTGACCGCCGAACTGAGCTTTACCGCCGAGAGGCTGCTGAGTAACGAGCGAGTAGGGACCGGTGGAACGTGCGTGGATCTTATCGTCAACGAGGTGGTGGAGCTTGAGGAAGTACATATAACCGACGGTAACGGGGTTATCGAAGGGCTGACCGGTACGTCCGTCGTAAAGAACGGTCTTACCGTCAACGACCTTAACAAGGTTAGCCTTGCGCAATTCTTCAAACTCTTCCTTATTTTCAGCGATCCATTCACGGGTAAGCTTTTCAACGTGCTTATCGTCGGTAGCGGGATCGGTGATTTCTTTATAAAGCGCCTTGCCCTCCGCAGTTTCATCGTAACGGAGATCTCGGTAGAGGTTAGCTTCGCTCAGGCATTCTTCGATGTCCTTTTCGTTTGCACCGTCGAATACAGGGGTCATAACCTTCCAGCCGAGTGCCTTTGCGGCTCTGCCGAGGTGGACCTCAAGTACCTGACCGATGTTCATACGCGAGGGAACGCCGAGCGGGTTAAGAACTATATCAAGCGGAGTGCCGTCCGGGAGGAAGGGCATATCTTCGCTCGGGAGTATACGGGAAATAACACCCTTGTTACCGTGGCGGCCTGCCATCTTATCGCCGACAGAGATCTTTCTCTTCTGTGCGATGTAAACTCTGGCAACCTTGATAACGCCGGGAGCGAGAATATCGCAATCGTCGCGGGAGAATACCTGTACGTCAACAACGATACCCGATTCACCGTGAGGAAGCTTCAACGAGGTATCTCTTACCTCGCGTGCCTTTTCACCGAAGATCGCACGGAGCAATCTTTCTTCTGCGGTAAGCTCGGTTTCACCCTTGGGAGTAACCTTACCTACGAGGATATCGCCGGAGTGTACCTCGGCACCGATACGGATAATACCGTCGGCATCGAGATCGCGGAGAGCATCTTCACCAACGTTGGGAAGCTCTCTGGTGATTTCTTCCGGTCCGAGCTTGGTATCTCTGGATTCGCAGTAATATTCTTCGATATGGATAGAGGTATAAACGTCATCTCTTACAAGACGTTCGTTAAGAAGAACTGCGTCCTCGTAGTTATAGCCTTCCCAGGTCATAAAGCCGATAAGAACATTCTTACCGAGTGCAACCTCACCGTTATCGGTAGCGGGACCGTCTGCAATGATGTCGCCGGCGTGAACGCGTTCACCCTTCTTTACAACGGGACGCTGGTTAACGCAAGTGCCCTGGTTGGAGCGCTTGAACTTGATAAGATTATATACGTCGGTAGTGCCGTCGTCCTTGCGAACGATTACATTATCCGAGGAAACGCTTTCAACGATACCGTCGTTGCGGCAGAGCACGAGAACACCGCTGTCGTATGCAGCCTTGTATTCCATACCGGTACCGATAACGGGCGCTTCGGTGATCATAAGGGGAACAGCCTGTTTCTGCATGTTCGAGCCCATGAGCGCACGGGTGTTATCGTCGTTTTCAAGGAAGGGGATCATCGAGGTAGCAACCGAAACAACCATCTTGGGCGAAACGTCCATAAGGTCGATCTTTGCAGCTTCAAACTCGAGAATTTCATCTCTGTGACGTGCAACTACCTTACGGTTAAGGAAGTGACCGTTTTCGTCGATGGGCTCGTTAGCGGTAGCAACAACGTATTCGTCTTCCATATCAGCAGAGAGATATACTACTTCCTTGGTAACGACACCGTTCTTTACTACACGGTAGGGTGCTTCGATAAATCCGAATTTGTTTACCTTTGCATAGGTAGCAAGAGAGGAAATAAGACCGATGTTAGGTCCTTCAGGGGTTTCGATAGGACACATTCTGCCGTAATGGGTATAGTGAACGTCACGAACCTCGAAGGATGCACGGTCACGCGAAAGGCCGCCGGGGCCGAGTGCGGAAAGTCTTCTCTTGTGGGTAAGCTCGGCAAGAGGGTTCGCCTGATCCATAAACTGGGAAAGCGGGCTCGAGCCGAAGAAGTCGCGGATAGCAGAAACTATCGGACGGATATTTATAAGCGATTGCGGAGTAACGGTATCGATATCCTGCGTGGTCATCTTTTCCTTAACGATCTTGTCCATTCTGGAGAAGCCGATACGGAGCTGATTGAGCAGCAATTCGCCAACAGAGCGCAAGCGTCTGTTGCCGAGGTGGTCGATATCGTCAGTCTTGCCTATTTCGTGATAGAGGCAGAAGATATAGTTTATGGACGCGAAGATATCGTCAACGGTGATGTGCTTGGGAATAAGCTCATCACGTGCCTTATCGCAAGCACGCTTGAATTCTTCAACGTCGGAAATGCCTACCTCGTTTATAATACGGGTAAGCGGCTCGAGAGCAACGTATTCGCCGAAGCCGAGAATTTCGTCGGAAATGCCGGTGATAGCCGAAGCATCTACCATATTATTGGTAAATACCTTGACCTCAACCTGCTTTTCGTCCTCCTCGGAAACCAACCAAACCTCGCATACGCCTGCCGCCTCGATAGCTTCCGCTTCGGAGCGGGAAAGCTTTCGGCCTGCTTCGTAAATTACCTCACCGGTAATGGGAGAAACGGCATCGCGGGAAAGGGTTTCGCCGGTAATACGCTTTGCAATAGCAAGCTTCTTATTAAACTTATATCTGCCGACCGGAGAAATGTCGTATCTCTTTTCATCAAAGAAAAGATTGTTTATAAGTATCTGTGCGCTTTCGACGATAGGAGGATCGCCGGGACGCAATTTACGATAAATTTCCTTAAGGGCTTCATCAACAGGGTTGGTCATACCGCCGGTCTGAATAACGCGGTCAACCTCTGCAAGCATGGTATCCTTTTCAAAGGTAGCCTTAAGAAGCGGCTCGTTGCCGAACTTTTCAAGGATAGCCTCGTTGCTTCCCAAGCCGAATGCACGAAGCAGAACGGTGATGGGAATTTTACGGTTTTTATCGATACGCACGTAAAATACGTCCGAGTTATCGGTTTCGTATTCAAGCCAAGCTCCGCGATAAGGAATTACGGTCGCGGTAAGAAGGTGTCTGCCGGACTTATCATCGATTGCTTCGTAATAGATGCCGGGCGAACGGACGACCTGAGAAACAACGACACGTTCCGCGCCGTTGATAATAAACGTACCGCTATCGGTCATAAGCGGGAAATCACCCATATAGATCTCCTGCTCCTTAACCTCGCTGGTGATCTTGTTCGTAAGACGAACGGTCACCTTAAAGGGCGTAGCGTAATTGAGGTCGCGTTCCTTGCATTCCTCGATGGTGTACTTAGGTGTTTCATCAAGAGAATAATCGACGAACTCGATAATGAGGTTACCGGAATAGTCCGCCATAGGCGAGATATCCTTTAATACTTCCCCGATATCCTTTTCTACAAAATCCTTGAAGGACTTCTTCTGTACTTCAATAAGATTAGGAATTTCGAGAACCTCATCGTTCTTGGAAAAAGACATTCTTAAGGTTTTTCCGAGAAGGCGTTCTTTCACCATTTCTACAAATCACTCCATTCATTTTCTCCGCCGCGCGGGGCGGGAATATCCACGGTGTTTCGTTCTCCGGTGCGGAAAATTCGCGTTTTTTGCGGTTTACATAACAACATAAACGGCATATCTTCCGCATTATAATGCAGTTTATTATAATAACATCGATGCAAGGGTTTGTCAAGTCATTTTTACGAAAAAACATTTGAATTTTTACAAAATAATGTTACTTTTTTGCGAAAAGCCTTGAAAAGCGTTAAAACAGGGCGCATAATATATAAATAATAGGAAGAGCCGCACAAAAACCGCAATATCCGACACAGCAAAAGCAAAAACGGAGGATGCACATATGCCGAGATCGATGAATCAAAAGAAAAAGCTTTCCATAATACGCTCGCTTCTGCTTGAGCGCAGCGACGCACTGCACCCGATAAGCATGCGCGAGATAATTTCTGCTCTCAACGCGCACGGTATATCAGCCGAGCGCAAAAGCGTGTATAACGATATCGAGGCACTGCGCGAGCTCGGGCTCGACGTTAAAGCCGTCAAGGGAAAATACGCCGGATATTACGTTGAAGACCGCGAGTTCGATATTGCCGAGCTGAAGCTTCTCGTCGATGCGGTACATGCCTCCAAGATAATCCCCGAAAAAAACAGCGCCGCTTTGATAAAAAAATTAACGTCTTTCGCAAACGTTTACGACAGAAAATCGTTAAACCGCGCGGTATTCGTTTCAAACAAAGCAAAAACGGTAAACAGCGAAATATACAAATCCATCGACCTGATACACGAGGCTATGGAGAGTGACAAAAACATTTCATTCGTTTATTTCCGATGGACCGCGGACAAGAAAAAGGAATTCGGACGCAACGGAAAGCGATATCGCATAAGCCCGTGGTCGCTCGCATGGGACGACAGCAACTATTACCTTATCGGATACGATATCGAAAGATGCGAGCTCCGCCATTTCCGCGTGGATAAAATGATGAAGGTTATCAAAAGCGAAACCAAAAGGAGCGGAGGGGACGAATTTGCGAAATACGACATCGGCTCTTATTCGGGCGCGGTATTCGGAATGTTCGGCAGCACGCCCGAGCGCGTAACGCTTTCCTGTCAAAACCGATTGGCGAACGTGATCCTCGACCGCTTCGGAAGCGATATAGTTATTTTGAACGACGGAGAAACCTTCCGCACGACCGTAAACGTTATACCCAGCCCCGTATTTCTGGGCTGGATAATGAGCTTTGGCGGAAAGGTAAAGATCACCTCTCCCGAGCACGTGAAAAAGGAATTTGATGAATTATTAAAAAACAATATGGAATTTTAGGTAAGTTTAAGAAAGCGGAATATAATAGATAGTACAAAAAGCGATCGGAGGCACGGTATGGCAGACATTTACATATTCAAGCGCATCGAAAAGAAATACCGTGTAAACGAGGCAAAAAAGCAAGAAATAATCGCGCACTGTGCCGAATACCTTATTCCCGACCCTCACGGAAAAAGCACCATATGCAGTCTTTACCTCGACACGCCCGACCATCTGCTTATAAGAAATTCCATCGATGCTAAAACCTACAAGGAAAAGCTTCGTCTGCGAAGCTACGGCACTCCGAGCGTCAACGACAAGGTGTTTCTTGAAATAAAAAAGAAGTTCAAGGGCGTCGTATACAAGCGTCGCGTTTCAATGACGCTTGCCGAAGCGGAGGAATACCTGAAAAACGGCACGCGCACCGAGGAATCGCAGATAATGAACGAAATAGACTACGCGATGGAATTTTACAACCACCCGAAGCCGTCGATGCTTATCGCCTACGAGCGCGAGGCGTATTTCATTAAAGGCTATCCGAACCTGCGTATAACCTTCGATTCCTTTGTAAGATACCGCGAAAGCGACCTGCTTTTAGAGCACGGAAGCGCGGGAAAAGCCATAATACCGAACGGCGAATACATAATGGAAATAAAAACCGACGGCGCGATGCCGCTATGGCTCTCGCACGCACTTGACGATTGCAGTATACTTCCCTCTTCATTTTCAAAATACGGTACGTCGTACCGCGATACATTAATCCCGAAAGGTGAACAAGAATATGCCCTCTCTCTTTGAATCCGTATTAAAGGACGGAATAACCATTGAATCCTATCTCATCTGCATAGGCGCGGCACTTCTCTGCGGTCTTATCGCCGCGGTTGCCGCATCGGTAAAATCACACGCGACGAAAAGCTTCGTGATATCGCTTGTTTTACTCCCGATGATAGTCTGCACCGTTATCACCATGGTAAACGGCAACATCGGAACAGGCGTAGCGGTCATGGGCGCGTTCTCGCTTGTAAGATTCCGTTCTGTTCCCGGCAAGGCAAAGGATATCGCCGCGATATTCCTCGCGATGACCTCGGGACTTGCCTGCGCGGGCGGATACGTAGGAATCGCACTCGTATTCACGCTTATCGTTTGCGCGGTAATGCTTCTGCTCTCGTTTATCCCCTACGGTGATGAAAACGCGTGTGATCTGCAGATAACCGTTCCCGAATCGCTTTCGTTCGTGGACGAATTCGAGGACGTATTCAAGGAATACACCAAAAAGCACCGACTTGTAAAAACCAAGACCTCCAATATGGGAAGCCTTTACAAGCTTTTTTACAGAGTGGAAATGAAGGACAAAAAGCAAGCCAAGGAATTTATAGATAAATTGCGTTGCAGAAACGGCAATCTTGAAATATCGCTTTCCGAAGCTGCCGAAAGGGGCGAAGAACTTTGAAAAAAATCATAGCAATCATCTCCATCGTTTGTACGGTATCTCTTCTGCTGATATCCTGTACGGTAGATACCGCAACCGAAAGCAATATGGTATCCGTGCCCGTTGCCGACGTCAGTGAGGGCTCTTTACCCGACGACCTCAGCTTTGCCGACACAACGAGCTTCGACCTTGAATTTACCGACCGCGACAAGGAAGGTAATTACGATAAGGACGAGGTTATAAAGGGCGAGGATAACGGCACTACCTACGATATAACCAAGGAAGGCACTTATATCTTCTCGGGCGATATTACCGATAAAATGATAACCGTAAACGTAGGCGACGAGGACAAGGTTCAAATCGTGCTCGATAATGCGCATATCACAAGCTCCAACGGGCCCTGCATTTACATCGGCTCGGGCGACAAGGTGTTTATCACCGCAAAGGACGGCACGGAAAACAGCATCTCCGACGGAAGCGGATATACCCTTACCGACGATAACGGCGAAATAGACGGTGCGATATTCTCACGCGCGGACCTTACGATAAACGGCGGCGGCAAGCTTACCGTAAACGGAAATACCAAGCACGGCATAGTTTCCAAGGACGACCTTGTTATCGTTTCCACCGCGCTCAACGTAACCGCAAAGAACGTAGCTTTAAACGGCAAGGACTGTGTAAAGATAACCGATGCAACGCTTACTCTTAACGCGGGAAGCGACGGCATACGCTCGGATAATGCCGAGGACGCTGACAGAGGATTCGTATATATCCAGAGCGGAACACTTGATATAACCGCCGCAAACGACGGTATTCAAGCAGAAACCGTTGTAATGATCGACACCGCGGATATAAATATCAAATCGGGCGGCGGAAGCACAAGCAACAATTACTACTCCGATGAATCCTATAAGGGAATCAAGGGCGTGTCCGACGTTATTATTGCAAACGGCAATTTTGTTATCGATTCGCTCGACGACGCGATACATTCAAATAACACAGTTTGTATAACGGGCGGAAATTATACCCTCTCGACAGGCGACGATGGCATTCACGCCGATACCGACCTTGCTATTTCCGCAGGCGAATTCAGCATAACCAAAAGCTACGAGGGTCTCGAAGCGAGCCGTATATTCATATCGGGCGGCGAAATAGATATAACCGCATCCGACGACGGCTTGAACGCGGCGGGCGGCAACGATTCCTCGAGCGAGCAAAACCCCGCGATGAACGGCGGTATGGCTCCCCCGAACGGCGGTGCAACACCTCCCGGCGGGTTCGGCGGCGGAATGGGCGGTCCCGGTATGGACGCTTTCTCCAACGGAGTGGGTGAAATATCCATTTCAGGCGGATATATCCACGTAAACGCATCGGGCGACGGACTCGACAGCAACGGAACGTTTGCGATCTCGGGCGGTGTCGTGCTGGTAAGCGGTCCGCAAAACGGCGGCAACGGCGGATTCGACTACGGAAGCAGTGCGAACGTCACAGGCGGCGTGCTTATCATAACAAGCAGTCGCGATATGGCGATGGGCTTTACCAATGCCGAAAACCAAGGCACGATATTCACCACGTTCAACAACATCGCGGGCGGCACGAATATAGCCGTTTGCGATACCGAGGGCAAGGTTATCGCCTGCTTCACTCCCGAAAAGGCTTATGCATCGGTAGTTGTAACCGCACCCGAAATACAGCAGGGCGGCACCTATAAGATCGTTTCGGGCATAACCGTTGACGGCGCGGACGAAAAAGGATATGCGCGTAACGTCGGATATTCCGGCGGTACCGAAATAACCGAAATCACAATGTCATCGCTTATCAATAACGCAAGCGGCGGCATGGGCGGTCCCGGTATGGGTGGTCCCGGCATGGGCGGCGGCCCCGGCGGAACACGTCCCGGCAGACCTTAAATATTTTCGCATAAAAAAACAGACTCAAATCGAGTCTGTTTCAGACCGAGAAAAACGAAGTTATTTTTTGCGAAAAGCGAGCGCCGGCGTAGATAACTACGACAGTCGAGATTTTCGTGAAAGTCCTTGAAAATACAATAAAAATCAAATACTTTATAAAAAGAAAATATGCTTCCCACTTTAATTGAGAAGCATATTTTTTCTTATTATTAACTTTCAAGGACGTAAAGAACGAGTTTGTCCTCGGTCTGTTTTTGTTGTTTTTATGTTTTTGTAACTCAAGCTCGGTCGTATTCTTCTATAACCGACATTTCAAAATATCCGAGCTTGTTATCGTCCGTAAACGAAAACTCAATACAGCGCAAGACATCTACAACGGTCCCGTCCGATGCTTCCACCTGATAGCTTTCGGTGTAAAGTATTTCGTAAGCATACGGATTCATAGTTGACTGAGCGAAGCCCGTTATTGTTATAACTCTGTCATCCGAATAATATAACTTTTTGCTCGTGTCTTTGTGTATAGGAAATTCGGTTTTCGGGTCTATTTCCAAGCCAAGCTTTTGCAAAGCACTCGAAAACGTATCGTCAAAGGTTATTCCGCACGGCATTCTGAACGCAGCTTCAAGCTGAACCTTTGTGTAGAACATATTCGTACCCGTTGCACGACCGTCTTTTAAGGTTGCGTCGTTCCAATAACCGAACAATTTTCCTCGCGCGTCATATCCGCCGCCGTACTGGTCGTCGTAATACATTCCGGGAAGCTGTGTTTCTATGCTTTCGCCGTCATAAAAATACCATTGCATCAAATCCATCAGCTTGCCTTGCCAAAGATTTTCGTCAAAGCCGCATTCATCAAGAAACTCGGAAAGCGTGTCTGCGATTGTTGCATCTGACGGTTTTTTCGATTCATAGAAATCATCGATATCTTTGCCTGCAATAAACACCTTTGTATGAACGCCATTCGCATCGCCCATATCTGTTTTATCCACTTCGAAAAGCACCATATAATTCATAGGGTAATCCACATCTTCAGGCTCTGTCTCGCAGTCCATTATAATGTGTATGCCGTCATCTGCACCATATATATTTATATCAGCTTCAACAATGCATCCCAAAGAAACCCTGACAAAAGTAATTATCCATGACTTGTTTGCAAAATACGATTGCATATCTTCAGGGGATGTGCCGGACGGTGACACAATATTTTCTGTTATCTGTTTGAAAATGTTCGACCATTCGTATCTTCTATTTCCCGAAAAAGCGACATAGTCGTCATAGTCGTTTATGATGAAGCTTACGCCATTCGGCATCGGCAATTCAAAAAAGGACACATATATTTCGTAATCTATACTATCGCCGATATTTGGAACATATTCCGGCTCGGGTTCGGGTTGATTGCCCGACTCGGATAGCGTTTCTTTATATGCGGGGAACATCTCGGCAAGGATATCGTTAAGCAGGGTTTGCTCGCTCGAATTCAAGCTTTTAGATCTTCCTTCGCCATTGATAATTCCGCAATCCGAGGAATATTCATATGGTTTTTCGCCAATTTGAATTATAAAATTATTCACGCATTCCGCAGTATCTTCTATCCAACCGTCCGAAGACAACAAGCCCTCCACAAACCCCTTGTATTCGTCAGGAAGATAGCATTCTTCGTTTAAATACGTAATATATATGTCCGATTCTTTATCCTCCGGTGTATCACTCGGTGTATCGCTTGGGGTATCGCTCGGGGTGTCTCCGATTGCGCCGTTTGACGATTCGTCGGACTCGTTTGAATTATCCGATGCTTCTTCGGATACGGTATCGGACGATTCATCGGTTATTTTACTTGAAGTATCGTTGTCCGATTGCGGACTTGTAATAAACAGCACCGCCACAACA
>JAZNWF010000055.1:0-3567 GCA_045593165.1 Eubacteriales bacterium
TCACCCTTTACTGCGCCGGGATTCACACCACCGTTTTCGGTGTTGGCAGTACCATTAGCTACCGCCCAGAAATTAGGCGAAGCGCCGTTCTTATCATAGTTGATCGCCCACCAGTCGCCTACCGTCGTTTCTTCGGGGATATAATAATTAAAGGAAACCGTGCTGCCGCCCTTATAAGCGTACTTGGTGATAAAGCTGGTGCCGTTTCCGCCGATATTTCTTTCAAAATCCAAGGCTACGGAATATTCACCTTTTTCAAAAACGTAGCCCTCGTATGCGCCACTGTCAACAACCGCGCCTGCATACTTCACCGCAAAAACGGAAGCATCAAGCCCGCTATTAAAGGTTTCTTTTACAAGCGTTTCGCCGCTTTCATTCGTAACGGTAAAGTTATCGATAAGCATATACGAATTTTCGCCGTTTACCAACCACTTTTCCGCAAGATCATCGCTACCAAAATAAAGGTAGTAAGGACCGCCGTCGGGAAGCACAAACGAACAATCCGTCCACGCACCCGTTACCGTATTGCTATCGCCTAACACGTTTGCTTTTGACGCGTCTGCCGCGTCGTAGTTACTCAAGCCTTCGCTTGCCGTATTATACGCAATACCCCACCAAGAAGTGTTCGTGCCTGCGGGGATATAATATTTAAAGCTAACTCTGCTACCGCCTGCATACGCATTCTTCGTAATTTGAGATACACTTCCGCCGCTTGTCTTAAAAATATACTTCATCGCGCGTTCGCCTGTCTTTTCAAAAGACATATCATTGCCCGTCAAGTAATCCTCTTCGACAATATAACCATTGCCCGCATAGCTTTGCAGCGCCAGTTTTTGTTCCGAAGTTAAATTATTTTCATATTTCAACGCCATTTGCGCAACGTAAGCAATACTTCTTGCGTTTGCAACTAAATTAACGTCCGAATAATCGTAAGCCCCGTCTTTCAAGGTATACGCTACGCCGAAAAAACTCATAGAATAGTTTTCTTCATAGAGATCAGTCAACGAATATGCGATATATACGTTTCCATCCGACCCTTCATACGGCGTACAAATTTTATTGGCATAGCTAACGTTCTTTTCGTTAAGTACCGCAATAAAATCCGTTTCGTTCGTCCAACCAAGCGAATGCCACGCCGCTTCAGGCAAAATCAACATACCGTATTCATAGCCGTTATTACTGGAATAATTGTCAATTCTTGCCGTAAATTTAATTCCAGGTTCACCTGTTTTACGAGCGCTTGCTCCGCCAATCATAGTAACTGTCGGCGTTGAAGATGAAGCAGCAGCCGCAGATGTGGTCATCGATGACATATGTATACCCAACCCCATAGTTAGACATACAGCAGCAACGAACCCACAAATTGCTACCCACAATTTTTGTGCTTTTCCTTTCATAGTCTTTGCTCCTTTTTATATTTTTTTGTGTATATTGTTCAAGGATATTATACCATAGCTTTAAGTAGCCATTTAACGCTAATTTTTGATATATTACCGTTTTTTTAAGATTTTTTAACACCTATTTCATATTAGGAATTTTATACAATCTCTCATTTAACAATCTCTACTGTGCTCCCATCGCTTAAACGTGAGTTCTCTGCGGCAAAGGCCATCAAATGGCTTTCAATCGAAACGTCTAAATAGGTAATCCCTTCTGACTTTTCACCATTTAAGGCTTTGTATAGGCTCTCCATCATAAAATGGTCGCCGCCCATATGCCCACCTACGCTTGCGTTAGAAATATCTATGCGTATTTTTTCCACATCGCCGCCAAAATACCGTATTTCGATTTCGTTATTCTCCACAACTCCAACAAGTTCCGCTTTTGTACCGTGTACTTTTAAATCTCGATAGCATTTTTGACTAAATGCACTCATCGTATGGCAAGCCGTTTTTCCGTTTTTAAACCGCATAATCGTTACTTGGTGATCCACCACGTCATTATCCGTTTGATACACGCATTTATCATATTGCGTGCCCTTCAAATCGGTCAACACGTTTTCTTTTGTGTGTTCTTTTGTCGTAAAATAGCTCGCAAAAAAATCGCTATCTTCCGATAAGTACAGCGTCTGCGCTTTATATATACAGTCTTTGTGCGGACAATCCGAGCAGTATTGCGTTGCGCCTTGGGGAGCGTGCTGTTTGTTAAAATAGGATAACTCGCCGTAAGAATTGACCGAAATACAATCTTCTCCCATCAAATAACGCAAAATGTCCATATCGTGACAGCATTTTGCCAAAATCATAGGGCTAGATTGTGCCTTATTGCGCCAAGGTCCTCGAACAAAGCTGTGCGCCTGATGGTAATATCCCACGTTTTCACTTGCCTGAATAGTAATGACTTCTCCTAACTTACCGCTATCGATGATGCGTTTTACCGTAGAGTAAAAAGGCGTATAACGCAAAACGTGACAAACCACGACCTTTCTATCATACTTTTTACTCGCATGATAAATCGCCTCGCAATCCGCTTGGTTATTGGCAATCGGCTTTTCTAAAAGCAAATGATATCCTGCCTGCATCATAGCGATCGCATGTTCCTTATGGTCCTCGTCCTGCGTGGCAACCGCCACGATATCCGCCTCGATTTTTTCAGCTAAAAAATCGTGATAATTGGAAAATAATCGCGCACCTGGGTACTCCCTTTTCGCAAAATCCAACTTTTTACAATCGTTTTCAATGATAGCTGTAAGCGTAAATTTTTCGGGATACTTCTTTGCAAAAGTCGCATAAATATTCCCTCTTGCGCCAAGCCCGAATATCACGATCTTTTTTGTTTTCATGTTCATATACTCCTAAAATTTTACAAAAGCAGCAGAAGAACTCCGCTGCTTTCATTTCATTTACACGGAATTTCGTCTAAATACCGTTTTTACATCATTTAGTCAAATAGATAGAGCTGATATACACGGTCGTAAACGCACCGCCACCCGTACTGCGGAATTGCAAGAAAGGAAGCCAACTACTCAACGCATTGTACCAGTCTGCATTGTTCGCCGCATAATAATCTGCAATCGAAATGGAGACCTTATACCATTGTGCGTCTGCACCCGTTGCAACTTCGTTCCAGTTCCCCGCAACGACAGCCTTGCCACCGTCGGGATTGTAATACCAGAATTCGAGATAGGAATACTGACTTACCACGTCCGCACCTGTTTGAGGTGTAAGGAAGATAGGAAGCGCATTCCAAGCCGCAGCAGTACCGCTTAACTTCAAATATCCGCTTTCGCCTTCGGGAATTGCAGGAAGAGAGGTATCCGCCGCAACCTTCGCGGCTTCCATATATTCCATGGTACCATCGGCAATGTCGGTAGAAAACTTCAACGTGCTCGCATTCGCCATATCGAAGAATGCGGGTCCTTTAACCACCGGACGGTCATTCGACAAAGTAATAGAAGAAACGTACACGGTCGTAAACGCACCGCCGCCCGTACCGCGGAATTGCAAGAACGGAAGCCAGCTGCTTAATGCGTCATACCAACCTTCATTGTTTGCCGTATAATAATCTGCGATCGAAATAGAAACCTTATACCATTGTGCATCTGCCCCCGTGGCAACCTCGCTCCAG
>JAZNWF010000056.1:0-2373 GCA_045593165.1 Eubacteriales bacterium
AGATTGCATAACAAGGAAGCTCATCAAGCTTAAAAGAAAACTTTATATTTTTCATTTTTTATCCTCCTTTTAGGTATATTTTATATAGTCACCAAAACCGTCTTTATATTCTATCATACCGACGCTATACGCGGAAAACAAAGCCGCTCCGCTCGCAGCCTCCTCCTTGACTGAGCTTACAGATACTGCCATACCGAATTTATCCTCAAGGACCCTGCGCAGGATATTATTCTTTCTGATAGCGCCGCCGGACGCTACAATATGGCTCTTTTTTAGCTTAGCTTCCAAATATAACTTGTAAAGCTCGTAGCACATACCGTTTATAACACCAAGCACAAGCGCCGATGGCGTAAAATTATTACGCTCTATGTTTTCTATCGAGCCTCGCCGCATAGGATCTGTTCTCATTCCGCAAAACGAGGTATCAACCGAAAGGGTGTTTTCTCCGCTTGCGTATGCTCTTTCCGCCAATGCGTTTATAACCCCGTACTGTGAGAGATCGCCCAAACCGGCGAAAGCCGTGTAGCTTCTGAAAAATTCTTCTATCATAGCGTACGCAGAGCCACCGCAAAGTGCCGAGCCACAAATCAGTAGCTCACCGTTCATAAACGGACGGTATTCAATCCCTTCACCGAGATTTTCAATCTCGCCCACAGCCGATATTTGCGAGCCTGTTCCAATATTCACCAAAACGCTTTCACGGTTATTCTTGACCGAACCTAAAAAGCTCGCTTGGTTATCACCTATCGCTATGCAAATCGGTATATCATTCCAACGTCCAACGATTTCATTGGATGCAACAACTTTGGGTAAAAAATCTTCGTCGATTCCGAGAAGCGCTAACTTATCAAGCATAAAACATTCTTTTTTCACATCAAATAAACTGAAGCTTGCCGCAACGGACGTATGAGTTATCGGCTTTTTTATATGGCACAGTCGCATGGCAAAGTAGTCCATAATGCTGCAAAAACCAACGGCATTTTGCGGAACAAGTCCCTTCAACAAATTATAATAATGCGTTGCTATGCCGTATCCGGTTGCTATATTCTCGCCTGTTATATGCTTTATTCTTTGACAAGCTGTCATGGAATCTTTTATCGGAATATCGCCACGCTTATCCTGCCAATTTATAAGATTGGATACCGCCTCACCTTCACTATTCAGATAAAGAATTCCGTGCATTTGACCTGTTACACCAATACTTACTATACCCGTGTAACTTTTATAAATAAGATCAAGTACCCTTTCCGCTTTATCCATAATAACCGAAACACTTTGCTCGGAGAATATGGAGCGATCAATGTAGGAGTTATGTGGAACAGAAAAAACTTCTACTTGAGCTCTATTTTCAAGGTCGATCACCGCAACGCTTATCGTAGTAGTTCCGATATCGATTCCAACCGCCAACGCCCCTTGATTGCACTCTAAAGAGTCTTCCGTTTCCATGAAAAGGATTCCCGTTTGCTCCTCCCCATTGGCAATACGCTGCGCAAGGGTCTCGCATAATGCATACCTTTCGGAGTTTAGTCCGCTTTCAGCATCGATCTCCTTTTTACGCTTTTCGATGATATCGTCAAGCGATAACATTCCTGAGATCAACAGCTTTATATCGGTTATAGAAACTCCTGCTGTTCTTAAGAGTTTTATCCGTTCAAGCAACTTGATATCCATCTCCGAATAATCCCTATAACCGTTTTCGCTACGGCAAACGGTTATTAGAGCGCGCTCCTCATACAAGCGAATGGCCTTTTTCGTAAGCCCTGTTATTTTCACTACTTCGTTTATCTTCATTAACTTCATCACCCCAATACTATTATAAAGTATCCCCCGAGGGGAATGTCAATACTTTTTTCTAAAAATATTCGGAATTTTCATATACAAGTTCATTTCCCACCTATATGATAGAAAAAGCAATTCACCTTAATAATTCGATAAAGTCATAGGTTCAAGACCATAATGTTCAAGAAAAGGTGCAATGGTGAAAGAAATTGTAATTTACCCCTAAAAACACAAAAAGTCCTTGAAAATCAAGGACTTTTGTGTTAGGGTGCAAAATTGTTGCCCCATTATGGCTCCCCCGTGGAGTTCATATCCGAAATTATGCCTGACTCTTCAAGCTCGGCAAAGGTAACTGTTTTTGTTCCGTTTTTGTAATTGAATGTAATCACCAATTTGTCATCATAGAGGAAAATCGCATTGACAAAGGCATCTATAAATTTTCTTCTGTGCTCAAATATGTTTGTATCAAAGGTTCGGAACTTGTGGAACCAAAACACAATGATTTCTCTTGAAACCATCGGCTTACCAAGCTCCTCTTTGGCGATTTGGATTTGCAGCTCGCTTTTTCGCGCCTCAAGCTCCGCCATCTTATTC
>JAZNWF010000057.1:0-1946 GCA_045593165.1 Eubacteriales bacterium
GAACTGACTTTTCATCATTTTGCTTAAGCTGTAAATATAATCGTCGCAGATATGCTGCATTTCGGGAGTGTCGTCGCGGCTTTCCTCGTCGAACACGCCGACAACGGCAAATCCCTCTGCCTTTGCGTGCTTGCAATAACGAAGTCGGTCCTCGAATATTATGCATGCTAAAAGTGAGGTTGCCTTGTAAGGTATATATGAATGCGCAAAAGAAAACAGTATTTTCATACAATGTGCGCAAAATGCCCAAAAAATATTAACGAACCAAAATATTTTGTTGCATATATCCAAAAAACCGAGGCGTATTTTGTTATAGTCTATGAAAATGATTCGCGAACATGACCTATTATTGAAATTAATCTAATCTTTATATATAATATAATTGAAGATCACAATTACCCTTATCTGATGTGGTAAAATTGTATTATTTTGATTCTGTTGAATAAGAATTCATTTAACGAAAGGAGAGCGGTTATGAAAAAAATTTTAGCACTTGGAATTGTTTTGATTATAATATCCTTTATGCTTGCGTCGTGTAATGACATCAATACCGTGCAAACAAGCGCAAATGTCAGTAATTCGACGCCGATTTCCGAGTTATCGGAAACAGTTTCGTCCGAGTCGGAAAAAAACAATGACTTGATGCTGGTGCCTGTGAATCATTTCGAAAACGAAGCATACGTTCCTGTCGCTGTCAATGCGGACGATATTACCGACGAGGAATGTGAATTTTTAACTTTGAGCTTATACGATGATGTTATATCCATAGCCAGAGAATTTTACGGATTTCCTCAGTATCTGCACAATTCTGCAGGCGAGCAAATAGTGGGCGGCAAGGATTGGCAGGGCAACGATATTACTTATACCGAGGTCTATTATTATCCGAACGAAAATATAACAAGCAGTATTGTATTTGAAAATGATATAGAAATGCTCGAAGATGTTGTTGACGAGTATTTTTCCGAATCACTGAAGAATAGCGCATTTTCACTTGCTTTTCCCTGCCCGATTTATTATGAAGACGGAAAGCTGTATAGAACAACTTATGAACCCGGATTTGGCGAAAGTTGTTGTGATATTGCTGCGGGACGTATAGTATCCCGTGACAACGGAATTGTCAAATACGCTTTTCCGATTTACGATGTAAACATTGTGTCGGATACTCCATATACTGACACTTGGTCTATGGGATATATCGACTATGTGTATGAAAACGGCAAGTGGTTGATAAACGATTTTCGATTCGGTACCGAAATATATGCGCAATACGAATTTCCCGGCGGACAATGGGATGTATTCAAAATGAGTGATTATTTTGATATAACTCTCGCCTGTGAATTCGAAAACATTTTGGTAGGATTGAATAACGGTAACGTTACCGTATCATTTGATGAAAAAACAGTTATTACCGAACTTTCCGGCAATATATGCGAAATAGCAGGTATAGAAAAAGCCGGCGGCAATATGTTTATCAGTTTCAACGGTGCGTTGGGTGAAATGGAAACGATTGTTATATCCCAAGAAAACGGCGAAATTGTTTCTAAGTTCGTTTCCAACGGTTACTGTCTGTCTGAGACGGGAGATTGGTATTATACTGTTATTGACTATGAAGAACGTGGTATTGATGTTTGCGACAAAACCGGCACTGCAATAAGAGGTGTTGCTGCGATCGTATATGAAAACGCGTTTGAACTGAATCTTCCTTTAATTCCGCCTGTTGATGATGTTGCAATAAAAGAAGACGGTACGTTTGTGATAACCTACGATATATCCGTTTATTTGCCTGAATAGCTAATAATACCAATAAAAAGGAAGCGGCAAACCGCTTCCTTATCTTTTTTTAAAACGAGAACTGACTTTTCATCATTTTGCTTAAGCTGTAAATATAATCGTCGCAGATATGCTGCATTTCGGGAGTGTCGTCGCGGCTTTCCTCGTCGAACACG
>JAZNWF010000058.1:0-29926 GCA_045593165.1 Eubacteriales bacterium
GCAAGGCTTTAACGGCAGAAGCTTCTCGGATATCGCAAACTATCTGCTTTATTCATTCGGTATCTCCGACCCGTTTATGTGCCTTGCCGATTTCGATTTCTATGCAGAGGCGCGTAAGCAGATGTATGCCGACTATAAGGACAGAGAAAAGTGGAATAGAATGGCACTCAATAATATCGCGGGTGCAGGCTTCTTCGCGGCTGACCGTTCCATAAAGGAATATGCCGAAAATATCTGGAAGATAAAGCCTGTTCATATGGATAAATGAACGCATTGGTAAAAATCACGTCAAGCAGCTCTCCCTCGGGATGCCACGCATTCCCGAGCGGGAGCGATATCCGCATAAGCCTTTCGGTAATGGGAGGCTCTTGTGAGCACGCCTGGTTTTATATCGGCAACGATGAACGCGTGCTGAGGGAGGAATATATCCCGTTTAAAAATAACGATTTCGGCTTCGAATGCGAATATTGCTTCAACACGCGCGAAATTTGTAAAAGCGACGGGCTCTTTTTCTGCCATTTCGAGTTTGCTTCGGGCGGAAAAAGGTATTATACGGCGTTCGACGGATACAATTGCTATTTAAGCGATAAATTCGTCAATGAAACGCAGATACTCGTATACGATGAAAAATATCTGTCGCCCGAATGGATAATAGGCGGAAACGTTTATCAGATATTCCCCGACAGATTCGCACGCGGCGGCAACGTTACGAAAAGGGAAGATGCCATTTACGATGACGAATGGGATAACGGTATTCCCGAATATCCCGAAATAACCTACGATGCATTCCCGAATAATAAGCATTTCGGCGGTACGCTTTACGGCGTTGCAGAAAAATTGGACTATCTTGTGTCCTTGGGTATAGATTGCATATACCTGAACCCGATTTTCGAGGCGTTCTCCTGCCATAAATACGATACCGCCGATTTTATGTCGGTCGATAAAAGCTTCGGCGGCGATGAAGCACTGCAGTATCTTATAGATAAGGCGCATGAGAGGGGAATAAAAATAGTGCTCGACGGCGTGTTCAACCACGTCGGCAACGATAGTATCTATTTCGACGCCTACGGGAAATACGGCAACGGCGCGTGTCAGTCAAAGGATTCTCCATATTATAATTGGTTCACGTTCGATCGGTATCCCGATAAATACGAATGCTGGTGGGGAATAACCAACCTGCCGAGGATCGTCCGTTGCGAAAGCTATATAAGATTCATCACCGAAAGCGTGATACCCAAGTATATGAAAATGGGTATCGACGGATGGAGATTAGACGTTGTGGACGAATTGGAGGGCGACGTGCTCGATAGGATCGTCTCGGCGATAAAGGACTGTAAGCCCGATGCCATAATAATCGGCGAGGTATGGGAGGATGCGTCCAACAAAATTGCTTATGACGAGCGTAAACGCTATTTCCGCGGCACACAGCTCGATTCCGTTACCGATTATCCCATAAGAAACGCTATAATCGAGCTTGTAAAATGGGGCGAATCGGGTGCGTTTGTCAATACACTTCAAACGCTTTACCGCAATTATCCGCCGAAAAAGCTTGCGTGCCTTATGAATTATTTGGGCTCGCATGATACCGAACGCATCACCACCGTGCTCGGAGGGGATGAGGATATAGGCTATTCCAATTCCGAGCTCGCTCACAAGCGTATGGATGTAAAAACGCGCGATAAAGCAAAGGAGCTGCTTAAAAACGCGTATCTTCTTCTTGCTGCTCTTCCCGGTGTGCCCTGCCTGTTCTATGGCGACGAGATCGCGCTCGAGGGATACCGCGACCCGTTTAACCGCAGACCGTTCCCCACGTCCGGCTTCGACGATGAATTTTCACACTTCTTTATGAGGGTGAATAATTTAAGACACGAGGAGGAGCTTTTCAGAAGCGAGGAAATGCGTGTCTGGGAAGAGGATAGGGGTGTGGTGCATATTGTTCGCAAGGGCAACGATAAACGGCTCCATATACTCGCAAATATGTCGGATAACGAAAAAATAATCAAAATCGGCGGAAACGGACTTGACATTCTGGATCAAAAAGTATACATTGATTCGGTGAGCGTTCCCGCTAAAAACGTAAAAATAATCAAGACAGAGGGAAGATAATATGAACGAAACTTCAATGAAGGTTGCAAACGATGCATTGGCGCTCGGCATATGCAAGGGCGATACTTTGCTCGTGCATTCGTCACTCCGCTCGTTAGGCGGTGCAAGCCCCAAGGACGTTATCGACGGTCTTATGTATGCGCTCGGTGAGGATGGAACACTCGTGTTTCCCGCGTTGAGCTATCTGCACTGTAACCCCAATCAGCGTGAGTTTGATTATTATAATACCCCTTCGAATATCGGCGCACTGCCTGAATATTTTCGTACCGAGATAGAGGGCGTGAAAAGAAGCCTCTGCCCGACGCACTCCTGCTGTGCAATAGGCAAAAACGCCGAATATATCACCTCGGGCCATATTCTCGATAATACCCCCTGCGGCGAAAATTCTCCGTTCCGCCGCCTGATGCAGTTGAATGGCAAAATACTGTTCATCGGTTGCGGAATGCGCCCCAATACGTCTATGCACGCTGTTGAGGAATTAAGCGTTCCCGATTATCTTTACGGCGGCGATTACGAATATACGCTTACCGATGAAAACGGCACAGCGCATAAAAATACCGTGCGCGCACACGGATTTGCAGGCGTCGCTCAAAGATATGAACGCTTAAGTAATCTGCTTACAGACGACGAATTAAAAATAGGAAACATTTTAAGCGCCGAATGCCACCTCGTGAAAACGCAACCGATGTGGGAAAAGGCAGACAAGAAATACCGCGAAGACCCCCATTATTTTATAGATAGGGTTTGATAATTGTGAACGAAAAACAACTTTACCCCTTGTTTGAAACGATAATAAGCGATTTCAATTTAAAGGGCGAGCTGCGAAAAATACGTTGCATAAGCACCGGTAATATCAATGATACCTACGTTGCCATCACCTCGTTCCACGACGGTGAAAAGCAGTACATCATTCAGCGCGTAAACCATCACGTCTTCTCTGCGCCCGAAAAGGTGGCGGAAAATGTGCATAAGGTAACCGACCATATCGAGCAAAAAATGCGTGCCGAAAACCTTCCCGACCTTCGCAGAAGAGTGCTCCGTTATTACCGCAAGGCAGACGGAAGCTATTACCATATCACGAAGGACGGCGATTATTGGCGCGTGCTTTCCTGCGTTTACGGCGCGGTAAGCGTAACCGATACCGACGTTGTGTATCTTAAGGAGGCGGGCGTTGCATTTGGCGAATTCCAAAATTATCTTTCGGATTTTCCCGCAGAAACGCTTTATACAACGATACCCGATTTCCATAATACCAAAAAACGCTATAACGATCTTCGTACCGCCGCTTATGAAAATAAGGCGGGCAGGCTTACAGAGGTAAAGGAAGAGCTCGATTATCTGCTTTCTATGGAAAAGGAAGCGTGCGTGCTTTGCGAATTGAGCGAATTGGGCGAAATACCCAACCGCGTCGTGCATAACGATACGAAATGCAATAACGTAATGTTCGACGTCGAAACGGGCGAGCATCTTGCGGTTATCGACCTCGATACCGTAATGTCGGGACTCGTGGCGTACGATTTCGGCGACGCTGTACGCTTTGCGGCAAACCCCGGCGGTGAGGATAATCCCGATACCTCGAAGATATATCTCGACTTGGATTATTATACCGCATTTGCCGAAGGCTTCGTGCCCAGCATAATGGGTAAGGTAACGAAAAAGGAAGTTGAAACGCTTCCCGACGGTGTTCTTGCCATCACGCTCGAGCTTGCGGCAAGGTTTTTGACCGACTATTTAAACGGTGATAAGTATTTCAAATGCAAAATGCCTCGTCATAACCTCGTTCGTACCAAGGCGCAAATAGCGTTGGCAAAGGATATCAATAAAAAAATGCCCGACCTTCGCACACTTTTAGCCGACATAACGAATAGAATTGGTATTTAGTTTTTGTGCAAAACGCAGAAAAATGTTGCACAATTGAAAATATTCTTGACAAATGATATGAAATGAGTATAATTATATGAAACGACACGAAAAAGTAATCACCGTCGACGAAGCGCTTCTTATCCAGAACGCCAAAAATGGTGACGAACGCGCTTTCGAAGCGTTGGCTTTGAAATATAAGCGCGTAGTGGAATATCATATCAAAAGCTTCAACGTAGACGCGTCAATGCGCGACGATCTGTTTCAGGAGGGTCTTATCGGCTTGCTGAAGGCAGTAAGAAGCTATGACGGAGAAACGTCTGCGTTCGTTACTTATGCATCTCATTGTGTCAGGAACAGCATCGTAAGCGCGATGCGTAAAAACGTAAATCAGGTATCAAACACGGTGTCGGCAATCGAAGATGATTCCGAAACTGCACCGTCCGCCGAGGAAGTGCTTTTAAACGACGTCGGCGCACAAATTTTGTACGAAAAGGTGTTTTCCGCGCTCTCTCCGTACGAAAAAACGGTATTTGAGCTTTATTTGACCGATATGTCGTATGAAAATATAGCGTTCGTAACGGGTAAAAGCGTAAAAAGCACGTCGAACGCGGTATTCCGAATAAGGAATAAGCTGCGCAATATTATCGGCGCAGTATAAAAGAAAAGAAAAAGCCCCGATAAACAAGGGTTTTATAAAAACACACCACAAGAGGAGAACACTCATGTACGAAGACAAGACCTTAACCTGCAAAGATTGCGGCAACGAATTCGTTTTCACCGCCGGCGAACAGGAATTTTACGCTGAACGCGGCTTCCAGAACGAACCGCAGCGCTGCAAGGCATGCAGAGATGCAAGAAAGCAGGCTACCAGAGCTCCCAGAGAAATGTTCACCGCAGTTTGCGCTGAATGTGGCGGCGAAGCGAAGATTCCCTTCCAGCCCTCTGATGACAGACCTGTATACTGCAGCGATTGCTTCGCTAAGAAGAGAAATTCGTAATTACTCGGCATAAAAGCCCCTTAAATACGTAAAAAATGCCCATTTCAAACGGAGTGGGCATTCTCTTTTGTATCGCCTTACGGCTCTCAACCAAAAGCACACGGCTTTTGGTTGTTTTTTTGTGAACGTCGTGCGCTCGCGCCTCACACTATGTGTTCGACACTCGCGACGTTCATAGGTATAAAAACCGAGGCGCATGTCCTCGGTTTTTATAGTGATTTTTATTGTATAGTCGCTTCGCTCTCGTCTAAAACGGCAAGCGTTTTTCTTTTTATAAGGAACTTTTTGAAAAAAGTTCCTTATGATCCTCAAAAACTTTTTATGCTCGAAAAATGTAAACATTTTTCGGACAAAAAAACTTTCGACGCTCAAATGAATTTTCCCAACAAATTTGATAGCAATTAGCTTTTACGGGTTGAACCGATTATACTGAAGCGACCGATAACGCTTGATTTTTTACGAAAAACTTTAGTTTTTCGAATATAAAGGATTTTGAAGGGTTATAGGGGAACTTTTGAAAAAGTTCCCCTAACCACATACCAACAATCACTCATCAATAAATTCAACCATATTAAGCCTTGGCGAAAAGGCGTTGTCGAGCTTTAATGTGAGATAATCACCGTCGATGCGGTTAAATGCTGTTTTCATCTGCTCGCCGTATGGTACGAGGAACGAGATGACCGCGCTCATAATACGCGTAATATCCTTGCCCGGCGTTTCGGTAAACAGCACGTGCAGGTTATCTTTTTCAAAAACGATTTTTACCACGCGTGAGAATGGCGTTTCGATAAAATCGTATATGATTTTCAGCACGGGGACTCCATCCTCGTTTTCGGCGAAGGTTGCCTCCACCTCTACCAGATAAGGCTCGCCGTGGATATGAACGATGCTGCGCTTGCTTTCGTTAAATCCCACCTTGAGCGGTATTACCTCGTCGCTTTCGATAAAATCGATAAATGCGTCGCCGTTTTCTATGCGGAACGCGATCGACCTCAAGCCCGCCGTGTAGTTGGATTGGATCATCTGCAGAAATAGCGGTGCAAATCCGGTCGAGGCAGCGCTCGCACTTGTGAAATTGAATACTTTTCCGTCAAGCGAGGCGATATCCTCAGTAAGATCACGCTCGATGAAGCTCTTTTTAAGGTATGGGTGCTTTCCGTTTCCGTTTATTTTCAGGTCTGACTTGAAATTCTCTAATGCGTCGAGCTCGCCCTTGCTTTCGGGCAGGGAAGAATCGAACGGCTTTGAAAAATATTTGTGCGTCAGCGTAAAGAAATATCCCTGCTGGAAGGTGTCGCTGTTGCCGCAGTTGATTACTATCGTTATGCTGCTTTCGCGGAAGGTAAGCAGATTCTGCCCGAAAATACCGTTGAACAGAAAGCTGTTGTTGCTTCTGCCGCACCATATATGATAGCCGTAGTTGTATTCTCCGTACTCCTTGGGAACCTTTACCTTTTCACTCGTTGCGGCATCGAGATAGATGTCGGAAACGAGTCTTTTGCCGTTCCATATGCCGTTTTGTTGTATCAAAATCCCGATCTTTGCGAGGTCCTCGCGGCGAATGTATAAGCCCCATCCGCCCTTTTCGATACCCATCGGACATTTTTCCCAATAATAGCTTTTAATGTCAAGCGCACCGAATAGGGTAGAGTCCAGAAATTCGCTTACGCTCATACCCGTGCGTTCCTTAATTATCGCGGCAAGCATATAGGAATTCATGCTGTTGTATTTGAAATCCTTGCCGATCGTGCCGTTTACGTCGGAGTTGATAAAGCCCTTGACCCAATCACGCGTAACGACCGCCTCAGCCTCGTTAAAGGCAATGCAGGAGGTCATCGTAAGCAGATGCTTTACGGTAAGCGATTTCAGCCGTACCTTTGCAACGGGAGTGGCTTTTGCATCGAAAATATCGGTGATGCGCTCGTTGAGCTTCAATTTGCCCTTTTGAACGAGTATGCCGATAGCGAGCGAAATTATGCTTTTGCATTCCGAAAAGGTTGCGCGCGGAATATACTTGTCATACCGTGCGGCATCGCATTCAAAAAACACCTTGTCGCCGCGGAGCATCATTATACCCTGCGCGTTTATGCTGCGGTCGGAGAATAAATGGTTCAGATATTCAAGCAGGTAAATACTGCTTATGCCGCATTCCTCGGGCGTTACACGGGGAAAATATTCACTCTTGTCGGTAGGCATTATGGGCTTCCGCTCGGGGAATTTTATCGGAGAAGCCGTTGTTTTGGTGGTGTCAAGTACGTTGCGTAAAAGCACAAACGCTTTGCCCGTACCGGTAATATTCATAAAATCACCCCCGAATTACTTTCCTTTATAATATTATACCATCTTTTTTCGATAAAGTATATAAAAAATGTAAATTATTTGCCCGATGCGCTTTCGTTTTTTTGGGGGTTATAAGGAACTTTTTGCAAAAAGTTCCTTATGATCCTCAAAAATCATTATAACGAAAAACTAAAGTTTTTCGAAAATCAAAACTTCATTTCACCAAAAACGCTTTCAGAGAAAATAAAAAAGGGAGCTTTTCGAAGCTCCCTTTTCTGATATTCAATCAACCGAATGCTATGGTAAAGTCGCCTGAACCGTAGCTTGCTGTGATAACAACGGTGTACTTTTCACCGCTTGTCACGTCGTAAATAGTTGCGACGTCACCGTCATAGAAATAGGAATCACTGTAAACGCTCACGCCGTTTTCGTTGTAAACGGTAATGGAAGCGCCGTTGCCGTTATAACCGCGGAGGGTTATGTAAAGCTCACCGTCAGCGGTAGCAGTGTATTCGTAGGTAGCGCTCTGCTCGTCGTAATCGAATCGGTCGTTAACCGCAACCTTGCCCGATACGCTGTAGGGTGCTTTGTTGTTGCCGATAACAAGACCGTAGTTCTGCGGATAGCCGTCCTGCTGTGCCACCTGAATGGTGTAGGTGTTGCCTGCGGTAAGATTATAGCTTACGCTTTCGCCCGTGCCGCAGTAGGAATTGTAGGTGAGTCTTTCACCGAGGTGGTTGTAGATGTAAAGGTATACGCTGGCATCGCTCTGAACGTCAGTCAGATAGAATATAACGTTGCCGCTTACGGCAGGAGTGTAGGTGTAGATGTTTACCTGATCCTTGTAGTAAATGGTATCGTATACAGCGGTGTAGCCCGAAATGTCGTTGGTTACCTTCTGGTAGCCGATAGAAAGACTGTAATCGGGAGTGCCGGCTTGATACTGAACCTCTATCGCGTAGGTTTCGCCTGCGTTCAGGGTAACGGTAACACCGTCGCCGTTGTGGATATAAGTGCCGTAGTTAACGGTTTCGCCGAGATAGTTGTAAACGTAAAGTCTTACGTAGGTTTCCGCAATCATATTCGAGAAATTGAAACGGTAAATACCGGTGACTGCCGCGGTGAAGGTGTAATTAACGCGCTGGTTATTGTATTCGATAGCGTCGTTTACAACGGTATAGCCCGTAATATCAGCAGCGGCCTTTGCCTGACCGATAGTAAGGATATACTGGCTGAACTCGGTTCTGTGGCATACCTTAACGGTATATTTTTCGCCTGCCTCGAGGTCGGCATAAACGCCCTCGCCGTTGCCTATGTAGGTAGAATAGTTAACGGTGCCGCCCAATCTGTCGTAAACGTAGATATCCATGCTTGTGCCTGCATATACCTCGCTCAAGCCGAAATAATATCTGCCCGAGTAGGTTGCGGTCAATTCATAGGAATCCTTCTGGTTCTTCTTGGCAATTTCGCCCTCGTAGGTAACAAACTCTACTGCAGTTGCAGTGTAGGGATTTTCGGAAATATTTTCGAGCTTTAAGGGGTTGCCTGCGCTCTGCTCAACGTCAACTGTGGTGAATTCGGGATCTGCTCCGCCGCAGTTATCGCAAACGCCGCCGATGTATTCGTGACCGTATGCGGAAACGGTTTCCTTGCTGCTGTAATCGCATTTTTCGCAGGTGTAGTAGTAATACCAGCCATCCTCGGTGCAGGTAGCGTCCTTGCCCTCGTGCTCAACGTAAACGTGGCCCTCGTAGGGGATGTATTCAACTTCAACGCAAACCTTGCAAAGCGTGCAGATGTGGTGGATGCGACCTTCATCAACACAGGTAACCTCGGAAATAGTAACCTCGTTTACCTTCTTATGCTCGCAATCGCGAAGCTTCTTGCCGCAGACTTCGCATTCGCCAAATGAATTGAAGTGGCCGGGAGCAACGATTATCTGTTCTTCTTCCTTGCCGCAGAGGGAGCATTCTCTTTCCATCTTGCCGTCCTTCGTGCAAGAGCTCTCCTTGGTGGTTTCCCATTCAGTAAATTCGTGCGTGCAATTTTCGTCACCCTTGTTTACACTGGATGACTTGGAGCTGTCATCATCGTCGTCGCTGTCATCCTTGCTGTCGCTGCAGGCGATAAGCGTGAAGCACAAAAGCGCGCAGAGAAGAAACGCGAGGAATCTTTTGGTGTTCATATGCTGTGTCCTTTCGGTTGATAAAATTTATATAATGCAATAAGCATTATTTACAAAATATAAAGCCTTACGGGTGTGCCTATGCGCTGTGCATAGCTTACCGTGAACTGTGTCCCGCGCGAAACGCCGTCCCATAGGGCAATAACAAGGTCGGCATTGTCAACGATGATCCTGTTTCGTATCAACGGCGCAGATCTGCCGTAAAGCGCGTAATCGGGCTTGAATACAAGCGTTTTTATGCCGTGCTCGCGCGCGTATTCTTCGGCGAGTGTATCCACACCCAAAGCGCCGCCCGAAATTATCAGATCCGCTTCCTCGGGAATATATTTGGAAAGGTCCGCGTGCTTTATCCCGCGCGAGCCTATAACTGCAACCTTCATCAAATTACTTCTTTCTGAATCGATTGAAAAAAGAAATGCCTTTTCTTGTTACCCAACGGAAAATAACCGTGTTTACCCAAAGACGTGAATATATAATATGCGATAGCGAATCCATACTTTTCCATTCGCCGTTTTTTGTGTATTCGGTCACCACGGCGATTATTTGGTCGCTTTCTACGGTCTCGTTTTGCACTTGATTGTCGCCGCGGCAGATATAAGAGCCGTTTTTAATGCCTACGATGCGGTGTAATATAAACGAGCCGTCGTTTCGTGTATAAAAAATAATATCGTACTTTTTAAGGGGTTTTGTCGGCTTGATAATGCGAACACTGTCGACAGAATCCGAAAGCATGGGAGTCATGCTTTTGCCGTGAACGGTAAAAGAGGTCACTCCGCCGGCATCGAGATTTTCGCGTATAAGAGGGAAGAGGTCGGCAAGCTTAACGGTTTTATTCAAGAACGCCCGTATCCTTCATTTTGGATACGAATACGGTTACGTCTCTTTTCGCGGTTTCGACGTCGGTTTCGTAGCTGTCGGCTATCATGGAAGCGATCTCGTCGATGCTTTTGCCCTCGTCGATCGCACGCCATATAAACGCTCCCGTTTCGTTAAGGGTTATCATACCGTTAAAGGATAGCTCGTTACCGATATCCATAACGACGTAGCTTCCTGCGGCCTCACGCAGAACGAAGCCTTGCTTTATCTTCATAAGATGCCCTCCCTGACGATATTATTACATACCTTATTATAAGTCTATCCGTCGGTTTTGTCAACGAGAAAAGACGGATTATGTATAAAAACAGTAATAATAACGATTGATTTTGATTCTTGGTTTTGATATAATTATGGGGTAGAAATATTTATATTCGAAATCAGGTGAAGAAGTTGAAATATATAGTAATGCTCGGCGACGGTATGGCGGATCATCCCATAGCACAGCTCGGTAAAAAAACACCGCTTGAGGTTGCCGATAAGCCGATAATGAATTATCTCGCGTCAAGGGGAATAAACGGCACGGTCGATACCGTCCCGATGAATATGGTTCCCGAAAGCGATACCGCCAATCTGGCGGTTATGGGCTACGATCCGCAAATATATTCAAAGGGTCGTTCTCCGTTGGAGGCGGCAAGCATCGGCATAAAAATGGCTGACGATGAAACCGCAATACGCGCAAATATCGTCGCGTTGGGCGGCGAAGGCGAATATGAGGAGCTTACGATGCTCGACCATTCGTCCGACGAAATATCCACCGACGAGGCGCGAGTGCTTATCAACGCACTTCAGGAAAAGTTCGGCAACGATATAATGAAATTCTATTGCGGAATCAGCTACCGCCATTGTCTTATTTGGAAAAATTTCCCCGAATTTAATAATTTTGCGCGCCCGCACGATATTATCGGACGTAGGATCGGCGAATATCTCCCCAAGGGTGATATTGCAAAGCCGATGTACGAGCTTATGAAGGCGTCGTACGAATTTTTGAATAACCATCCCCTGAATATCGAAAGAGAAAAAAGAGGCTTGAAGCGTGCTAATTCGCTCTGGCTGTGGAGTCCGGGCAAAAAACCGTCGCTTCCCGATTTTTACGAAAAAACAGGCTTGAAGGCATCTGTCGTCTGTGCAGTCGATCTTATAAAGGGCATCGGCTTGTGCGCAGGAATGAACGTTCCGAACGTCGTAGGCGCAACGGGCACGCTCGATACAGATTATCAGGCAAAGCGCGATACCGCAATAAACGAGCTAAAAAACGGAGCAGACTTGGTGTATATTCACGTGGAAGCTCCCGACGAATGCGGTCATCAGGGCAAGGTCGAGGATAAGATAAAATCTATCGAAAATATCGATAGATACATACTTTCCGGGCTTTTGGAGTATTTAAAGAGCACGGGCGAGGATCACCGTATATTGCTTCTGCCCGACCACCCCACGCCGATAAGTGCAAGAACGCATACAAGGGAAAGCGTTCCCTTCGTGCTTTACGATTCGGTAAACGAAAAGGAAAGCGGAATCGGAATATATTCCGAAATCAGCGGCAGAGAGGGAAATTACCACCTCGAACGCGGCGAAATGCTTATGGAATTGCTTGTTAAAGGAGAATAATAATGTCACAAAAAATAAAGCCGCTTGAATCGATCGGATTCGTAGGTATAAAGGACTATTCGAGATATCTTAAATTCAACGTGTTGAAGGGTAAATACTACCGCATCAAAACGATGTGTGTCGCTATGGCGCTTACGGTTATCTGCATCTGGCTTTTTCTTGCAGGCTGGGCGAATAACGATAAATCGCTTTGGGTCGTTGCGGGCGTAATATTGCTTTGCACCTTTATGTTCTTCTATACCGTAAATACGAACGTAAAAAGAATCTGCAACAGCAAAGCAAAAACCGTACGCGCAAAGCAAAGGACCGAATTCGGCAAGAACGGCTTTGCGTTTGAATTGATGTTCGAGGATGAAACCGAAAACGAATTCAGCGAGATTTTCTATGACGAGGTCGAAACGATCTATCTTGCACCCCACGCTATTTATATCTATATAGAAAAACGCTCAGTGATCATTATCCCCAAGCGTAATCTTAAAATAACACCGTTCGAAGCAAGGGTTTTCCTTACGAAATTCGTTCCTGCCGAAAAATTGGTGGTTTGCGTTTAATTATTGCAAAAATCTATCAGGCTGTCGATATCCCTTGTGTCCTCGCCGCGTGAAATTATGCCGAGCTTGCGCTTGACAGCCGAGGCAAGTGCTTTTTCGCAATATGCCGAAAATTCGGGCGAGGGCGATCTTTCCTTGCCTAAATAAAGGTCGAGGTAGGAATATTCGTATTTTTGCCCCGTGTATCTTGCCGATATAACGGTGTATGGCTTTTTCGATTCGACGACGAACTTTTCACTTTCTATTTCAAATCCGTTGTCCCACAAGGCTTTACGTAATTCCTCCTGCGCCGACATCGGCTGAAGCAAAAGGTATGCGCTTTTACATATCTTCGAGCGTAAAACGATCTTTGATATAAGCTCACCGCCCATACCGCATATCGCGGCGGAGGTGACGGGTAGGGTATCGAAGGCATCAAATCCGTCGGAAAGGATAAATTCCACGTCGATGCCCAAGGCGTTGGCGTTTTCCTTGCCCTTTGCAAGCGGCATTGGGTTTATGTCCGATGCGATAGCCGATCCGGCGTATCCGCGTGATACCGCTTCTATCGCAAGGTAAGCGTGGTCGCTTCCTATATCCGCGAAAAGCTTATTGTCTTTTACGTGTTTAAGCCTGTCAAGCACTGCTTCAAGTCTTGAACCGATAGAATTCATATGTACAGCTCCATTATATACGGCGTAAAATACGCCGTAGCTTAATCAGTCGAGCAGCTTTTCCTCTACTGCCTTGAACGCTTTTTTTGCCCTGCATTTCAGCTGCTCGGTGCAGCGGCAACGCTTTATAAGCATTTTTGCGGCGAGCATACCCATCATCGCGCCCATAGCGGTCATAGCCATACAGGTGCACGCCTTGTTAGCGGAGATCATCTTTTTCATCGTCATAGCTTTCACCTCGATGATATTATTCTGCCGCTTTAATGAATTTATACCATATAAATTTCTTTAAATCAACCGAAATGCTTTATTTTTGTTTGCGAAAACAGCTTAATTTGCAAAAAAGTATTGACAAAACGGCTCTTCACAAATATAATGAATAGTGCGCTTTTACGCGAGTTTTGAGGAAGGAGTATCAAATATGCTTGATCTGAAAAAACTTTTGGACGGAAGCGTCGACTCGGTAGAATTCGATTTATCGGTTTCGGATTGTGAATTTACCGATGAAAATTTATCAGGCTCTGCCAAAGCAACTGGTAAGGTTACCAACCATTCGGGGCTGATACTCTTAACGGGTGAAATAATCCCGTCCGTAAAGGCGGAATGCGCGCGTTGCGGTAAGGAGATTGCTTACGGCACACCCATTTCGCTTAACGCCAAAATAACCGATAAATTAGCCAACGACGATGAAGAGGAATTTATTCTTCTCACCGATTTTGCAATAGATATTGAAGACCTTGTCCGCAGTACTCTTATACTCGAAATGCCGTCGCGCTTTCTGTGTAAAGAGGATTGCCTGGGCTTGTGTGTAAAATGCGGATGCGATCTTAACGAAAAGCAATGTAATTGCGAAACAAAGGATCGTGATTCCCGTTGGGACGTACTGAAGGATTACTTCAGCGAATAAAAAGTAAAAAAATAATTTACCATACAAGGAGGATTTCCAAAATGGCAGTACCCAAGAGAAAAGTATCCAAGGCAAGAAGAGATAAAAGACGTTCTTCCGTATGGAAGCTCGACCTTCCCGGAATGACCAAGTGCCCCAAGTGCGGTGAATACATTCTTTCTCACCGTGTTTGCAAGAGCTGCGGCAGCTACGGCGGCAAGGTAGTTCTTCAGGTCAAGGATAAAGACTAAGCGAATTAGCGTGTTGCATCTTTTGTGGCAACACGCTTTTTTGTAATTAAGACGATAAGTTAAAATTTGCCGAAAAGCAAACGCGTTTCAGTCCTTTTGGGCTGGTTCAAGCTCCAATGCTTCGGCTCACAGAGGTGCGATAATGGTAAAAATACAGTCGGTCGAAAAAGGCTCGTATGCCGAAAAAGCCGATTTGAAGCAGGATGATATTCTTCTTGCGATAAACGGCAACGAGATAAACGACGTGCTCGATTACCGCTTTTACATAATGGATAAAAAGCTCGAGATGGTTTATAAGCGCGGCGACGATATATTGAATACCGTTATCAAAAAGGACGAATACAGCGATATCGGACTTGAATTTTCGACCTATCTTATGGACGAAAAAAAGCGTTGCCGTAATAATTGTATCTTCTGCTTTATCGACCAGAACCCCTCGGGTATGCGTGAAACGATATATTTCAAGGACGATGACGAGCGTTTGTCGTTCCTCCACGGCAACTACGTCACGCTTACCAATTTAAAGGATTCGGATATCGAAAGAATCATAAAAATGCGTATTTCGCCCGTGAACGTGTCGGTACATACCACAAACCCCGAATTACGCGTTACGATGATGCGAAATCGCTTTGCGGGCGATTGCCTGCGTTATTTAAAAATGCTCGACGATGCGGATATTTCCATAAATGCACAGCTCGTTTTGTGTAACGGCATAAACGACGGAAAAGAGCTGGAACGCTCGCTTCACGATCTGGTCATGCTCAAAAATATCGAAAGCATAGCTATGGTCCCCTGCGGATTAACGGCACATCGAAGCGGATTGTATCCCTTAAAGCCGTTCGATAAGGAAAGCGCGGCAAACGTAATCGATATCGCAAACAGCTTCGGAAGCTATTGCTATGAATCACGCGGAATGCGGCTTATCTACCCGTCGGATGAATTTTATCTCTTGGCGGGAAGAGATATGCCCGATGAAAGCTATTACGAGGGTTATCCCCAGCTCGAAAACGGCGTCGGAATGATAAGAAGCGATACCGATGAATTTCTCGAATGCCTTGAAAACGAGGAAGGAAAGGTATATAATAGAAGCATAACCGTTGTTACCGGCTATGCGGCGAGTAATTTTATTTCGTCGATGGCGGATAAGGTAATGGAAAGGTATCCCGAATTAAAGGTCAACGTTTGCCCGATAAGGAACGATTTCTTCGGTCATAGCGTAACGGTAAGCGGCTTGGTCACGGGAAATGATATACTAAAGCAATTAAAGGGTAAGGACCTCGGAAGCGAGCTGCTTATCCCCGAAAATATGCTCAGAGCGCAAAGAGATCTGTTTCTCGACGACGTTTCGGTCGAGGAATTGGAACGTGCGCTCGATATAAAGGTAACCGTTGTCGATAAGGGCGGATATAATCTGTTTTATGCGATGACGGGCTTGAAAGGATGATATAGATGTCTAAATGCACCGTTGCTGTTGTCGGCAGACCGAATGTCGGCAAAAGCACGTTTTTCAACAAAATAGCGGGCGAGCGTATATCTATCGTAGAGGATACGCCCGGTGTAACGCGTGACAGAATATATTGCGACGTTGATTGGAACGGCAGAAGTATGCTGTTTATCGATACGGGCGGTATAGAGCCGAGCACCGAAAACACGCTTTTGCGTCAGATGCGCGATCAGGCGCTTATCGCAATAGGCTCGGCTGACGTTATAATATTTATGACCGAGCTTTCGGTAGGTGTTACCGCGGCGGATAGGGAAATAGCTTCGATGCTCAAAAAGAGCCGTAAGCCGATAATTGTCGCCGTAAATAAGGTCGATACCATAGGCGAGGTGCCTGCCGGATTTTATGAATTTTACGAATTGGGCTTCGATGACGTTATCCCCGTTTCCTCGGTACACGGTACGGGTACGGGCGATATTCTGGATAAGGTTATCGAATATCTTCCCGATGAAGAGCTTTCTCCCGAGGAGGAGGGAAGCATTCGCGTTGCGGTTATCGGTAAGCCGAATGCAGGCAAATCGAGCATAATCAATCGCATCACGGGCGAGGCGCGTTCTATCGTGTCGGATATCCCCGGTACAACGCGTGACGCTATCGACAGCTTCGTCGAAAATAAGCACGGTAAATATATCTTCGTCGATACCGCGGGTATCAGAAGAAGCTCCAAGGTCGAGGACAGAATCGAAAAATATTCGGTTATCCGAGCAAACGCCGCAGTCGAAAAGGCAGACATTTGTCTGGTTATGGTCGATGCGAACGAGGGCGTTACCGCGCAGGACGAAAGAATCGCGGGCCTTTCGCATAATGCAGGCAAGGCAAGCATAATCGTTATAAATAAATGGGATTCCTTGGAAAAGGATAATTCCTCGGTAAATAACTTCAAAAAAGAGGTTTATACCGCGCTTGGATATATGCGCTACGCACCCGTTGCGTTCGTTTCCGCGCTTACGGGTCAAAGGGTGGATAAGCTTTACCCGATGATAAACGAAATCCACGCCAATGCAAACCGCCGTATCACAACGGGACTTCTTAACGATTTCCTTGCAGACGTTACCGCACGCGTTCAGCCGCCGTCCGATAAGGGCAGAAGACTCAGGATCTATTATATGACGCAGACGGGTGTTTGTCCCCCGACGTTCGTGCTGTTCTGTAACGATGCAGAGCTGTTCCACTTCTCCTATCAGCGTTATATCGAAAATTGCTTGCGTGAGGCGTTTGATTTCTCGGGCACACCTATCCGCTTTGTAATAAAGCAAAAGGGCGAAAATCCGAAGGGAGTAAACTGATATGCTGTATTTGATCTCGAATTTTTTACCCGGCATCTTCGCGGTTGTCGAAAAATGGGCTGATAGTACGTCGGAATACGGCGCGTATATCAAAATATGCGGCTGGATACTTACTGCGATCATCGCGTATCTTTTGGGCTCGTGCAACTCGGCGATCATCATTTCAAAATATAAATACAAGCAGGATATCCGCTCGTTCGGAAGCGGTAACGCAGGGCTCACCAATATGCACCGCGTTTACGGTAAGGACGGCGCGATATGGACGCTTGTCGGCGATATAGGTAAACAGCTTATATCCGTGCTTGTAGGTATAATAATGTTCGGCAGATACGGCGCGTATCTTGCGGGTATGTTCTGTATGATAGGCCATATCTTCCCGATATACTATCGCTTCAAGGGCGGCAAGGGTGTTCTCACCGCCGCGACGATGATATTGGTCATCGACCCCGTTATTTTCGCGGTTCTGTTTATAATCTTCGCGCTCGTGCTCTTGTTTACGAGATACGTGTCGCTTTCTTCCATCATCGCGGCAATAACCTATCCTGCGGCAATAAGCGTTGCCTACGGTAAGGCGCATATCTTCGAGCTTGCAAGCGCGTTCTTCGTTGGCTTCCTCGTCATAATAATGCACCGCTCGAATATAAAGCGTATCTTCAATAACGAAGAAAACAAGTTCTCTTTTAAGAAAAAAGACAAATAAGATTTATCCAAGGGAAACTTTTTGCAAAAAGTTTCCCTTAAACCCTTCAAAAATCCTCAAAATCGAAAAAAGTAAACTTTTTTTGGAAAAGTAAAATATGACCTTTTCCGAAAAACTTTAGTTTTTCGAATTTAAAAGTTTTTGAGGATCATAAGGAACTTTTTTCAAAAAGTTCCTTATATAATAAAAAATCCACAAGAAAGAGGTGAAAAGAGATGCCGCTTGCCGAAAAGGTAAGACCGAAAAGCTTCGACGAGGTCGCAGGCCAAAAGCACTTGCTCGCAAAGGGCGCGCCGTTTCGGCGTATAGTAGAAAGCGGACATCTGCCCTCGCTTGTTTTCCACGGCCCTCCCGGTACGGGTAAAACGACCGTTGCCGATATAGTTTCCAAGCTGTGCTGCAAGGAGCTTTACCGTATAAACGCCACGGTGGCGTCGCTTTCGGATATAAAGGAAATACTGTCTATGTCGCATACGATAACCGCACAGGACGGAATCGTGCTTTATATCGATGAAATACAGTATTTCAATAAAAAGCAACAGCAATCCTTGCTCGAATACGTCGAAGACGGCAGAGTTACGCTTATATGCTCAACGACCGAAAACCCGTTCTTTTCGCTTTACCCCGCGCTGTTATCGCGCTCAAGCGTGTTCGAGTTCAAGCCGGTCGAGGCAGAGGATATGCTTCCTGCATTAAGACGTGCGTTTGATATATGTAACGAATCTGAGGGCTTGAATAAGTCCTGCACCGATGAGGTTTTGCTGACAATCGCTCGCGGTTGCGGAGGCGACGTGCGAAAGGGCATAGGCGCGCTCGAAAACGTCTATTATTCTTCGGATAACGAGCTTTCCGCAGAGCTTGCGAAGGAGCTTTCACAACGCTCGGGTATAAGGTTCGATAAGGACGGTAACGAGCATTACGATCTGCTAAGCGCGTTCCAGAAATCTATAAGAGGCTCCGACCCCGATGCTGCGGTGTTCTATCTTGCGCGTATCCTTGAGGGCGGTGATCTGATTTCCGCCTGCAGACGCTTGATGATAATTGCGTGCGAGGATGTGGGACTTGCATACCCGATGTGTATACCCATCGTAAAGGCGTGCGTCGATATAGCCACATCTGTGGGACTGCCCGAGGCTTCGCTTCCGCTTTCCGATGCCGTGGTGCTGCTTGCTACCGCGCCTAAATCAAACTCGGCACACGACGCGTATTTTGCCGCCGCGGAAGCGATAAATATGGGCAGGGGCAGGGATATACCCTCGTATCTCCGCGATACACATAGACCCGATGCCGATAACGGATACAAATATCCGCATTCTTATCCGAACCACTATGTCAAGCAAAGATACCTCCCCGACGATATCAAGGAGGGCGAGTTCTACCGCTTCGGCGACAACAAAACCGAAAAAGCCGCTTACGAGTACTACAAGCTCATCCGCGGCATCTCGGAGAAGAAATGATTTGCAAAGGGGGCTTTTGAAAAAGCCCCCTTTTGAACCCCCAAAACTTTTTATGCTCGAAAAATGTAAACATTTTTCGGGATAAAAAATTTTGTCGGTTTGAATGGGTTTTCAATATATTTGAATATTTTTTTCGAATTTAAAGATTTTCGAGGGATTTAAAGGGAACTTTTTGCAAAAAGTTCCCTTTTTTATTATGCGTTGCTCGCTTTGGCAAAATGCGACAAGGGGTATGAATAGAATAAAGATAAAAAGCAAAGGAAAGGACGTTTATATGGAAATAAGGACCGAAAGACGCGGTGACGATGCCGTGTCCTATATCATCGGCGAAATAGACCATCACAACGCAAAATCGGCGCGTGAAAGGCTTGATAAGGCGATCGAATCGATACAACCGATAAGGTTCGAGCTCGACCTTTCGGGCGTGAGCTTCTGCGATTCCTCGGGGCTGGGCTTGATCATGGGCAGAATGAAAAAATGCTTGTCGGTCGGAAGCACGCTGATAATTAAAAACCCGTCTGCCGCCGCGCTTCGCATTTTGGAGATAGCGGGCGTAGACAAAATGATAAAAATAGAAGGAGATATAAAATGTCCGACAAAACAGTAAATACGATGAAAATAGAGTTCCCCGCGAGGAGCGTGAACGAAGGCTTTGCGCGGAGCGCTGTTTCGGCGTTTGCCGCGCAGTGCGACCCGTCGATAGCGATAATTGCCGATATCAAAACCGTCGTAAGCGAGGCTGTTACAAACGCGATAGTCCACGCGTACGCCGGCTTTGATGATAAAAGCGAGTGTATGATATACATACTTTGCAGAATGACCGAAAGCGGTAAGCTTGTTATTCGCATCAAGGATAAGGGACGCGGCATTGATGACGTGCAGACGGCGATGCAGCCGCTTTATACAACAGATACCGACGGCGAGCGAAGTGGAATGGGATTCACTATAATGCAATCGTTTACCGACGGCATACGCGTGCGCTCGAAGGCCAACAAGGGTACGGTCGTCACGCTTGAAAAGAGGCTGAAGGGTCAGTGAGTAACGACCGTCATTACAAGCTTATTGCTCGCGCACAGTCGGGCGACAAGGAAGCGCTCGATACGCTTATAGCAGAAAATACGGGGCTTGTGAGGTCGATCGCGATACGCTTTACAGGCCGCGGTGTCGAATACGACGATCTCTGTCAGCTCGGGCATATCGGTATGATAAAGGCAGTAAGGAATTTCGATCTGACGCGTGAAACCGCGTTTTCAACCTATGCCGTTCCGTTGATAATGGGCGAAATAAAACGCTTTCTGCGCGACGACGGTGAAATAAAGGTCAGCCGCGAAATAAAACGCCGCGCCGCTTTGGTTGCCGCCGCGCGTGAAAAGTATGTAGCAAAGAACGAAGCCGAGCCTGCCGTTTCAACACTCGCCGCGCTATGCAGTATGAGCGAGGAAGAGGTGGTGGAATGCATCTCCGCAACAGCAAAAACCATATCGCTTTCCGAGCAGGTTGGCGACGAAAGCAGTCTTGAAGACTTTATCGGCAAGGATTTTACGCCCGAAATAAACGAGCGAATAGCCTTGAAGCAGGCGATAGACAAGCTTCCGCGTGAGGAGCGCGAGATCATAACTCTGCGGTATTTTAAAAACCTTACGCAAAACGAAACGGGGCGCGCGCTCGGGCTTACTCAGGTCACTGTCTCGCGCAAGGAAGCCAAGGCACTTGAACGCTTGAAGGTTGAATTGAAATGATATTACAAAAGGGAACTTTTGCAAAAGTTCCCTTTAAATCTCTCAAAAATCTTCATATCCGAAAAACTAAAGTTTTTCGAAAAACACATCAAAACTTCCGCAAAAAGTTTACTTTTTGCGCCTATGAAAGCTTTTTCGGGGTTTAAAAGGGGTGCTTTTTTCAAAAAGCACCCCTTTTGTATAATCCAAATAAATCTATCGTTCTTCTCGGAAATAGGAAAGACCCAAAGATTCGGGCGGTTGGTTTTCGCGCTTCTTTCTCGCGCTTGTAATAATAAGCACGATAATGGTAACGAGATAGGGGAGCATCTTTATAAGCTCCTTGTCGCTGCCCGAAAGGCCGGGAATCTTAACGCAGGCGATGTAAAGACCGCCGAACACGAACGAGCTTAAAATTGCTCTGTCGGGCTTCCAAAGTGCGAAAATAACTATCGCGATAGCAAGCCAGCCTCTGTCGCCGAAGCCGTTGTTGGTCCAGCTGCCGCCGGTGTAGTCCATAACGAAGTAAAGACCGCCAAGACCGGCAATAGCACCGCCAACGCAGGTGGAAACGTATTTGTAAAGCGTTACGTTAATGCCCGCCGCGTCCGCCGTTGCGGGAGATTCGCCTACAGCGCGCAGGCTCAATCCGATCTTCGTGCGCTTGATGATTATTGCCGCGATAACCGCAACGATTATTGCGAGGTAGAACAAAAATCCCGTGCCCGCAAGGTCGCCGACGTTTTTCATAAACGGGAAGGTGGCCTTGTATACCTTTGATGTAAGAGGGAGCTGAACCGAGCCGCTCGAGCCCAAAAGCTTAACTATCGAACCGCCGAGGAAGTTGCCGATGCCCGTGCCGAGCGTCGTTATCGCAAGACCGGTAACGTTCTGGTTAGCCTTCAAAGTAACGGTAAGGAAGCAGTAAATAAGCGAAAGCAGGCCTGCGCCGAGTAATGCGGCAAGCAGGGGAATGGTTACGAGCAGGAAGGTGTTGTGGTTGGTTGCGTAGTTTTCGTAAACGTATGCACCGACAACTCCCGAAATACCGCCCATATACATAATACCGGGGATACCTAAATTAAGGTTGCCGCTTTTTTCGGTGATAATTTCACCGGTTGCGCCGTAGAGTAGGGGAATACCCTGAATCATAGCCGCGGCGACGTATGCAAGTATTGTATCAAACATTTTTTACGCCTCCCCGTGCTTTTTTCTGAAGTTTATCTTGTAGCGAATAAAGAATTCACTGCCGATAATGAATAATATAACTATACCGGCGATGATGTCGCCAAGACTCGAGTTAAGGTTGAGCTCGGAAGCAATAGCGCCCGAACCGATCTGCAGGAAGCAGATTATCAACGATGCGACTATCATATATAAGGGCTCAAATTTTGCAAGCCAGGAAACCATTATCGCGGTAAATCCGTTACCGCCTACCGAGTTTGCCGAGATCGTGTGATTAAGACCTGCGGCGTAAAGCCAACCGATAACACCGCATAAAGCACCCGAGATGAGAACTGTGCGGATAATTACCTTTTTAACGTTGATACCGATGTAGCGCGCGGTATTTTCGCTTTCGCCTACGACTGATATTTCGTATCCGTGCTTGCTGTAGCGGAGGTAAATAAACATCAATGCGGTTATTACGCAAACAACGGCGATGTTTATAAAGTATTTTTGCTCAAGCACTACAGGAAGCCAACCGATCTCCGTGGTGGGATTAAGCGGAGGAAGCACCATCGAGCCGCTGGGAACCCATTTCATAATGCAATAAGAAACCAATTGCATCGCAACGTAGTTCATCATAAGCGTGAACAACGTTTCGTTGGTGTTCCATTTTGCCTTGAAATAACCGGGGATACCTGCCCAAACAGCACCTGCAAGAATACTCGATACAAGCATTATCGCAAGGGTTGCGACGTTGGGAAGCGAGTCGCCGAGATAGAACATACAGGCAACGCTCGCAAGTGCGCCGATAAGCACCTGACCCTCGGCACCCGTATTCCAGAACTTCATTTTAAATGCAGGGGTGATTGCAAGCGCAATACCCAAAAGCATAGCAGTGTCCTTTAAAAGGATCCATATCTTGCGCTTTGTGCCGAAGCTGCCCTCGAATATGGATTCAAGGATAGAAAACGCCGAAACGTCTGTTATAAGACTGATAAGGAAGGTACTGATAGCAAAAGCCGCGATTACCGAAACGATGCGGATTATCCAGGATTTCCACCATACAATAGCGTCACGCTTGGATATGTGGATAAAGGGCTCGTGCGAGGTCTTTATCTGTGCGCTCATACGTTTTCCTCCCCTCTGTCGGTCTTGGTCATAAGTAAACCGATCTCTTCCTTGGTAGTGGTTCTGCCGTCGACGATACCGGTTACCTTGCCGCCGCCGATGACCATTATTCTGTCGCAAAGCTCGATCAAAACGTCAAGGTCTTCGCCGACGAATATAACGGCAACGCCGCGGTCCTTTTGCTCGTTTAAAAGGTCGTATATGGTGTAGGAGGAGTTGATGCCAAGTCCTCGTACGGGATAAGCCGCCATCAAAACGGTCGGAGCCGCCGCGATTTCGCGTCCGACAAGCACCTTTTGCACGTTACCGCCGGATAAACGTCTTACGGGCGTGTTCGCGTTAGGTGTAACGACCTCCAATTGATGTATAATGCGCTCTGCGAGGTCCTTCGGCTCCTTGCGCTGCAGGAACATACTCTTGCCCTTGCGGTAGCTTCGAAGCATCATGTTGTCTATAATGTCCATATTGCCGACCAAGCCCATGCCGAGTCTGTCCTCGGGAACGAAGGAAAGGCGTACGCCGAGATCGCGTATCTGCATGGGAGTCTTGTCGCGCAGGTTTTCTGTCTTGTCGGTTTTCGGGTCGATGTATACGATCTCACCGTCGGATAACGACTGCAATCCCGCAATCGCCTCCAAAAGCTCTCTCTGACCCGAGCCCGCGATACCCGCGATACCCAATATCTCGCCCGAGCGTGCGGTGAAGGATACGTTGTCAAGCAGCTTTATGCCCTCGCGGTTTATGCAGTTTATGTTGTTTACAACAAGTCTGTCAACGGGGTTTTTGGGCTCGTCGCGGCGGATGTTAAGCGCAACCTTTTTACCTACCATCATTTCGGTAAGCTCTGCCTCGCTCGTTTCGGAGGTGTTGACCGTGCCGACGTATTCGCCCTTGCGGAGAACGGATACGCGGTCGGAAAGCGAAAGCACCTCGTGCATCTTGTGAGTGATGATTATTATTGCCTTGCCGTCGTCACGCATTCTGCGTAATACCGCGAAAAGCTTTTCGGTTTCTTGCGGAGTAAGGACAGCCGTCGGCTCGTCGAGAATAAGAATGTCTGCGCCGCGGTAAAGCACCTTGATTATCTCAACCGTCTGCTTTTCGGAAACCGACATTTCGTAGATCTTCTTATCGGGGTCGATGTCGAAGCCGTACTTGTCGGCGATCTCCTTGACCTTTTTGGATGCCTTTGAAATATCAAAGCTTTCGTTGTTGTTCAAGCCGAGAATGATATTTTCGGTAGCCGAGAAAACGTTTACAAGCTTGAAATGCTGGTGGATCATACCGATTCCGTATTTAAAGGAATCCTTCGGCGAGGAAATAACGACCTCGTTACCGCCGATAAAGATCTGGCCCTCGTCGGGGAAGTAGATACCCGAGATCATATTCATCAACGTAGTCTTACCGCTTCCGTTTTCACCCAAAAGTGATAAGATCTCACCGTTGTATACGGTCAGATTAACGTTTTTGTTTGCAACCACGCTTCCGAAGCTTTTCGTGATGCCTCGAAGCTCAATAGCAACCTTGATCATATAGAACGTCCGCCTTTCATTTAAAAAAACGAAATTTAAAAAACAAACGCAAAACGGCAAAACCGTTACCGCTGTGCGTTCATTTTTTAGGTTAGCCGAAGCATTGGAACTTGAACCAGCCCAAAAGGGCTGAAACGAAATGCTTTTCGGCAAATTTTAATTTATCGTCTTTGCAATACACACGTATTACTTCATCCTCTGCATTAAAATTTTCTCGAAATTCAGACCCTTTTAGGTCGAAGACTTTTCAAGTGAATGATTTTAGTCGATACAAGGAAAAAGCGGAGTGAATACCGACGTATTCTCGAGCATTTTGACGCAGTAGCGGCTGAAATCCTGCCTTGAAAAGCTGATTCAAGTTTCAATGCTTCGGCTAAGGGGGAAGCCGTGGTTCAAACGGCTCCCCGCCGTAAAAATTATGGTTTATTTGCCGTATTCGGAGATACCGTCGATATACATGATATCGAAGTAAGGAGCGGATCTCATACCGTTTGCGGATTCATCGAAGTAACCGTCGTGAACAACGTTGGTGTCGCCCTTGAAGTCACTGCCGTTAACGTCTGCAAGATATTCGGTAAGAGGAGCACCGTTTACGGTGAACGTGGAGGTATCATAAACCTTCAAGGTGCCTGCCTTGAACGCTGCAACTGCTGCGTCGATAGCAGCCTGAGTGCCTTCTGCCGCAACAGCGGTATTGAGCTCGGTAAGCTCAACGGAGCCTTCGTTGAAGCCGCCGCACCAGTCAAAGGGAATTTCTTCGCCCTTGCCTGCCTTGGTCTTTTCGATGATGAGCTTGAAGTAAGGAGCCCAGTTGATCTTCGAAGAAATGATAGCGGTGGTCGGACCCATGGAGATGGTGTTTACGTTGTAAGCAACGTTGGGAACGCCCTTTTCTTCACAAGCCTTGGGAGCGCCTTCGGAGTCTGCGTGCTGAGAAATAAGAACGCAGTTGTCAGCGATAAGGGTAAGAGCAGCTTCTCTTTCGAGAGCGATGTTGAACCAGCTGTTGGTGTAGGTAACCTTCATTGTAGCAGTCGGGCAAACCGAACGTGCGCCGAGGAAGAAGGAGGTCATACCGGAAATAACTTCTGCGTAGTTGAACGCGCCAACGTAACCGATCTTAGCCTGATCAGCGGTGATCTTGCCGGAAGCGATCATTTCGTTGAGCTTCATACCTGCAGCGATACCTGCGCAGTATCTGCCTTCGTAGATGGAAGCGAAAGCGTTGTGGAAGTTCTTGAGCTTAACGTCGTGTGCAGTGGTGCCGGTAGCGTGGCAGAACTGAACTTTGGGGAATTCCTTAGCTGCCTGATACATGAACTGCTCGTGACCGAAGCTGTCCGCGAAAATAAGGTCGCAGCCTGCATCAACAAGCTCGCAAGCTACGTCGTAGCATTCACTGCTTTCAGGGATGTTTACCTTGAAGATAACCTGATCGTCCTTAAGACCGAGTTCCTTCTTAACTGCGGTAGCAGCATCCATGAAGTTCTTGTCGTAGGTGGAGTTTTCGTCGTGAAGGAAAATGAAGCCAACTTTGAAATCGTCCTTAGCTTCTTCTTTGTCTTCACCACAGCCTGCAAAAGCGAAAACGGAAAATACCATCATCGCCGCGAGAAGAATGGAAAAAATCTTCTTTGACATTTTTAAATGTCCTCCGTATGTATATTTTTTGCGGTTTACTTAACCGCCTTTTGGGAACAAATTAAATGCTTCGGCATCAAACGAATTCAACGCCGTTTTCGACGCTCATGCCCGAAATTCGCGCCAAGGATTCAACTCTTACGCCCATATCGCGTATAAGCGTGCCGCCCTCCTGGTATGCCTTTTCGATAACTATGCCTGCGCCCACGACCTCTGCACCCGCGTCGGTGATAAGCTTCAAAAGCCCCTTAAGTGCGCTTCCTTTTGCAAGGAAATCGTCGATAACCAAAACTCTGTCGCCTTTGTTAAGGAACTGCTTGGACACAACGATATCGTAAGTGGTGCTATGCGTGTAGGATTCGACCTTGCCGGTGTAGACGTCGGAATAGATGTTGTTGGTCTTGGTCTTCTTTGCAAAAACAACGGGGCAGTCGAAATACTGCGCGGTAAGGCAGGCGATGCCTATGCCCGATGCTTCGATGGTGAGAATTTTTGTAACATTTTCGTTTTCGAAGCGTCTTTTAAACTCCTTGCCGAGCTCGCAAAGAAAATTAACGTCGATCTGGTGATTAAGGAAGGAGTCGACCTTCAAAACATTACCCTCGCCGATCTTGCCGTCCTTTTTGATTCTGTCCTTAAGAAGCTGCAAAGCTTTCACCTGCTTTCAAAATTAATAAGCCGATTAAAAATAATAAGTTATTATAATTTTACATTATAATAAAGCTTTTCGCAAGTCTTTTTTTCGACTTTGTTCAACTTTTTGTAATAATTTTTACCCCCTTTTAAGAGTAGAGGAAATATAGGTCAAAAAAATCAAAAAAATTGAAAAAAGTTATTGACAAGGTTGCGTAAATGTGTTATACTACCACTCGCTGACGTGAGCGAGATGCTGGTGTAGCTCAATGGCAGAGCAACTGATTTGTAATCAGTAGGTTGGGGGTTCGACTCCCTTCACCAGCTCCACAAAACAAATAAACCAATATATATGGGGGAATTCCCGAGCGGCCAAAGGGGGCAGACTGTAAATCTGTTGTCACTGACTTCGGTGGTTCGAATCCACCTTCCCCCACCAGAAAAAAGCACTTGCATTTGCGAGTGCTTTTTTCAATGAAGCGTTCCCTGCGGGAACACGATGTCGCTACGCTAATGAAGACGCTGACGCTAATGATGTGTTATTCGCAACATTAAGGAACGCTTCGCTTCATAAATTCGCGAAGCGAATTTGCATCATATTGCGCGAACGCGCAATGCTTCATTTATCCGAGCGTTCAACTTCTCACGTAAGAACTCCGTCACATCATTTCCCACTCTCTTTACAAATCCATAACTATTAATGTATACTATATAAAAAAATTAAGTAAGGAGAGCTATGATGAATAAAAGAAGCAATCGATTCAAATATTTATCGCTGATTTTGGCGGCGGTAATGATATTCACGGTCTTTGCATCCTGCGCCGACGAAAGTAAGGATACTTCTTCAAGTGACGTATCGAGCAAAGCCGAATCCTCGATAAACGACGTTACCTCTTCAGAAAGCGCAGAACCCGAAAGCAGCACCGATGCAGAAGACGTTTCGGACGTCGAATCCTCTGTTCCGGATGAAAGCGCAGATATTTCTATTCCGGATGAAAGCGAGGATGCTTCTATGCCCAATGAAGATATCTCCACTCCTCCCGACGAGGATAATAACGATACTCCCCGGGAGAATCGAAGCGATGCGTTCCGTCTTTCGAGCATCGATGACTATACCGACGAAGATAAAACGCGCTCCTATACCGTTTACGCACCCTATACCGACACCTATACGCTTGAGGGCGAGGGTGTAAGCAGTATTACGATCTCGCAAAAGGGCGAAAACATCAAAAAGGGAAGCGACAGTATAAAGGTAAAGCTTAAAGCCGACGAGGCATATACTCTTACGGTAACCACCGAAAAGGCAAAATCGGATTTCATAATAACCACCAAAGCCGAAAACCATTTGGTCACTCTGCCGTATGACGTCGCAAAGCCTGCCGATACGTCGGGCATCGACGTTAATGCCGATATCGAAGATCCGCTCGTTGCCGCCGAGGTGAATTACGTAAAGCGCGAGGGCGGTACGTACGTTTATTCCAATAACCCCGAAATGTTTGCCGCACAGCACGTCAATCAGGCGTTTATGCGCAATAAGGGTCTTACGGGTGAGGTCTACGTCACCTTTGAGCACGCAAACTATTCGGGTCAGAACGTTTATTTGGGCTATCAGCTCAAGAACGAAAGCGACCATGATGTGTATATAACCGTCACCAACGTCGGCTATCAATGGATAGGCACTTGGTTCGGTCAGCTTGCTTGGTATAAGTTCTATAATACCTCCTTCGAGCTTCCCGACGATTATTTCACCCAAACGGGTGCGATTTCGTCCAAATATTCGGGCTTGGATTACGCTTATCAGAAATATCAGCCGCGCGTATTTCAGCCTACCACCTACCGCCTGCCCGCAGGTGAATATATCTGGGTTATCGGCGGAACAAGCGGCGATTCCTACCGCAACATAAACGTCGACGATTCCGCCAACCATTTTGTCAACCCCGTACGCTGTGCAAACGGTAACGTTAAATTTACCGTCACGGGAGGCGAGGTAACCGGAACGATGTATTGCTATAACGACGTCAAGCAGGTTCAGTTCGACCCAGTACCTCTCGGCTACGTCGCATCGAACTACGCACAGCAGTATTCGGGAATCGCTCATCACCACGGTGTTATCGATAACTATATGTCTTGGACCTTCAACGATAATATCGGCTCGGGAATGCTCCCCGTTTCCTATACGAATTATTATGCCGATTACGTTCCCTCGTGGATCGCGCCCTATTCCTCGTATAACAGCACCGCGCATAAAACCACCAATGCTACTACGTGGATGACTCACCTTAATCCGCAAAACAACCACAGTGCCGTTGGCATGGATATGGTAGAATTTATCTGGCACGACGTTTACGGCTCGGAGATCGTTATAGATAACGATCACGCCGATGGCGGAGGAACTCCCGCCAATACGGCAAACTGGATGATAGAATATCAGGACCACTTCACGTTTGTGAACCAAGGCGACACCGACCGTAAAATAACGCTTCACCTGCGTGACCACGGCACGCTTGCATTGCTCGTGCGCGACAGTAAAACGGGCAAGGTTTTGGAAGCCTCGTATACTGCCGGCTTGGGCGCAAGCAACGTGTTCAGTAATTATACCTACGAGCTCACCGTTCCCGCGCGCAGCATCAAGCAGATAACGCTCGATTACCTGCTCGTTGCCTGCTCCTACGGAAGCGTGACCCACGCGGTAACCATCGAATAAGATATTAAAAAACAGAAGGGCGATGCGCCATAGTGATAAATCGCCTTAAAGCTGCCTATTTTGTACAATACTGCATCAAAAATCCGCGATATACGCTCGTATTATCGCGGATTTCTTCTTTGTCTTGCGACAAAACTATCCGGTTTTAAGGTGCATAGCAGTTTTGCGTGTATACGGTTTGTTCTGTAACGACGGCGAAAAACGA
>JAZNWF010000059.1:0-8032 GCA_045593165.1 Eubacteriales bacterium
ACACCTACTACGTAACCAACGGCGCAGCAGTAGAAGAACCCGTTGAACCCGGCGACGCTTCCAACATGCTCGTATTCGCGATCCTCGCTCTCGTAGCAGTTGCAGGTTCTGCAGTAGTTATCAAGAAGAGATAATTTTCGACGAGCGTATAACAGTGCAGACCGCGTAAAAGGTTATAACAAATAACTAATAATGAAGAGACTTGGTTTTCACCAAGTCTCTTTTTTATCATTATTGTATTTTTACGCTATGGACGGACGTCGCCTCTCGCAGTAGGTCATGGGGTCCCCGAAAACGCTTCACGTTTTTGGGGCAATTATGGCTTCGGGCTCCGTCTGCCCATTCTGCATCTGCTCTCCGCTCGTCGTTGTGTTTGTAGACGTATAGCGGCGCAGACCGCGCCGATAAGCTTGCCGTTTTGAATTATCGGTGAGCCCGACATGAGTGTGTCAAGTTAGGAACAACAAATTACTGCAAAAGTTTTTCAATACGTGTTTTTAATGAAACGAATAGAGGATTTTCATTGTACCGCTTATATTTGTTTCTATTGAAAACGGTTTCTATATAATTTCTGTTAATATCAGGCACAGGCAGTAACATTTCTTTGGGGTGGGCGGTTAACAAAAAGCAGTAATCTTCCGCAACCGCTTTGGTTCCCGATAGCTTTTTCCATTCTTCACACACATCAACAAACTCGGCTAAATAATTTATTGCTATATCATATTCGCCGATATCTGTATATGCTTGTGCTAAAAATTCGCATACATTTAAATACCACTTTTGGTATGGATAAGGGAAAGTATTATTGCATACTACTTTTATGAGATCATAAACATACTTAAAAACCTTTATTAATTTATCGGGATAATATTTTTCTATGTTTTGACCGCGAAAATCTGCATATGTGCATCCTATACTTATTATATCGCGTAACATCCAATCGAAGCTTGAACTTAAAGAAAGGGCATAGTTTTCTCTTGCCTTTGGGTATTCGCTCATTCGGTAATACAAATGTCCGTTCAAACGGTCTTGATTGTACCATTGAAAAGGTGTGGAGTCTTTGATGATTTCTTTTGCTTTGTCATATTTTTCGCAGGAAATATATGCTTCTGCTAATTTGCCGGTTGCCATTTCGTTATATATGGCTGTGTTAGATTCCTTGAGCATCTTACGATATTTTTCCATATCCGATAACAATTCGTCGATTTTCACCGAATCAAGGGAATATCGTTTTTTCTGTGCCAATAGAGAATAGGCACAATGTATGCAAGATTTAAGTATTTCGATATTTGATGGCGAACACTTTAATAGCTTTATATATGAATCATATTTGCTTAGCAAATCGCATTTTTCTGATTTGATTTCATTCAATTCTTCGCCTATCATAATATCATCTTTGGCATTACCTAAAAGTTCATCGGTAGTGATATTAAATAATTGAGCAATAGGAACAATAAGCGATAAATCTGGTGTGCCTTGCCCAGTTTCCCATTTGGAAACCGCTTGGGGCGTTACGTTAAGATATATTGCGATATCCTCTTGTGTATATCCAAGCTTTTTGCGGTTATCTTTAAAAACTGTGTGAAAATTCATAAAAATACCTCCATTCATACAAATTACATCATTAACAGCTGCAATCATATTATAACCGAGTGAATACATTAAATCAAGCAACGCTATTTTTCGTCATTTTCAACTTTGAGTTGTTATTGGATTTTGCAGCAAAAAAAGATATTGCCCGATTGCGAGCAATATCGTTTTCTTTTGTCGTATTATGCCGCTATGGGCGAATAGGGTTCTTGCGTATTAACATCATATGCGGTTTCAAGCATATTTTCGATATAGATCCCGTAGCCGCGTACAGGGTCGTTTACAAGCACGTGCGTGACCGCGCCGACAAGCTTGCCGTCCTGAATTATCGGTGAGCCCGACATACCTTGAACGATGCCGCCCGTTTTTTTAAGCAGACGCTCGTCGGTTATCTTTATAAGAAAGTTTTTGGTCCTTGCCGAGCTATCGTAGATATGCTCTATCTCGATGCCGTATTTTTCCACAGTTCCGTCGGAAAGGGTCGTGAGTATATGCGCTTTGCCTATTTTCAGGTAGGATTTGCTTCCGACGGGTATAGGCTCGGACGCATTATTCGGCAATCGGTTGAACCTGCCGAAAACGCCCTGCTCCGTGTTGTCCCAAAGCTCTCCTTTGGAAACCCTGTCAAATTCACCGCGTAGCTCGCCCGGGTCATTACGCTCGCTTTTTACGACGTCCGTTATATTCACGTCAACTATCGCTCCTTTTGAAAGAGGGAGAAGAAGACCCGTTTCGGAATCGTAAATTCCGTGTCCCAATCCGCCGAAATCAAGCGTTTCGGGGTCGATATAGGTAACGGTTCCGATACCTGCCGTCGAATCGCGCACCATAACGCCTATCTTGTAGTCGCCGCTTTCGATATCGCGTACGGGAGTTACGGTTGCCGTATGCTCCTTACCGTCGCGTACGTAAGCGATGTTTACGCTTTTGCCGCCGCAGCCCGAAATAAGCGTTATCAGCTGCGAAGCTGAGTCAAAGCTCATTCCGCCTGCGCGAACGATAACGTCGCCCGCCTGCAATCCGATATCCTTTGCGGGAGATACCACGCCCGATGCCGTTTCAACGCCCGTCGTGCCCAAAACTATCGCGCCCTTTGTGAAGAATTTCACGCCGAACGCCATTCCTCCGGGTATAAGCGTTTCGATGTTTCCGATGCTTGCGTCCTCGTACTCTGCACCTGCCGCCGGTATAACCAACGAAAAAACAATGATTACCGCCGATAATACTGCAAAAATCCTTTTTGACCTTCTGCCGTTCATTTTTTCGCTTCCTGTCTTTGAATTTGATTTGCATCGTGTTTAATATGTGCAAAAACAAGGCTTATATTCTAGGTAAAAATTAAATGATTCTTCAAATAAGAAATTTTTGCTATTTATAAAATATACTTGATATATATAACCGTTTTGTTTATACTGAAGACGAAAAAGGTCGAATGATAGAATAAAAGGGCAGAATATGAAAAGAATATTATGTGTTTTATTATTACTGTGCATAATAACAGCCGTTGCCTGCGCCGCGAGCGACGAGCTTGAAAGCAATTTGAACGATAGCCCGGACGAATCTGTTTTAGAGGGAGTCACCGACGATATGGGCATAAATAACACGTCGAAGCCGAATAATGATGACGCTTCAAGCGAGAATACGCCTTCTTACGAACCAAGCCAATCCGACGAACCAAGTCAACCCGACGAACCAAGTCAACCCGACGAATCAAGTCAACCCGACGAGCCGAGTCAGCCCGATAATCCGATTCAGCAGGGATATCAGCCGTTGAATTACGATTATATGAAGGCGGTGTGGCTTACACAGTTTGATACGGGAAGCGTTTATAAGCAAAACGGCTCACAGCGTGACGAAAAAACGTTTACCGAGCTGTTTGCAATAATGCTCGATAACCTGAAAAACGATGGTTACAATACCGTCATAGTGCAGGTCAGACCGAACGCGGACTCGTTTTATCCGAGCAATTATTATCCTGTTTCGATCTACGTAAGCGGTGCGTACGGCGTCGAAAGCATTTACGACCCGTTCCAGATAATAGTGACCTTGGCTCACGAAAGAGGCTTTTCGGTGCACGCGTGGCTTAACCCGATGCGTGCGATGAAGCCGTCACAAATAACGAGCGTTCCCGATAAATATCCCATAAAGCAATGGTATAACGATATAGAAAAAAGAGAAAGATATCTCGTCGAGCTGAACGGACAGCTTTATCTTAACCCCGCATATCAGGAGGTGCGCGAGCTTATTGCAAGCGGTGCTAAGGAGGTATGCGAAAAATATGATGTCGACGGAGTGCATATCGATGATTATTTTTACCCGACGACCGACGCTTCATTCGATAAGCTTTCGTATAACGAATATCTGCAAGGCGGCGGAAGCAAAAGCCTTGATCAGTTCCGATACGAAAATATCGACCTTATGGTCAGCGGAATGTATAACGCCATAAAGTCGGTAAATAAAAGCATTTTGTTCGGCATCAGCCCCGAGGGAAATATAGATAACACCTATTACAGAGCCTATACCGACGTTTATAAATGGTGCTCTGATGACGGATATCTCGATTATATCTGTCCGCAGATATATTTCGGCTTGGAGCATCAGACACACGATTTTATAAAGATATTCAACGTGTGGAACGACGTGGTAACAAATCCGCGCATACGCTATACCGTTGGTATGACGCTCGGCAAGGCTGATTCGAAGACGGATAATTACGCCGGAAGCGGTAAAAACGAATGGGCAGAGAACAGCGACGTATTAAAACGCTGTCTGGAATATCTTTCAACGCAACCGTCCTGCAGCGGAGTTTCGGTGTTCAGCTATCAGTTTATGTACGATGCGTTAACGGGCGCAAGCGACCTCGATACGCTTACAGAACGTAACAATATGAAGCCCGTGCTTGAAGCTTTAAATTAAAAATACAAAAAGCCTCGATGAAATAATTTCCATCGAGGCTTTGCTTTTTATCGTATAAATCCGCAAGCGTTTTAAGTCGAGTATCTCCGCAAGGCTATTACCTTCTGGGGTTTTAAACGTCACGCGGTTTATTTATAGCTTGCTCTAATTCCTACCTCAAACATTCTCGACCAGGGCATATAACAATCGTTTATAACGTAATTATCCTTGATCGATTTGAGATATACGTTGATGAATTCTTCGATCTCAGCCTTGACCTCCTGTGCGATCACGCCGCGCTTTCCGTCAACCGATTCGTAATTCATACCTCTGCTTTCGAGGGTGCTTGCAACCTTTTCTCTTACATAGGTCATATATGCAAAATCCTCGATGTATCGGGAAACCAAGAAATCGAAATGCGCCTTGGTATTGCCGTAAAGATAGTTTACGATCGCGTGGGGAATACAGGTTCCCAAGGTATTGCTCGAGGTATTCCAGCCTGCATAAGAAGCCACCTTAAGCAACAGATCCTTTTGCTGCATCATAGCAATAAGCTCGAAATCAGAGCCGTTTATTGTAGCAACGTCGGCAACAGCTACCTTTTTGTTCAGGTCGTTCACGCAATAATCCATAAATTCCATGAATTCCGGCATATTTCTGAACGTAGTCATTCCTCTGTCGCATTTATGGTCAAGGGTCGCTTCCTCCAGCATCGCAATTCCGTTTGCGTTGACAAACAGAACGATATCCGCTTCGCTCAGGTTCTTGGTAATAAGACCGCCTGCCGCCAGAATTTGATAGGTTACGGTAATATCCAAATGCCTGTCTTCCAAAAACGGAATTGTTTTAGGTGCATTAACGCTGTTATATTTAACGTAAAACAGAGGTCTTTTTTTCTCGATCTTCAAAACCAATTTGGAAAGCAGGGTATTTGCGACCTCGTCCGCACCGGGATACATATATGCCGAAAGCTGAAGACTCTTTTGGCTGATTATTTTGCTGATCTTTCTTTGGTCTATTGCCGTCCAACCGAATTCGCTGGAGTCATCTTGCGGGATTATCAAAAAGTCTATAACCTTTTCCTCGAGCAGATCAAGCGTTTCGATGTTCAATGCGCAATTTATCTCACGCCTTGTAAGAAAATCCTTCAATTCCTTTTCCGGAACGCTCAAAGCGTTGAACGCTGTCAATTCCTCATTGGATATAACGCCCAATTCTTTTTTATGGTTGTAATATCCGTATTTGAAAATCTCCAGTCCGCAATAATCATAATAATCGGGCTCCTCGTCCGAATTTGAATATTGAGGACATCTCATAATCAAATTGAAGGCATATATGATAATATCGGGGTTGTTTTCTTTGATCTGTCTGATAACGTCAAGTCTTTCCTTAAGCTCCTCCACCGAAAAATAATGAAGTCTGCTCGGAACGATGCCGCCGTAAAGCAGAGTGTCTATCGAAAGAACGAGGCCGTAGGCATCCTTGGTTTCATCGAGCAAAAACTGAACTATCTTTTCGTGATCCGCAGGAACCTTTTTGTCGCCCATAATGCTCATATCGGGAACGGTTAATTTAATATTATCATTGTTGAATATGCTTTGAGGATATATGTAATTACAGGGTCTTTCGTCCAATGGAAGCAATACGATCTTTTTCATTTTTACTCCTTGATTTATAAAATGTTGGTGATTCAAAAACGCATTAAGTGTGTTTTAATCATTTTACCACACAACGTTATAAAAGTAAACAGATTTTTGCAATACGGTGCTTCGGGTTGCAGATGTAATTTATAAAAAAACGGCGAGACTTCCTTTTTGGGAAATCTCGCAATAAAAGCGTTTATTATATCTTTGATTTTATGGCGTTAAAGGTTTCATCGCTGATAACGTGCTCTATTTTGCAGGCGTCTTCACTTGCTGTTTCCTTGTCAACGCCTATCGATACGAGATATTCGGTAAGCACGGTGTGACGCTCGTATATCTTTTCGGCAACCGAAAGCCCTTCAGCAGTAAGAGTGAGTCCGCCGTCCTCACCGCACAAAATATAGCCGCCCTGCTTTAATATACCGACAGCGCGCGACACGCTCGGCTTGGAAACACCGCGGTGCTCGCAAATATCGATCGCACGTACGGTAGGCATATCCTTTGAAAGCACGTATATGGTTTCGAGATACATTTCGCCCGATTCTTGAAGCCTCAAAGCGTTCACTCCCTTCGGTTTTATATAATTATAATATCACGAAAAGTGAACAAAATCAAGTGAATAAATTTTATCTTCTTTTTAAAGCCTTCTTCATATTTCGCTTACCGCTTGATGCCATTTTGGCGTTTATTACCGAGCCGATAAGGACAGCGGATATCAAGACCGCTGTTAAGACTGCCGCGTTTACAAACCGAAACTCGCCGTTTATAAAGATCGATACCAACAGCATAGGCAACAGCATAATACCGCCGACCAGCAGACCCGATTGTATGGGCATTTTTTTGCATTTTTTAGACGTTATGACCGCGCCTGTAAGTCCGCCTGTAAATATGCATAAAGCCGAGGCGGGCAGGGCAAGCGTGTTGGGGTCGCCTGCACTCAGCATAGCAAGCGGTAAAAGAAAAGCGAGAGCTATCGTAACCGCAAGCCCGATGCCTCCGCCGATGAGCGAGGTTATAAGAATATTCGGTTCGCTTGGTGTCTTTGCTTTTTTGCTTCGAGCCATATAATATTACCTTCCCTTCGGTAGATATATATGGCTTGCCCTTGTAAATTATTCCGCGAAAATGCGCTCGCTCAAGGATAACGTGTATTCGTCCATCTCGGAAAAACGCATAGCGGGGATATAGATATCCTCGATGTCTTGATGCACCGCACGTGCCTTGGCAAGCTCCTTTTGCGCGTCGGATAAAAGCTCGCTTTCCAATTGTTGAAGTGCGCGTATGCGTGCGCGTACAGATTGGAGCATAGCTTTGTCGATAAATCGCGCGTTGGGTATCTGCTTTTCCTCGCCTGCGCTTTTGCAGGGCGGCACGTCAAGCGAGGTTATCAGTATTTTCGCGTCGGGGAAGTATACCGCGTCGGTTACGCTTGTATCCAGGGGCGAGCGTGAAACAGTTACCGAAACGCCGTGCTCTGCCGATATCTGCTCGATCGCTTTTAAAAGTGCGTCGGCGCATATTCCGTTTATGCGGTATAGCGTGTCGACGTCGGTAAATACGGGCAGAGTCATTATTCCGTCTGCCGTAAATGCGCTTGCGAAAATACGCGAGCGACGGTATTCTCCCGCTTTAGATATCCTTTCGACCAATTTGAAAGCCGCGCTCTCCAATTTCTCGCGTTGAATGCTTTTTTCGGTTATTGCTTTTTTCAGGTCGGATATCCGTCCGACAACCGAAAGACTGCCGTAGGCATTTTTGTAATGGCGGCCTTTACGGTCGGTAAGCGAGATTATTTTATCTCTGTGCGGCAAAAGCTTGCTTTCGTCCCAAAACTGCCCTAAATTAATTATGCTTTCGCGCACGCATGGATATTTCACGTCCATAATATGCGGTGAGGTGCCGTC
>JAZNWF010000060.1:0-3735 GCA_045593165.1 Eubacteriales bacterium
GGCACTCGGTACGGGCGCATCCGTGGGAGTAACGGGGATCGGCTCGTTTTCTTTTCTTCTGCGGAGAATGAAGAACCAAACCGCGCCGCCTACTATCAAGAGGACAACGGCGGAGATCACGATCACGAAAGCGGTGGGAAACTCGGAGGGGGGTGTGATCTCAATCGGTGTATAAAAAGCATAGTAGGTTACGTTCTCGTCGGTCATAAAGTTCGCGCCGTCGGTGAGCTGTTCACCTTCACCATTTGCAAGCGTGAACCATCCGACAAAGGTATACCCCGCACGTTCAATAACCTCAGGGAGAGAAAGTGCTTCGCCAAAGGTCTGCTCTGCTTCGGTCTTATTATAGCCAAAGTCGAAGGTTATCTTATAGGTATTTGGGGTATATACTGCATAAATGTCCACATTTTCGGTTTCATTGCCAACCACTAAAGGACTGCCCGGATCATAGTTCGTTTCTTCACCAAGTGTCCAAGAGGTCAGCGTGTATCCCGATTTTAACAGCTCGGGCAGTGTAGGTATCACGCCGGAAGGGATGGTTACCGTAAGCTTGCACTCGCCGTCCGCCAAGAATCGGAACGTTACGTCGTAATTGTTCGCGCCTACTGTAAATATGCCGTAATAATTTCTATCGCCCAACTTCTCCTTGATAAAATCGGTAGGAACCGTGGAAGCACGTACGAGACGCCCCTCCTCGTTGTACCATTCTGACGGGGCTGTACTGCCAAAATAGTTGTATCCGTTCTCCTCGGTGGGTTGCTCTGTTTTGGGCAGGTGCGTTTCGTATATACAGTCAACAACCAGATTTCCGTAATATTCGAGATAGCTTATATCAAAGAAATCGGTGTACCACGAATACCAAAGCCATCTGTCCTCACCGTATCCCATATAGTCGGACATATTCATTTTGCAGGTATTGCCCTCTATCGTGCAGAACAGCAGCTCAACCGAGCGCGTGCTATAATCCAAAGAAGGATTATAATCCGTGTAGATCGCACCCATTGCGTTTTCTGCGTAATTTTTGCGAATCTCGGTGTTGCTTATGGTTACGTTCGTTGCGCCGTTGAGATATATCGCGCCGCCAAGTCCCTGCTCACTGCATAATCCGAGATTGCCTGACGCACTCTCGGTTTCGGGAATTGCTTTGTTTTCGTTTATATAGCAGTCCTCAATATCCGCGCTTGATATAAGAATGCCGATTGCTCCGCCAAACGATGCCTTGTTTCCGATAATCATACAATTACGAACGGTAAGAGAGGAGTCGTCGTCACATCCGATTGCACCGCCGCTCAGCTTATCCGCCCAAAATCTTTCGCCGCCGTAATAATAATTTGCGTCGTTCTTCTCGAAAACGCATCCCTCAAAAGTTGCAACGGTATTTTTCATGTATACCGCTCCGCCGCCGACCGCATTTTGAACAAAGCCTGATTTGTTTTCCTTAAAGCTGCAATCCTTCACGTTAAGCGTTACGTTCTTGCCGGTTGCTTCAACGTAGACTGCACCGCCGCCGTACAGTGAGGCGTTGGACGAAAAGCTGCATCCCTCCAGATTCAGTTCCAACCGATACGGCACGTTGTCGCCGTGTTCCGCTTCAATAGAGGGAGTCAGCGTATAATCCCCATAAAACGCGCGGATGGCGGGACCGTACGTATGCATATAATTCTTGAATTCGCAATTTTTGAAGCTTGCAACCCCGTTACCATTGCACTCAACGGCATACTGATTCTTCAGTGGATACGGGGATAATTCCTCGCCCAAACTATCGTAGGAAAGCTTCCAATCCTCATCTGTCAGCGCGCCTGTGTCAAGTCTCTCGTCGAAGATGATACCCTCAAAAACAAACGACGAGCGGTCGCCGCCGATCTTCGTGCCACTCAGTATAAAGCTCGCGCCCCAAAAGACGGCGTTTCCGTCAGTCTTTCCGTTTTTGACCGTAACGCTTTTATCGATCGTGATCCTTTCAACCGTATTAACCGCGCCCGTATAAGGAAGCTCAAAGTCGATATCTCCGACGAGAAGCGTATCGCCGTCCTTTGCGTCCCTGAGTGCCTTTTCAAACTCTGCCCTCGTGGTGATCAGCTTTGTTTCCTGCGCGGACACCGCCATGGGCAACACAGAAAATATAAGACTCACGATCAGAAGTGCCGTAAATAAGCGCGTCATGTTTTTTCGTTTCATACAGACTCCACCTCACAAAATTCAATTTGATGCAAACAGTTGGTCTATCTACCGTATTATAACATAAATTTTGCTTTATTTCAAGGTCTGTAATAAAAAAACAAATAATTGTTGTTAATACTATAATCAACCAAACGGTTTACGGAGGTTTACATGGATAATATATGCGTATTAATATCGCAGAAAAGAAAAGAACGCGGTCTGACACAATCGGAGCTTGGGGCGATGCTCGGTATATCAGGAAAGGCTGTTTCCAAGTGGGAACGGGGACTATCAAAGCCTTGTGACGAGCATTTGGATAAGCTTATCGACCTGCTTGGTTTACCGGTCGAAACACCAATAACGCCGGAAAAAAAGGAATGTGTACCCAAAACTACTTTTTTATCTACCGTTCGTAAAGAGTTTATCCGAATCCTCGCTACGGGTGTGATGATCGGCGTATGTGTATGCAATTTGGCAGGAACGATATCAACCGAGTCGACCGTGGTTTCCCTCGGTTTCTCGGTCGCTCTTTTCTGCTTTGGTACAATGGTTAAAGGATAAAAAGAAAATCGCCACCCTCGAAGGATAGCGATCTATTATCATTACTTCATTTTTATGATCTTTTCAACATCGGATATATCGATATATCCTTTTTCTTTTGCGCTATCCTCGCCCTTTTGAAGCTCGCGCATCAGTTCGGCAATTGCCTTTTTGATATCTTCGGTAGCCATATCACTTCATCTCCTTGTAGCGTTTCTTATACATCGGCTTGAGGTAGTTCTTCTGCATATCACGCATAGAGCCAAAGAATGCTTCCTCGGATTTGGACATAATATGACGCTCGTCCTTAAGGCAGATAAGCTCCAACGTGCAGAAAAGATCTGCAACTTGAAACAGCCTGTAATCTGCGGGCATTACCTTACGGAACTCCGCTTGCGGAAGCATAACCGTGAATACAGATGCCAAGAGCTTGTTCAACTCAACTTGTCCGTTATCGTAGTAAACGATGATCTTATCAAACCCCGCAAAGAAGGCGTATTCCTCGCGAATAAATGCCGAGAGTTGCTTGGAGAGTGCCACTGTCAAGCTGAGCGAGTCCGACATATGCTTCTTCTCAACCGAAAAGGTAATGTAGGATATCTCACAGTTCTTTGCAAATGTTAAAATGCGGTTGAGGCATTTTCTACGTTCTGTTATTGAAAGATTTTGATAATCTTCTTCGCGGCGGATAATAGGACCTGCGTGAAAACAATGCTTCATGTCAAATCCAACATCTGCGAGTCCGTGTTCCAAATGACTGATCTGATCCTCGATGGAATTGCTTTGATCATGGAATACGAGTGTAAACAAATAAAATGGTGTGTGCGGCTCGTATGAACCGAAATCGCCCGACTCGTCAACGAATATACTTAGTTCGTTCATCATTCACACTCCATCCAAAACAAAATGGCGGGGAACATCCCCGCCGCAGGTGGACCCGGGTCTTACGACCAGCCCGTTTTCCTTGTCTGTATTATACCATACTTTTAAGAAAAATGCAATACCTTTTATCGAAAAAAATATTTCATTTTGCTT
>JAZNWF010000061.1:0-3635 GCA_045593165.1 Eubacteriales bacterium
CCTGCACCTGAACCCGTCACGATCTCGGGCGTGACCTACGAGCTTCGCGACGGCGGCTACGTCGTTACGGGCGTGACCTCGCCCGACGCGAGCCGTGCCGTGCTCGTTGACAAAATCGAAGAAACTCCCGTCATCGGAATCGCGGACGGCGCGTTCGATTCCGTCGCCGATCCGCTCAATTTCCGCATCTTCGGCTACGAAGACACGTTTGCACGCGAATATGCCGTCGAAAACGGTCACATTTTCATCGAGTATTACAACGGAAAGCTGCCGAATCATTATTATCCCGAGGGAGTCAAGCTCGGTGAATGGACAGAAAATCCCGAAACTTTTTTCGATGATCATACAATTTACATTGCCCGAGATGACAACAAAAAAATTGACGAGCTTGTGGAAGAATATCTCTTGCACGGAACGGGATATGAGGAGCTTTCCGAGCGTGTGCTCCATCGGTATGCTTGTGCAGACACATTGCGTTACGACGACTTGGCTTGCCCGTACTACATTTCTTCTTCCGACTCTCCCGGAGATTGGGACAGATACGTTGTGTATCTTTTCAACGAAGAAAACTGTGATGTTACTTACTATCATATGAGTAAATACGGAGAGCTTACTGCTTTTGACGAATTTATCGCCAATGCCAAGCTCCTGTTTTCCGAAGAATGTATAACCGATACCGTCCTGGGGACAAACAGCGCGTACCCGAGCAGATTCAATGTTGAAGGCTATCTTTTCGAACGCAACGGCGGCTTAGGCATCCCGCCTTACTGCAATTTCAGTTATGAGCTGATAATAGGTAAGGAGAAAATCGAAATACACGCAAAATATCAGAAAGCCTACGGAGGAATCCCCGGAGACACCGATACCACCGTTTGCGTTTTTCAACGATATGAAAACGGTTGGGCATTCACTGATTATTCCGGATGCGACGGTATAGCCTATCATTTGTATCAGTTGTGTTTGCAAAACAACACTTAAAAATAAGTATTATTACAGAAAGGAAAAACTATGCCTACCTTCAAAATCAAAATTTTCACAACCTCTCAATCCTAACCTATAAAGGAGCAAACGTATGAAAGCATTACGAATAATTCTGGCGGCAGCGGCGGTTATGTCGGCTCTCGCGCTCGTTTCGTGCGCGGATGAGTCCGACGATCCCGGCGACTCACTCACGGACACGGAGACGACGGAGACGACCGAAACCGCCCCCGACACAACGGAGACTGAACCGATCGAGGATATCATATTGTCGGACGGAACATTGCGATGCACGAGTGGAATGCTGAGTGATATTATCGGCGAAATCTATCGACAAAACCGCTTTGAAAATGCCGGAATCGATATGAACAGCGTAAATAGAATAATCATCGGTGATTTCGTTCTCGAATTATACGTCGAAAAGGATTATTATGGCGCCAATGAGCCGTGGCTGAGTATAAAATCAATGAGCGCTTTCGGCCACACGGTCGAATTCGAAAATTTAGATTTCCCTCTTTACGGCAATTTGAATACACAAATTTCAATAACGGATTCGTTTTGCGCGCTGGAGTGTACTAACAATGGGGAGATTTTCTTTTTTTCCGAACATGGGATTATTAGATTTCCGCGATCGTCGGAATTAAAAGACAACGAAAAAAGCAACCTTCCCTATTGTATATACCGATTTAATGAAAAAGACGGAAAGATCGCATACGAACGAATAAGCGGAAAATACTCTAATAGTTTTTGGTATTCATATCAGTTTATGGATTGGTGTATCGGTAGAGATGAGTTTTATTCGGAAACGGGATTTGTTACCATAGAAAACGGAGAACTCGTTTTTACGGAAACAAAAACCTATACAGTCGAAGAAGTTTTTGATATGGAGGCTGAATTCGAAGAATGGTATAATGCATTTTTCATTGATTATAGATTTTTCTATGATGAATTCAAAGAATATGATGATATAACCATGGAAGAACTTTTTGAAATAAATAAACATCGGGAATATAATCCCGGCTAAATAAAAAACAAAAAACGGAGGAAAACAAAATGACAAACACAGAAGTAACAAATTTATTAACTAACTACAAAGCCTAACCTAAAAGGAGCAAATATATGAAAGCTTTATATATAATTTTAGCGGTAGCGGCGGTCATTTTGACACTCGCGCTCGTTTCGTGTGCGGACGAGTCTGCGGCAGGCACAGACGATGTTTCTTCGGATGCGGAGACGGATGCAGCAGACAACTACGAAGAACTCGGATTCATCGTAGAAAATGGAGTGCTGATAAAATACGTCGGCACCGACGCAGATGTTATTATCCCCGACGGAATCGTGAAAATAGCAAACGACGCATTTGCAGACTGCGATTTTGTGACCTCGCTCTCCATCGGCAAGGATATGGCAGAGATCGAGGATCGTGCACTATTCCCGCTTACAGCGCTTAAATCCATTACAGTTCCCGAGGAAAATACCGCCTACATTATGAACGGCGACATCCTTGAAAAAAAGGACGGCTCATTGATTATGTCCGTAATGAATGAGCTGTACGAGAACAAACAATATGACTATGTCATAAAGTCAGACGGCACAATGGTAATAACGAACGTTTCCGCCGATTATTGTTACAAAGAAGAGGATTTCGCTATAGGTTACTACGGTGACGGTAGCTTTGGCTTGATAGTGGAAAATTTCAAAAACGGAATTTATCCCTGCTCTTTTGAGGAACTTAGCAAAATCGAGATCGGAGACGCAGTCATTGATGTTGAAGTAGAAAAAAACGAAGATTTCGACGGGGAAATATATTACGTCGGATATGTCAACTCCGCTTCGGTGTTTGGGCACACGGTGACGTTTGATGAATATGAAATATTTATCTCCGGCGGAGATGCTCTCAGCGACTTTACAGCGTTTGTAACCGACGAGGTATTGGTAATCGGTGCGCCGATATATGTGATCACAAAATCAGGTGTATACACCCCCGCAATGACTGTCAAAAACACCGATGAGTATAACAACTGGGTATGTTATCATTTTTACGAAAAAGACGGCAAGCTGATGTACGTTAGAAAACCTCTGAAATATGATTCTATAATACAGCAGGTAGGAGGAATTGTCTTTGAAGCATGCGTTTCAAAAGACGAACTATACCGAGAGGACGGTTATGTAACGATTGAAAACGGAGAGTTTATTTATACGTCAGAAAAAACAATAACCGTAGAGGAACATTTTGATCTTGAAAAAGAATTTGAAATATGGAAAGAAGTGATAGGTCTCGATCCTGATATGACAATGGAAGAGCTCATCGAAGAAAATAGCAAAAAGTACATTAAAATCAATTAAAAAATAAAGGAGATATTATATGACAAACACAGAAGTAACAAATTTATTAACTAACTACCAATCCTAACCTATAAAGGAGCAAACGTATGAAAGCATTACGAATAATTCTGGCGGCAGCGGCGGTTATGTCGGCTCTCGCGCTCGTTTCGTGCGCGGATGATGTCGCCGATCCCGGCGATTCGCTTACGGATACGGACACGGAGGAGACCTCTGCCCACGATACGACAGAAACGGAGGAAATCGTCGAATACACGACCTACGTTGACGGAGACAAGGTCTATGCGCTTTACGAGGATCACGCCGAGCTGATA
>JAZNWF010000062.1:0-57972 GCA_045593165.1 Eubacteriales bacterium
AGTTGTCCACCAAATTTGTCTTCCTAAGACCACTTGGCCTCCGACTTCAAAAAAGGACTCTTTCGAGTCCTTTTTTGTTTTGATTTTATCAGCCCTTGTGCTTGTTGTATGCGTTTACACACTTGTTGATATCCGACTGGATAACGTTCTTATTGGTGTCGTACGCAGATGCGATATAGGGGCTCTTCTTAGCCATAAGATCTTCGATAATCTTGGTGAGATTACCGAAGTTATAGATGATACCGATATCGTATACAACGTTATCAAAGATGATATCGAGCATTTCCATGGATTCATCATCCTTGAGGTCACGGTATTTAAGCGTGGTATCGTAATATGCGGGAGTGATGTGCTTCATACCGCCGTATGCCATAGCATCGAGCATATATGCGGAGAATTCTGCTTCCTCACGCGAAAGTGAGCTGGGAATAACTGCCGCGTATGCCCACTGTGCACTCGCATAAGTATAGTATTCATCCTGAGTGTCGCTTACCAAGGGAAGAGGAAGAAGACCGAATTCCTCGGCATCATCGTAAGCGCGGAGCTTCTTGATAGCGGAGAACGCGCTGGTTCTGAACAATGCACGGTTCTGACCGAATACGTCAAGCGAGATCTGCCATTTGGTATTATCGGGAATTTCGTTGCAGTGCCATACCCATTCGTCATCGACCTGAAGCTTTTCAAGTATCTTCTGCGCGATTACGGTAGAGGTTTCATCGTTGAAGGAGATTACGGGAAGATCGTTGGAATCCTTGGTTATATAGTTCTTACCCGAGCCGATGAAGAACGCGTTTGCATCGCCGTAGGAAGCGGAAAGACCCCAAGTATCCTCGTGAGTAAGACCGGTAACACCGTCGGTATCGGCGGTAACCTCGGTTGCCATTTCTACCATAAGGTCGAAGGTCCATTCCTTGTCCTTAACCTTCTGATAAAGGTCTACGTCGGGGAAGTTCTTTTCGAGCATTCTCTTGTTGAAGGTTACTGCAACAGAGGTGATCTTGGGCATAATAGAGATATCGCCCGTGGTGAAGAAAAGCTTATTGCCGACAGAAAGCGCTTTGTTTGCGTTCTGATCCCACCAAGCCTGATCGAGATGCAGATATTCGCCGAAATCGTTAAGATTGTAAAGCTTGCCTTCCTGTGCAAGAACAGATGCGCCGAGCATAAAGATAAGAGCGGCATCGTATTCCTTGGTTTCCGACATAATGTCGTTGGAAAGGTCAACCTGAACGTTATCTACGGGGTGACCTACGATAGTAACGCCGTAACGGTTATAAATTTCGTCGTTTCTCTTTTTAACTGCTTCATTCAACTGAAGGTCGGTAGTGGTATAAAGATCGGGAACAACGTCTTCGCAATAATAGGTGTTCTGGATCTTGTCGGAGTAGATAAGCACGTCGAAGGTTTCAAATTCTTCGCCTTCCCACTTGAATTCGGCAAGGTCTACGTAATCGCTGATCCAACCGTCCTTGACGTCGCCCGTTCCCGAGGTGTCCGATCCGGATATCTGATCCTCATCGTTGCCGCAAGCGATAAACAGAGCGGAGCAGCAGAACAGCAAGCAAAGGATAAGCGATAAAAGCTTTTTGCCCATAAATACATTTCTCCTTATATTATTTTATTAACGGTACGGATATTTTATCATACGCACGCCGTCTTGTCAAGAGCGATACGGCTTGCCGTTTTTCTGCTTTTCTATTGACATATCGAAACGATGATGCTATAATTCCTGATAGAAAAAATTTTTTTCGGAGGATTTTTTAAAATGAGAGTAATTGTTTGCAAAAACTACGAAGAGGTTTCCAAGGAAGCCGCAAAAATCTTCGCTGCACAGGTTTATATGAAGCCTAATTCGGTTCTCGGTCTTGCTACCGGCTCTACCCCCGTAGGAATGTATAAGATCCTTGCGGATATGAACCAGAAGGGTGAAATCTCCTTTAAGGATTGCAAGAGCTTTAACCTTGATGAATACTATCCCCTCGCTCCCGATCACGATCAGAGCTACCGTTATTTCATGAACGTTAATTTCTTTGATCACATCGATATCGACAAGGCAAACACCCGCGTTCCCGACGGTCTTGCGGCTGACCCCGAAATAATGGGTAAGGAATACGATGCGGCTATCGACGCTGCAGGCGGTGTTGATATTCAGGTTCTCGGTATCGGTCAGAACGGCCACATCGCGTTCAACGAACCCGATGAAAAGCTCGTTTGCGGCACTCACCTCACCTCGCTTACCGAAAGCACCATCAATGCTAACGCTCGCTTCTTCGAAAAGAAGGAAGACGTTCCTACCGAAGCTGTTACTATGGGTATCGGCTCTATCATGAAGGCTAAGAAGATCATTCTTCTCGCCACCGGTAAGGCAAAGCACGAAGCAGTTGCAGAGCTTCTCAGCGGCACCATCACCACTCAGAACCCCGCAACCCTTCTTAACGTTCACCCCGACACCGTTATCATCGTTGATGAGGACGCTTACAAGGGTTAATCAGAGAAAGATAAACGGATCGTTTATACCTTTAACTAAAACAATAAACAAAAAATGCTTTTCGAATACCGAGAAGCATTTTTCTTTTTATGATAATTTTCAATACCGCCTTTAACCTCTTTTTCTCCATGTAGAAGGAGATAGCGCGATAATAAGCGGGAATATTTCCAATCGTCCCAAAAGCATCGAGAACGAGAACACAAGCTTTGCAAACGGCGAATACGCCGCAAAGCTTCCCGCAGGGCCGACATCACCGAGACCCGGACCGATATTGTTGAAGGTTGCAAGAACCGCGCTGAAGTTGGTTTCAAAATCAAACGGCTGAATACATATCGCGAGAAATACGCCGATAATACACAAAATATAAACGGCAAAATAGGTTGCAACGCTGTTCAAGGTCTGATCGTCAACCGTTTTTCCCTCGAATTTTACGGCCGCTACCGAACGCGGATGAAGCATTCTTTTTATTTCACGTACGATCAGCTTGAAAAGTATTACCACACGCGACACCTTCAATCCGCCCGCCGTAGAGCCCGCACAGCCGCCCACACACATAAGCAAAAGAAGGATCCCTTTTGAAAGCGACGGCCACATATTAAAGTCCGCAGTTGAATAGCCTGTCGTCGTTATTATCGACGAAACCTGAAAATACGACAGCCTTAACGCATCTGCCGCGTCGCGGTTTTGAGAATAAACGTTCAACGAAACAAGAACCACCGAAACAGCAACTATACCGAAATATACCCAAAGCTCGGTGCTTCTGAATGTCGTTTTAAATCTGCGTATAAGCATCAAATAATAAAGGTTGAAGTTTATCCCGAACAGAAGCATAAACGTTGCTATAACGTTTTGACAGTAAACACTGTATCCCGCAACACTGTCCGCCTTGATTCCGAAGCCGCCCGTGCCTGCCGTACCAAAAGTGTGAACTATGCTGTCAAACATAGGCATACCGCCGGCATAAAGCAGGATTATCTGAACAAATGTCATTGCAATATATATAAGATACAATATTTTTGCGGTATCTTTTGCACGCGGAACGAGCTTACCTACAACGGGGCCCGGCATTTCGGCGCGCATGATATGTATCGAACGGTCGGTCATGCTCGATACGACCGCCATTACAAACACGAGAACACCCATGCCCCCGACCCAGTGAGTAAAGCTGCGCCAGAAAAGCATACTGTGGCTCATCGCCTCGACATCTGTCAATATCGATGCGCCGGTTGTTGTGAAGCCGCTTACCGTTTCGAAAAGCGCGTCGACGTACGACGGTATTTCTCTGCTCAAAACAAAAGGAAGCGCACCGACCATAGACATAGCCAGCCATGCAAGCGAAACTATCGCAAAGCCCTCTTTTGCATAGATGACCTTATCTCTGCCTTTACATATAAATGCGACAAGCGACCCCAAGGCCGCCGCGACGGCAGCCGCACCCAAAAAGGACCACATTTGAAGCATTTCTCCGTATACAACGGCAACGACGGCAGGCAACAAAAGCAAAAGCGATACGACCTGCCCTATGCGGCCGAAGATATAAAATACCATTTTTCGGTTCATCTTTACAACCGCCCTTTATTGAAGTATATCCGAAAGGTCAACCAACTGCTGACCCGAAACTATAACAACCACACGGTTGCCGGGCATTATAACGTCATCGCCCGAGGGGATTATCGCTTTTCTGCCGCGTATTATACCCGCGATAAGAATATTGGGCTTCAACGCCAGCTCCTTAAGCGGAATGTTCGCGCCCTTGAAATCCTGACTTACGTTGAATTCCAATGCCTCTACGCTTCCGTCCATAAGCTTGTAAAGCGTTTCGATATTACTGCCAACCGTATTTTTAAGCGCACGCGCATAACGGGCAAGCACGTCGGAAACGATCTTCTTTGGAGATATTATCGTATCAAGTCCCAAATTTTCCGCCATCGTAGCAAGCTCCTTACGGTTGACCTTTGCGATAACCTTGGGAACATTGCGCGAGCCTGCGAATATGGAAATGAGTATATTGAGCTCGTCCTTGCCGGTAAGCGCGACGAATGCACCCGTGGAATCGATACCCTCCTCGAGCAGCAATTCCTGCTCTGCGCCGTCGCCGTGAAGCACGACCGCCTCGGGCAGCATAGATGCAAAAGCAAGGCAACGCTTTTCGTCCTGATCGATAACCTTTACCTCGGTACCGTTTGAAATAAGACGCTTTGCGAGATAATATGCGATTCGGCTCGCGCCGAGAATGGTAACGTTTTTCGCGGATTTTTGAATAAGCCCCCACATTTTAAGAAGCTTATTCATTTCGCTCGGAGAAGCGGTAACGCCAATCTTGTCGCCGCTTTTAAGCACGAAATTACCGTCGGGGATATATACCGCCTCGCCGCGCTGTACCGCGCAGATGAGGAATTTCGCTTTATACTGACGGCGAAGCTCGATAAGGTTCATGCCGTCCAAAATCGAGTTCGGCTTCAATCGTATCTCGAGCATTTCGAGGTTTCTGCCCGAGAATTTTTCGATATTGACCGCGGCGGGCATTTTTAAGATATTGTATAATTCCTGCGCCGCCATCCATTCGGGATTGAGCGACACGGTGAGGTTCAACTGCTTTTTAAAGAAATCGAGGCTTTGGTCGTTATACTCGGGGTTACGGATACGCGCGATAGTATGCTTCGCGCCCATTCTTTCCGCAACAAAGCAGGCGAGCATATTAAGCTCGTCGGAGTTTGTAACGGCAACAAAAAGCTCTGCCTTCGAAACGCCCGCTTCTTCAAGCGTTTCGGTGTCGGCACCGTTACCGCACACGCACATAACGTCGTATATATTGCTTACCTCATCGATAACCGCAGGCGAATCATCAACAACGACAACGTCGTTTCCTTCGCCGACAAGGCTTTCGAGTATCGAAGTGCCTATTTTACCGCATCCTACTATGATTATCTTCATAATATCCCTCGATATATAGAATTAATATAGTTAATATATCACAACGTTTTACATTTTTCAATAATTCTTTCGTATTCTTTATCGTTCTTTATTTTTATGTTGACATAAGCGCGATAATGAGATATTATAATTTTACAGTCAAATATGCTTCGGGGCGGGGTGCGATTCCCCACCGGCGGTACAGTCCGCGAGCCTTTACGGCATGAATCGGTGAAATTCCGATACCGATCGTTAAAGTCGAGATGTGAGAAGCTTTTTTGCGCAATCTTGCGTGTTTTTTGCCCGAAAGCGTTTTTGCTTTCGGATTTTTTATTTCAGGGGTGACGTTTATGAAAAGAAACAAGCTTGTTTATATGACGAAAATAAGCGTGCTTGCCGTAATTTCGGCGCTTTTGATGCTTTTGGAGTTTCCGCTTCCCTTTGCGCCCGCGTTTTACGAGCTTGATCTGAGCGAGATCGCCGTTCTTATCGCAGGCTTTGCATTAGGGCCTCTTGCAGGGGTGTTGACCGAGCTTATAAAGGTTTTGCTGAACCTTATAATGAACGGTACGATGACTGCATTCGTGGGAGAATTTTCCAATTTTCTCATCGGTATCTCATTCGTTCTGCCCGCTTCGCTGATATACAAAAAAAACAAAAGCCTGAAGGGCGCGATAATCGGAATGGCTGTCGGCACACTCTCGCTCGGCGTTATCGGCGCGATACTCAATTATTTCGTGCTCGTGCCGGCGTATTCGAAATTCCTTGTGTCTATGGATACGATAATCGAAATGGGCAACAAGGTAAATCCGAGCATCGACGGGCTTTTGACTCTGATCTTATTCGCCACCGTTCCCTTTAATCTTTTAAAGGGTGTTATCTGCTCGACGGTCACCGCGTTGGTATATAAACGCGTTTCCCCGATATTACATAAAGATTTCGGCAAAAAATAATAGCAAAACTATTGAAAAATACGCGATTAAATGGTATTCTCATATTAACGGTAATAAATGCAAGGAAAGGAAATTTTTACTATGCTTAAACCTATCACCGGTACTTGGTTCGAATTTCACCATCACAATCTCCCCGAGGGAAAATATTGGAACCCCATCTGCCGTCATTTTTCCGACGCACAGTGGGAAACCAAAATGGACGAAATGGCGTCCCTCGGCATGAAATATATCGTGCTTATGGCAAGCTCGTTGGTTTACGAGGATTCCTGCGAGGCATACTTCAAAACCGACATTTACCCCATGGCAAAAATGGGCGCAACCGATCCTATGGAGGCTATGTTCCGCGCGGCTGACCGCAACGGCATGAAGATCTTCATCGGCACCGGCTTCTACGGCGTATGGACAAACACCCGTGACAATATGACCAACCCCGAGGTTACCGCACGTGCTTTCAAGGCTATGGAGCAGCTTTATGCGCAGTACGGCCACCACGAATCGTTCTACGGCTGGTATCTCCCCGACGAATTGGGCATTTACCCCTACTATCCCGATGAATTTATCGAATACACCAACCGCTATACCGCTTACGGCAAATCCTTCAACAAGGATCTCAAGGTTCTTATCGCTCCCTACGGAACGAACAGCCTGAAGGCAGACGATACTTTTGTGGGCAATCTCGAAAAACTCGATTGCGATATCATCGCATATCAGGACGAGATCGGCGTTCGCAAGTCGAAGCCCTGCGAAACCGGCGCATTTTATGAAAGCCTCCGCAAAGCACACGATAAGGCAGGCAGAGCGGCGCTTTGGGCAGATATGGAAGTATTCGAGTTTGAAGGCGACGTTTACAGAAGCGCACTTTATCCTGCCGCTATGGAACGTATCGACACTCAGATCAAGAGCATCGCGCCCTACGTTGACGAAATACTCATTTATCAGTACCTCGGTATGTTCAACAAGCCCGGCACCACCGCATTCTGCGGACATCCCGGCTCGATCCAGCTTTACAACGATTACAAGGCTTGGCTCGATAAAAACTTTGCTAAATAATGATAAGGGTAACATTCGAGCGTTCTCCAAAGGAGGACGCTCTTTCCCTCGAATCGACGCTTTCGCGGCTGACGGGGCTCGATATCGGCGGATTCGACTATGAAATAAAGAAAAAATCGCTCGACGCGCGTCGCAACAAGGCAAAATTCGTTTACACCGTCGATATTTTCGCAAACGGCTTGGACGAGAAAAAAATCGCATCGCGTTGCGGCGGAAATATTTTGCAGACCGAAACGGAATACAGCTTCCCCGAGGCAAAGGGCACACCCGTTTTACGTCCGATCGTCGCAGGCTTCGGGCCCGCAGGCATTTTCGTGTCGCTTATGCTTGCGCGCGCGGGAATGAAGCCCATCGTGCTTGAGCGCGGAAAAATCGGGCACGAGCGCAAAAAGGACGTCGACGAATTTTTTGCGGGCGGTGCGCTCAACCCCGAATCGAATATCCAATACGGCGAAGGCGGAGCGGGCGCGTTTTCCGACGGAAAGCTGAACACGCTTATAAAGGATAAAAGCTTCCGCGGTCAATACGTGCTGAAAACGCTTGTCGACGCAGGCGCACCGAAGGAAACGCTTTATATCGCAAAGCCGCACATCGGCACCGACCTTTTGCGAACCGTTGTGGAAAATCTGCGAAACGAAATAATATCGCTCGGCGGCGAGATAAGATATCAGACCAAGCTCGAGGATATAATAACCGAAAACGGTTGCCTTTCCGCGGTTATCGCAAACGGTGAAAGGATAGAAGCCGATACGCTTTTCCTCGCAACGGGGCAATCGGCAAGAGAAATTGCCGAAATGCTTTACCGTCACGGCGCGGATATCGAGCAAAAGCCGTTTTCCGTCGGATTCCGTATCGAGCACGAGCAGAAATGCATAGATATTTCGCAATACGGCAATAACGACTATCTGCGTTATCTTCCCCCTGCGGAATATAAGCTGTTCCACCATTGTAAAACCGGCAGAACCGTTTACAGCTTCTGTATGTGCCCCGGCGGACACGTGGTTGCGGCGGCAAGCGAAAACGAAAGATTGGTCACCAATGGTATGAGCTACCACGCGCGTGACGGCAGAAACGCAAACAGCGCAATACTTTGCGAGGTTTTACAAGAAGACCTCGGCGACGGATTGTTTGCGGGATATGAATTCCGCGAAAAATTAGAGCGCGCGGCGTTTATACTTGGCGGTAACGATTTTACCGCACCCTCAACAACGGTCGGTAAATATCTGGGCAAGCAGGAAAAGGCAACACAGAGAATAATTCCCACCTATCCGCGTGGAATAAAAATGTGTGATATTGCTTCTCTTTTCCCCGAGGAAATGAACGAATCCTTCCGCGAAGCGATTGCCGAGTTCGGCAAAAAGATAAAGGGCTTTGACGATTCGGGCGCGATAATCACGGCGGTGGAAAGCCGAACGAGCTCGCCCGTGCGCATAAAACGCTTTGACGACCGCCAAAGCAACATAAAGGGCATATACCCTCTCGGCGAGGGCGCGGGATATGCGGGCGGAATCATTTCCGCCGCGATAGACGGCGTACGCTCGGCAGAGGAATACGTTTTAAGCATAGAATAAAACAAAAAAGCACGAGGTTTTGCGAGACTTCCACTAAGGAAGTCTCGCAGTTTTATTCTCTTTTTCACCCTACAAAAGCATCTTTCGTAGATGCGATTCTATGGCTCCGCAGAGATATTCGTCTAACGCCGAGTAATATTTGCTTCGCAAGTGAAGGGGCGAATAAAACTTGAATAATATCGGCTGATATGTTATTATAATATGGGTTTTGGCTTAGAACGATATATCATTTGCATTTACAAATGCGATGCCGGTTCTTCTTCTAAATCAGTTCGATAAATAAGAATTTAGCATTGAATTATACGATAAATAGTAAAAAGCAACTGTCGGTTGACACATTGAAAGCCCTCGGTTGGTGGTATGTAACCGTGTTTTTTGATATAATAAAGACACGATAAAGCACGGCACTTTACGAAAAATTCAAACGAGGTATTTTTATGATTTTAGCTGACAAAATTATCAGATTACGAAAAAAGAACGGTTGGTCGCAAGAAGAACTTGCAGACAAAATGAACGTATCACGACAAGCCGTTTCCAAGTGGGAAAGCGCACAAACTATTCCTGATTTAGAAAAAATACTGCAGCTTTCCATACTATTCGGAGTTACTACCGACTATCTTTTGAAGGATGAGATCGAGGACGAAGAGTTGACCAACGATACTTCCTCCGACACAACGGTAAAAAAGATCTCAATAGAAGAAGCGAATGCATATATCGAGCAAAGGAAGAAAGCGTCTTGGCGTATTGCTCTTGCCACGTTCCTGTGCATTCTTTCTCCCATCACCCTCATTGTGTTGAGTATGTTATCGGAATTACCTAATGCTATTGTGACAGAAGCAACAGCGAGTGCGATTGGGTTAACCGTTTTCTTTGCCTTTATTCTGTGCGCCGTTCCTATCTTTATTTATTGTGGCTTCAAAAATCAGCCGTATGAGTTCCTTGACAAGAACATTCCTTTTGAACTTGAATACGGAGTGAAAGGGTTAGTTACAGAAAAGAAAAACGCTTTCAGACCGACGTACATTGCTTATAATATAATTGCAACGTGTGTATGTATTTTCTCTGTTGTTCCGTTGGTATTATTATCTTTTTCGGAGAATGAGATACTTGTTGCGTCAGCTCTTGCCTTGCTGATGATTATTGCTGGTATAGGCGCAGGAATGTTCATTGTAGCCGGAACGCAAAACGCAAGTATGCAAAAACTCCTTAAAGAAGGAGATTTTACCGAGAAAGAAAAAAAGAGAACAAGCGTAAAAGAGTTTGTTGGATTCTGCTATTGGGGTATTCTTACGTCAATATACCTTGCATGGAGTTTTCTTACAAATCATTGGCATATCTCTTGGTTGGTCTATGCAATAGGCGGTGTTTTGTTCCCGATAGTAATGTGTATTTGCAACCTTATTGCAGACAAACAAAAGAAAGACTAAAGCAAATTCCAATTTATAGAATAGTAAAAGCACCGCAGATTATCAAAATCCGTCGGTGCTTTTTATATCCATACGAGAAGTAGCCTTTCACCTCGTGCTTTTTTATTGCTTTTTAAATATTATCGCTTATGCGCTTGATGTCCGCGCCGACGGAGCGAAGCTTGCCGACCAGATCCTCGTATCCGCGTTCGATATGATAAATATCGTCGATAAAGGTGGTTCCGTGAGCGGAAAGCGCCGCGATGACCATAGCCGCACCTGCGCGAAGGTCGACCGCACGCACGTTTGCGGGATGGAATTCATCAATACCCTCGATATGCGCGTCGCGTCCCTGCACCGAGATGCGAGCACCCATACGCGCCAGCTCGTCGGTATATTTAAAGCGGAAATCCATAACACTTTCGGTAAGAACGCTGTGACCCTCGGCAAGACACAAAAGCACGCAGAATTGCGGATTCATATCAGTGGGGAAGCCGGGATAAAAGTCGGTCTTGACACGAACCTTCTTTAAATTGCCCGAGGAGCGAACGCGAACGTAATCGTCGCCCTCCTCGACCTCAACGCCCATTTCCAAAAGCTTGCGGGTGGTTGCCTCAAGATGCTTAGGAATAACGTTGTTTATAGTCAGGTCGCCCTTTGTAGCGGCGGCGGCGATCATATACGTGCCTGCCTCTATCATATCGGGGATAATTGCGTAGGTGCCGCCGTAAAGCGTATCCACACCGCGTATCTTTATAACCTCTGTACCTGCGCCCGAAATATTCGCGCCGCAGGAGTTCAGGAAGTTTGCAAGGTCAACTATATGAGGTTCACGTGCCGCGTTATCGATAACAGTCATTCCCTGCGCGGTAACAGCCGCCATCATAATATTCGCAGTCGCGCCGACAGATGCAACGTCCATATAAATAGACGCGCCTTCAAGCGGACGTTCGGTATAGCAGCTTATACCCGAGGTACAATTCACCTTTGCGCCCAACGCCTCGAAGCCCTTTATGTGCTGGTCGATAGGACGCGCGCCGAGGTTACAGCCGCCGGGAAGCGAGGTGAACGATCTGCCGAATCTGCCGAGCTCTGCGCCGAGAACGTAGTAAGAGCCGCGCATACTGCGTGCAAGGTCCAAGGGAACGCTGTTACTGCGAATGGGACGGGTATCGATGCTGTATGTAGTGTTATCGATCTGCTTTATCTCTGCGCCCATGCGGCGAAGTATCTCGATAGCGGTTTTAATATCGCTTACGTCGGGAAGATTTTCCAGAACGCAGACATCATTTACCAGAATTGTGGCAAAAATAATAGGCAGAGCGGCATTTTTCATACCGCCGATGGTTATATTTCCAAGAAGAGGCCTTCCGCCGGAAACGCAAAGCTTTTCCATATACAAAACACCTTTAAAAATTAATTACATAGTTGATTTAATAATAGCATTTAGTATAATAATTGTCAAGTGCGATTTAGAACACACATTACAGTTTATACACAAAGACGCATTCTTGACAAATATTTCGGTTTGTTGCATAATATACTTAATTATAAGCTTGATTATAAATCCTCAAGTCGATTTTCGGGTCGTCTACACCCGATATACATATTAAACCTACAGATTTAAAGAAAGGACAGGTATATGTCTAAAGAAAAGAAACCAAAGGTAAAAATTATTTTCCTCGGCGGCGTTGACGGGATCGGTATGAACTGCACCGCCTTTGAATACGCAAACGATATTTTTATAATCGATTGCGGCGTAGCGTTCCCCGAGGACGATATGCTCGGCGTTGATCTTGTTATCCCCGATTTTGCATATCTCGAAAGCAACGTCGAAAAGCTCCGCGGCGTGCTTATCACCCACGGTCACGAGGACCACATCGGCGCAGTACCGTATTTTCTGCAAAAATTTCCCAACGTGCCGATCTATGCACCCCGCCTTACTCTCGGTATCATCGAGGGCAAGCTGAACGAGCACAGCATCAAAAATGCACGTCTTTACGAGGTGCACGCGGGTGATCTGATTAATCTCGGCGGCGCGTTCCAGGCGGAATTTATCAACGTGAACCATTCGATGCCCGACGCCTGCGCGATATGCATCACCACTCCCTGCGGAAGAATACTGCACACGGGCGATTTTAAAGTAGACTACACCCCCGTCGGCGAAAAAATGATAGACCTTCCCCGTATCGCCGAGCTCGGCAGAAAGGGCATAAAGCTGTTGCTTGCCGACAGCACGAACGCCGAGCGTCCCGGCTACACCCCCAGCGAAAGCTCGCTTGCCGTGAGCTTCGACAGAATATTCAATAACGAGCAAAGACGCGTTGTTATCGCAACCTTCTCCTCGAACGTTCACCGCGTTCAACAAATAATAAACGCCTCCGAAAAATACGGCAGAAAGGTCGCTATTACGGGCAGAAGTATGCAAAACTTCTTCTCAGCAGCGGTAAAATTGGGTTACCTCGACGTGCCCGACGGAATCATGATAGACCTCTCCGACGTTCGACATTATCCGCCCGAGCGCGTAACAATAGTTACTACCGGCAGTCAGGGCGAGCCGATGAGCGCACTGTACCGTATGGCGTTCGGTGAGCACAATATGATATCGCTTAGCAGTAACGACCTCGTAGTGCTTTCATCGTCGGCGATCCCCGGAAACGAAAAGCTAATAACCAAAATCATCAACGAGCTTTTCAAGCGCGGAACAGACGTTATTACCTACAGCAATTACGACGTTCACGTTTCGGGACACGCGTGCAGAGAGGAGCTCAAGCTTATCCACGCGCTTACCTCTCCCGAATATTTCATTCCCGTCCACGGCGAATACAAGCATCTTATCGCGCACGCGGAGCTTGCGCATGAAATGGGAATACCCGAGCACAAAATAGTTATTCCCGATGTCGGCAGAGTCGTTGAAATGAGCAGACGTTCGGTCAAGCCTGCCGAATCGGTGGTTGCGGGCGCGGTAATGGTAGACAGCAACGGGCTTGAGGGAGTAAACGATGTTGTCCTGCGCGACAGAAAGCGTCTTTCCGAGGAGGGCGTTATTATCGTCACGGCAGGGGTCGACCTCGAATATATGTGCGTATCCATTTCACCCGAGGTCGTCACGCGCGGCTTCGTTTACGAAAAGGAAAACGAAGAGCTTATCGGCAGAATAACCGAGGCGGCAAGAAACTCGCTTATACGCAATCTCGCAAAGGGTATTGACGATATAACCGTGCTCCGTACCCGTCTGCGCGACGATATCGCGGAATATGCACGCAAGCGCACCAAGCACAAGCCGATGATAGTTACAACACTGTTCGATATTCAGCTGTAAAAAATAAAACAAAGGGCGATGTGCCCTCTCGAATGCTATATGACAGCAAAAAGCCGATATGGATTTATTTCCGTATCGGCTCTTTTATATGTCTGAATTACTGTCTTTGGCGTTGTGTTCATAGAAACATAACGCCTATTATTCCTTAAAAAACGAAAGCACAGATTTTATAATTTGCATAAGCTCGGAATCTGCAGAGTCGCGCACAGCAAGCTCGTTTCCTGTGATAAGCAGAGGCGCGTCGAGCGTAAACACCGTTTCTCCGTCCTCGTCCGATTCCACCTTCAAATCCCACAAATTAGCATCGGCAAGCAATTTGGAAAGATACATCCAGAACGAATCGTCCTGCATATTGACCCGAAGCGGCTTTCCGTTTTCGTAAAATTTGGGAACAGAGCGCGCAACATACGATGAAACGTCCAGCTTTGCAGACACGGTAAACGTTGCTTCGGTATCGGACACCGAAAGCAAAAAGCGAACGCTTCCTTCGGAAAGCTTTTTCGCGCAGGACGAAACGATTACGGCAAGCACAAGCGCAAAATTGCGTTGTGAACCGCAGACGTATACCTCTCCCGCCGTGTTTTCGAGCTCGAAAATATCTCGGCTCACACCGTGCATATTCCCTGCCGCCTCGAGCATCAAACGCAAAACGTACGTCGCGTTGAAAAACGGAAGCCCGTGAATATCCTTTAATTCCGAAATTGTTTCCGATAAAAGATGCGACATATTATAAACGCGCAGATCGATGTCGTTTTCGTTCGGGGCATTATCGGACTTGCTTCCGCAAAGCGTTATATCGTAGCCCGACATTCTTTCGTATTCATTGTCTACACAGCTAAGCATATCGGCAAAAAACGGGCTCAATACCGCGAGCTTGCAAAGCCTGCATCCGACGAAAATAACGCCGCAACGCGAGCTTCCCGTATCAAACGCGGTGCAAAACGATTCGTTTACCGAAAGAAGCGAAAGATAATGCAGATCGCTTTCGGAAATGAATCGCGATATCGGCGCGCCCGTCTTCAAGCCCACCGCACAATCGGTAACAAACGCCGATTTATATGCGATCTTCATATTCTCATCAATAAGCAACGCGGGAATCGCGCTTGCCTCGAGGCTTTCAATTATCTTTTCAAATGAAAGCTCTGCCGTTGTACTGATGTCGATAACCATTTTACGTTCGTATTTATTCCTCGTCGGGTATATATTCGGCAATATCCGAAAGCTTGCAATCCAAAATTTTACAAAGCATATTAAGGGTATACGTGCTTACGTTTTCGTTGCGGCGCAGTCTGTCGAGCTGACCACGACTAACTCTGTAATCCTTAATAAGTTTATACTGAGAAACGTTCTTCTCTTTCATGGTTTGCCATAATTTCTTATAACTTATCATTCATCAACACCTCACGAGTATCGTTGATTAAATGATAAAATCGTCTCAAATTAACGGCAATTCCCCATTTTCGAGTAACAAGCAAGCGCCGAGAGGGTATATTCAATATATCCGCAGTGTACAAACCGACATATCGTCCGATGCTTCGGAGCTTCTGCGTGCCTCGCGCAGTATTTTCGTAGCCAGCGCACGTGCGCTCGGAAGCGGCGGTATTCCGCTTTTGGGGAGTATCGGAAAATCGCTTCCCGTTTGCAATATTCCGTCGCTGAGCATTACTATCATATCGCCCTTTTCGAGCCTGAACGTCTTTTTGTCGGCAATAACGTTGCGCATTATTCCCGCAGGGGGAGTGCGCGATTCGATTATATGCGAGCAGCCGCCGCGTATAAACACGGTAGGCGCGGCACCCGCCTTTATAAGCGTTGCGGTACACAGCACGCGGTCGATCTCCAAAAGGTCGACGGTCGCAAATATCTCTTCCTCTTTTTCCACCAATGCCTTGTTCAGCAATTTAATAGCACTTTCCTTTTCCGCACCGACGGTTAAAAGCTTTTCGAGCATTATTGCGGATAATCTGCTCGTCAGCGCGGCATCGCGTCCGCTTCCCATTCCGTCGGACACAAGGCAATAAAAATACCTTTCGTCGTTTTCAAAAACGCTTACGGTATCGCCGCAAACGCTTTCTCCGCTTTTCGCCTCGGATATTTTTGCAAACTCCACCCTTATTGCCGGCACGGAGTGAAATTTCATCAACGTATAATCATCGTGTAAATGAAGCTCGGGCATAGATATCGACGTACCCACCGCTTTTGCCACTGACGATGCGATATTATTGGGGCTTTCGGTTATTTTTTCGGGCTTTACACCGTACGCGGTGATATTCCTTATACGCTCACCCGTAACGCGCACGCCATCGCAGGTAACACCCACCTCGGCAAGCGACGTCTTTACGGCGGATGCCATTTGCTTATCTGTTCTGTTTGCCGCATCCTGCTTCTTTGCCGCGTCGATAAGCAACGAAGAAAACGCGGAATATTCGTCCGCCATCTGCTTCAATCCCTTTTCGCCGTCCCGCGCGTGCTTGACGGGCAGATTATTTACCGACCTCGCAATAGCGCAGGCATTGGGACAGCGCGAGCTGATGTGAGTGGGTATTCTCGAAAACGACGCTACTCCGTTACGGCGGACCTCGCTCGTAAAGAAATTGGATATCTCGCTTTTATCCAATTCACAGCCGTCGCAACGGTTACAGTACGATTCGACCGCCTGAACGATATTTCGGTTCACGTCTGATATGCTTTCCTCCCTCGCCGTATCGGAAACGGTATAAAAAAGCGAGGAAAGCGAGGAAAACGCCGCCGCATAACGCGATATTCTTCGATCGTGCGCACGCTTTTCAACGCTTGAAACGGCGTTTCGATGCATCGGCAGATTCGAGCGCAAAGGAATATACGCAGCGTACACTGCAAGAAGCATTATAGAAAAGGCGATTATTCCGTCGGTTCCCGAAAGGTAAAAATATCCGCTGACCGCAAGCATAAACGAAAGCGCAAGCGAAGCAAGCTCAAGCTCGTTTACAAGCATACCGTACGCCATACCGAGCACTCCCAATGCACCCGTTGCCGCGCCGCCCGAAACGAGTCCGCAGACCACGCCGCAGACTCCGCCGAACGCGAACCCGCGTGTTCTCGACGCGCACAAGGTAAACGCCGATGCGGGAATTATTGCAAGCGACACGCCCGATATTTTAACAGGCAGTAAAACCAACGTGAAGGCAAACGCAAACGCAAGCAATGACGTATCGTAATGCTTGGGTCTTATTTCCTTCTTTTTATCGAAATATCCCAAAAACGCATATGTGAACGCAGGGTACGCGATGACCGACGCGAGCAGCCTGAACACGTCCGTCATATCGTTCACGCCCGATACGGCAATATACGCGGCGCGCAGTGCGCTTAACGAAAAGGACAGCAATATTCGGGTATACACGTATACTCCGCCGCTTTTTTCCTTTGATGCAAGCACCAAAAAGAGATACACCGCAAAAAACAAGGCAAGCGGTATACAATCATCAAAAAGCGAGGACAAAAGCACCCCGTAAAACGTGCTTTTTCTGTATTTCTTGGGTACGGCGCAAAGGAACGCGCACCCAAACGGAGCTACGCCCACAGCCAACGGTGCAACTCCGAGCAAAAACCCGAACAGCGCGTATTTTAAAAGAAATTTTTGGTTTTTTTCGACTTTTTTTACTTTTGTCAGTTCCATTTTTTTACATTCCGTTCTCTAATGTTGTGATTATAATTATATCTCGGAGAACGGTAACGTTTTTGTCGAAGCCGAATTGAGTTTATTATATGTTTTTTTGTGTTTATGTATTTGTTTGTAATAGCGTGGTAAAGAACAACGCAATCGGAATTTTTGTGTATCTCGGTGTCAAAAGCGAGCCGCATTTACTCGATTTTGGCGATTGCTCGAATAACATTATACTGCCCTGCCTTTTCCGAGTCAACCGTTTTTTAATACAGCCCGAGCCGTGTAATGTCGATCAAATCGTTTATGGCAAGCAGGGATTGATTGTTTTCGCGGTTCAGATTCCACCACAACGCACCGCGCAAGCCCTTTTCGTTCATCAGCCGCAAGCGCGAGGATATCGAACGGACGTCCTCGAACCAAACGCGATGCGCTTCGCCCTCTGTCGTATAATCGAAATAAGGCGCTTGCGCCGCTTCGTCGAAAAATATTTCCGCACCGTAGCGGCTTGCGAGCGAAAACGCCTGCTTGGTTGAAAGCGAATTTGCCTTTGACATCCCTTGAACGTAGGGCAGAACAAAATCGTAGCCGTAATTCGATATTCCGAGCAGGATCTTTTGAGCAGGTATCCGTGTGAGCGCGTAATCGACAACGTCGCGAACCGGCTTTATCGGAGAGATCGCCATAGGCGGTCCATAGGTATATCCCCACTCGTACGTCATCAAAAGCACGGCGTCCGCCGCCTCTCCCAAAAGCGCGTAATCGTGCCCCTCGTAAAGCGTTCCCTTTTGGTCGTCGGAGGTTTTCGGAGCAAGCGCCGTCATAACACCCCATCCGTACGGGCGCAATCGGCTTTTACAATATGCAACGAACTCGGCATAAGCGACCGCGTTTTCCGCACCCAAAAATTCAAAATCCACGTCAAGTGAAGTATACTCCTTTGCCTCCATGTTGGCAATAACCTCGTCGAGCAATTTTTTCTGTATTTGCGGAGAGGCAAAAAGCGTTTCGGCAAGCTCAACCGAAAAAACGTCGCCATCGGTGAGCGTGGAAAGATGCATTATCGGCTCGGTGAAATAATCCTTCGACGTTTGTATCATCGCATCGTCATCGGGCGATATCAGCGTTCCGTCGGGGCGGAAGCCGTAGGTGAACGGCATAAGCGCACCCATAAAGGGAAGCGCGCGGCGCAATATCGTGTCGCTTATAAACGGATAAGCATATCCGCCCGTGGCGTACGCGCCCAAAATCTCGCGCTCGGTTTCGATATAAAGCACCTGTCCCGGAAAAATATCTCCGCCTCCGTTCAGAAACAGATTTCTGCGATAGATGTGCTCGACCGTTACGCCGTATATGGCGGCGATCGAGGCGACGGTTTCACCGACTTGAACGGTATGGGTTATTATCGGCTGAGCTATCGCGATCGGCTGACCTACGGGAAGCTTCAACGGGTCGGTAACGTCGTTATTGAAGGCGAGCACCGACGGATCGACCCCGTAGCGCGAGGCTATCGAAAACAACGTTTCGCCCGACGAAACGATATGAATTATCATAAACATCACCTTTTTGTTAAAAAATATATTTAAGAGGAAGCAAAACGATGTGATTTGTCTTGATTTTCGGGCATTTTTATGGTATGATATCTTAATAATTTATACCCTCAAGGGAGAGGTTTTATATTATGAGTGATATCAAGAATAAAATATGCGAAAAAGTAAGCGCGTATGTCGCGGAAAAGGGATTTGAGCTTACGTCCGATGCAGTTTCTGACCTGCTCGAGACTCCGTCCGACAGCAAGCTGGGCGACCTTGCACTCCCCTGCTTCAAGCTGTCGAGAGTGCTCCGCAACCGTCCCGATGCCATCGCGAGCGAGCTTGCACCGATTTTTGAAGGCGAAGAGGGATTGGAAAAGGTTGAAGCCGTTGGCGGATACCTTAACTTCTTCTTCGGAAGCGGCAAATATATCGATGACCTCGAAAAGCTTTTAAAGGACGAATATCCCACCCTTACCGAAATGGGCAAGGGCAAGACCATTGTGCTTGACTTTTCGTCGCCCAACATCGCAAAGCGTTTCCATTTGGGACATCTGGGCACTACCGTTATCGGTAACGCAGTTCGCAATATTTACAAATTCATCGGCTACAACACCGTTGCATTGAACTACCTCGGCGACTGGGGCACACAGAACGGCAAGCAGATAGTTGCATACAAAAAATGGTCGAGCCGCGAGCAATTGGAGCGCGAGGGCATTAAGGAGCTCGAGCGTATCTACGTTCTCTTCGGCAAGGAAGCCGAAAAGGACCCCTCGCTTAACGACCAAGCCCGTGCCGCATTCCGCGAGCTCGAAAACGGCAACGAGGAATATCTCGAGATCTGGCAGCTGTTCAAGGATATCTCGCTTCGCGAATATACACAGACCTACAAGAGATTGGGTATCGAATTCGACGTATGGGACGGCGAAAGCCTTTACACCGACAAGATGCCCGCAATCGTTGAGGAGCTTCGCGAAAAGGGCTTGCTTAAGATCGACGACGGCGCATCTATCGTTGACCTTTCGGAATACAAGATGCCGCCCGCGCTTATTTTGAAGCGCGACGGAAGCACGCTTTATCCCACGCGTGACATCGCCGCGGCGAATTACAGATACAACACCTACAAGTTCGATAAATGTGCATACGTTACGAGCGCAGGTCAGTCGCTTCACTTTGCGCAGTGGTTCAAGGTAACCGAAATGATGGGCAAGGAATGGGCAAAGGATCTCGTTCACATCCCCTACGGCACGATGAGCTTCGGCGGTGAAAAGCTGGCTTCGCGTACAGGCAACATCATTCTTTTAAACGACGTATTCGATGAAGCGGTTGCAAAGGCAAGAGCTATTATCGAGGAAAAGAACGTTGCGCACGAAAACAAGGAAGAGATATCCGAGGCGGTCGGTATCGGCGCAGTAGTATTCAGCGCGCTTGCGAACGGACGTATCAAGGATACCAACTTCACCTGGGAAGGCACTCTTTCCTTCGACGGCAACACCGGTCCTTACGTTCAGTACACCTATGCGCGTGCCGCAAGCGTATTGCGCAGAGGCGAGTTCAAGAACGAATACGAGGGATATACCCCCGTCAACGAGGAGCTTGAGCTTATCCGTAAGCTTTCCGAATTCGAGGAAACGGTTGCGCGCGCCGCAAACGAATACGAGCCGAGCATTATCTCGCGCTTCGCATTGAACGTCTGCACGGCGTACAACCAATTCTACCACAATTGCCGTATACTCGGCTCGGGCGGCGAAACCGAGCAGTTCCGTCTTGCACTTACCTCCGCAACGAGAATCATTCTCGGCAGATGCCTTGATATTCTCGGCATGAAGAGAACCGAAGAAATATAACACCCTATAACCTATAAATTTTCTCAACCTAAAGGAGCATACCATGTCCGGACATTCCAAATGGAAAAATATAATGCACAAAAAGGAAAAGACCGACGCACAGCGCGCCAAGGTCTTCACAAAAATAGGCAAGGAAATGGCTATCGCAGTACGCGAGGGCGGTCCCGAGCCCACCTCCAACACCCGTCTTCGTGACCTTATCGCAAAGGCAAAAAGCCTTAACGTGCCCAACGATAACATCGAAAGAGTTATCAAAAAGGCATCGGGCGCAGACAGCGTTGCATACGAGGTTATGACCTACGAGGGCTACGGCCCCGGCGGTGTTGCCGTTATAGTTGAGGCGGCCACCGATAACCGCAACCGTACCGCAGGCGACGTTCGCCACTATTTCGATAAATTCGGCGGCAACCTGGGTACCACCGGATGCGTATCCTATATGTTTGCAGAAAAGGGCGTCGTTGTTGTTTCGGGCATCAAGGACGAGGACGAATTTATGGAGGCGGCTCTCGATGCAGGCGCGCTCGATTTCACCTCCGAGGGCGAAAACGGCGAAGTATTCTGCGACGTAAGCGAAATTTCGGCAGTACGCGAGGCGTTGGAGGCAAAGGGCTACACCATCGAATCGGCAGACCCCGAAAAGATCCCCGCAAACTACGTTCGCCTTGATGACGAGGACCAGATAACCAAAATGACCAAGCTTTTGGACACGCTTGAGGATAACGACGACGTTACTCAGGTTTGGCACAACTGGGATGACGGCGAATAAGGTCGGCATCTTCGGCGGCACGTTTAATCCCGTGCACAAGGCACACGTTGCCGTTGCGGAAGCGTTTACCCACAGATTCTCGCTCGATCTACTGTACGTTATCCCAAATAACATTCCGCCTATGAAGGAATCGCACGGGGTTTCGGGAGAAGACAGATTTAATATGCTGAAAATCGCTTTTTCGGGCAACAATAAAATTACCGTAAGCGATATCGAGCTCAAGCGCGAGGGTATGAGCTACACGCGCGACACGGTTGCCGCTATTAAAGAGCTTCACCCCGAAAGCGAATTATATCTGCTCACGGGCGACGATTGGATAAACGATTTCGACAAATGGAAGGATTACCGCTATATCCTCGACAACGCAACGCTCGTGGTCGCGTATCGCGGATATAACAATATTACAAAAGCACTCGACAGGCTCGAGGCTCTTTCGGGAAAACGCCCGATGCTTTTGGAAAACAAGCGCATTGAGCTTGCATCAAGCAGCTTCCGCGCACAGCCCAAGGCCGAGCTTTTACCCGACGGGGTATTTGAATACATCAAGGAAAAAGGACTTTACGGTATATGACCGACGCAAACCTCATTTTATCATCAATGAAGCTTTCCGAGCGTCGCTTGAAGCACACCTTGGGTGTTGCCGAGGCGGCAAAGGAATTGGCAAAAACGCACTTCCCCGCGCTTGATCCAAAGCAGGTAGAGCTTGCGGCGCTGATGCACGATTACACCAAGGAATTTCCGCCCGAAAAGCAATTCGAGCTTTGCGAGCGATACGGAATCGAGCTGACAGAAAGCGAAAAGCTTACGCCCAAGCTGCTCCACGCCAAGACGGCGGCGATGATAGCAAGCGACGTGTTCGGACTGAGAAGCGAGGTTTGCTCTGCTATATATTGGCACACGACGGGTCGACCGAATATGACGCCCTTTGAAACGGTCATATATCTTGCGGACTACATCGAGGAGTTCCGTGACGACCCGGATTGCGTAAAGCTTCGCGAGTTTTACAAAAAGGCGATCTCAAAGGAGCGCGATAAAAACGTTGCGCTTACGAAAACTCTCGTGCGCTCGTTCGACACGACAATAAAGCATCTCCTCTCGGGTCAACAGCTTATCGACCAAATGACCATGGAAGCGAGAAATTTCTACATAAAACAGCTCAACGCGATTACATTCTGACCCGAAAGGATATTATAATGGACGAACTCAAGCAAAAGGAAGCGGCAAAGCAGATTGCGGAAACTGCCGCCAATGCACTCGATAACAAAAAGGGTATGGACGTTACCGTTTTAGAGGTAGGCGACCAGACGATTCTTGCCGATTACTTCGTGCTTTGCACGGGTACCGCAAACACCCACGTACGTGCGCTTGCAGACGAGGTGGAATTCAAGCTTAAGGAAGAGCTCGGTGTTGAACCGAATCACATCGAGGGTGCTTCGGGCAACGCCTGGACGCTTTTAGACTACGGATGCGTGATCATAAATATCTTCACCGCACAGGCACGCGATTTTTACAAGCTTGAACGCTTATGGAGCGGAAACGAATTAAAACTCGAAAAAAGCGAGGATAACCAATAATGAAACACGAATTCAAGGATATAGAGAAAAAATGGCAATCGCGCTGGGACGAAAGCAAGATTTTTGAAGCCAAGGACCCCGGCGAAGCAGGCTCCGAAAAGCCCAAATTCTTCGCTTTGGTAGAATTCCCCTACCCCAGCGGAGCAGGTATGCACGTTGGTCATATAAAGGCTTATTCGGGATTGGAGGTAATCTCACGCAAGAAGCGTATGGAGGGCTACAACGTTATGTTCCCCATGGGCTTCGACGCGTTCGGTCTTCCCACCGAAAACTATGCTATTAAAACGGGTATGAATCCGAGAGCCGTTAACGATAAGAACATAGAAAAGTTCACAAGTCAGCTCAGAAGAGTCGGATTTGCGTTCGACTGGTCGCGCGTGGTCGACACCACAGACGTTAATTATTACAAGTGGACCCAGTGGATATTCCTCAAGATGTTCGAAAACGGACTCGTTTTCCGTGATACCGCGCTCGTAAACTACTGCCCCGAATGTAAGGTCGTTCTTTCGAACGAGGACTCGCAGGGCGGCAAATGCGATATCTGCCACAACGACATCGTGCAGAAATCGAAGGACGTTTGGTACTTACGCATCACCGAATATGCAGATAAGCTTTTGACCGGTCTTGAAGAGGTGGACTACCTCCCCAACGTAAAGCAGCAGCAGGTAAACTGGATAGGTAAGTCCGAGGGCGCGTTCGTTAATTTCGCGCTTAACGGCAAGGAAGATTCCCTGAAGATATACACCACCCGTCCCGACACGCTCTTCGGCGTAACCTTTATGGTTATGGCTCCCGAGCATCCGCTTATCGACAAATATGCCGAAAGCATCAAGAATATGGACGAGGTCGAAGGCTACCGCACCGAATGTGCAAAGAAGACCGAGTTCGAGCGTACACAGCTTGTTAAGGAAAAAACAGGTGTCAAGCTCGACGGAATGACCGCAATAAATCCCTTGAACGGCAAGGAGATTCCGATCTTCATCGCGGACTACGTTATGATGGGCTACGGCACGGGCGCAATTATGGCGGTTCCCGCACACGACCAGCGTGACTGGGAATTTGCAAAGAAATTCGGCATCGATATCATCGAGGTTATCAAGGGCGGAGACATCGAAAAGGAAGCGTACACCGAAAGCGGCGAAATGGTCAACTCGGGCTTCCTCAACGGCTATAACAACAAAAAGGATTCTATCCGCCGCGCAATTGAAGAGCTTCAGAAGCTCGGCGTAGGCGAGGGCGGCGTTCAGTACAAGATGAAGGACTGGGCGTTCAACCGTCAGCGTTATTGGGGCGAGCCGATTCCGATAGTTCACTGTGAAAAGTGCGGTATGGTTGCCGTTCCTTATGAAGAGCTTCCCTTAAAACTTCCCGATATGGACGAATTTGCTCCCGGTCAGGGCGGCGAATCACCCTTGGCAAGAATCGAATCCTACGTAAACTGCAAGTGTCCGAAGTGCGGCGGCGACGCAAAGCGCGAAACCGACACAATGCCTCAGTGGGCAGGATCTTCGTGGTACTTCTTAAGATACTGCGACCCGCACAACGACGATTGCTTTGCAAACGAAGAAAAGCTTAAATATTGGTTGCCTATCGATTGGTACAACGGCGGTATGGAGCACGTTACCAGACATATGATCTATTCGCGCTTCTGGCATAAATTCCTTTACGACCTCGGCGTTGTTCCCGTATCCGAGCCCTATGCTAAGCGTACCGCGCAGGGTCTTATTCTCGGCCCCGACGGCGAAAAGATGAGCAAATCGAAGGGCAACGTTGTTGACCCCAACGACGTTGTTGACGAATACGGCGCAGACGTATTGCGTACTTACACGCTCTTTATGGGCGATTACGGCTCGGCTGCTCCTTGGTCGCAAAGCTCGGTAAGAGGCTGTAAGAGATTCCTCGAGCGCTTCGCCGCACTCGACGAAATGCTCGGCAAGAAGGACGCAAAGCTCGAAAAGGCGCTCCACAAGACGATTAAAAAGGTTACGGGCGACATCGACGGTATGAAGTTCAACACCGCGATCGCGGCTATGATGAGCTTCCTCAACGATATTTACGCTGTCGGCACTATCGATAAGGACAGCTTGCTCGCTCTCACCCGTATACTTTGCCCGTTTGCTCCGCACGTTTGCGAGGAAATGTGGGAAAAGCTGGGTCAGAAGGGCTTCTGCTCGACTGCCGCTTGGCCCGAATACAATGAGGCGCTTACCATTGACGACGAAAAGGAGATCGCGGTTCAGGTATGCGGCAAATTAAAGGGCGTTGTTGTTATCCCCGCAGGCGCGGAGGAGGATGCCGTTTGGGAAATAATCACCTCAAACGCAAACATCATGGCTTCGCTCGAGGGCAAGCAGATCATAAAGAAGATCTACATCAAGGATAAGATATTCAACATCGTTGCAAAATAAATTTTGGAGTACGTAATGAATACTATCAAAATAAACAAGGGTAATGCTCAGATAATCGCGCACAGAGGTCTTTCGGGACTCGAAAGAGAAAACACCGCATCGGCGTTCGTAGCGGCGGGCAACAGAAGCTATTTCGGCATCGAAACCGACGTGCGTCCCACCAAGGACGGATATTTCGTTTTGCTTCACGATAACGATACTGTTCGTTGCGGTATCGATAACGTTGTTCCCGAGGCGTGCACTCTGCAAACGGTTCAATCGGTTCAGTTGCTCGATACGGACGGCAAACGCGGCAGAATCGACCTGCGCGTGCCGCAGTTGGAGGATTATCTCCGCATCTGCAAGCGTTATGAAAAGGTCGGCGTGCTTGAATTCAAGGGCGCGTATACCGAAGAGCAGATGGCAGACCTTATGAATATCGTCAAGGCGGAATATTCGCTCGATATGATGATATTCATATCCTTCCATTTCCCCAACCTTGAGCTTTGTCGCAAGGTGTGTCCCGAAGCGCATTGTCAGTTCCTGACGGGCGAATACAAGGACGAAATACTCGAGCTTCTCGTAGAGCACAAAATGGGTCTTGACATTTGGTCGGGGGCGCTCGACAGCGAGGAAAAGGTCAAAAGGGTGCTCGATATGGGCATCGAGCTTAACGTATGGACTGTCGATAGCAAGGAAACGGCAGAAAAGCTCATTTCCTGGGGCGTTCAGTATATAACGAGCAACATTTTGGAGTAATGATATGAAGCTCTTATTTAAACAACGTCTTTTCTCGTGGTTCGACAGCTACGATATCTACGACGAAAACGGCAACACGGTATTTGTAGTCAAGGGCGAGCTTGCGTGGGGGCATCTCCTCCGCATCTACGATGCGCACGGGATCGAAGTCGGATACGTAAAGCAAAAGGTTTTCACTTGGCTTCCAAAATTCGAAATGTATCTCGGCGAGCACTATATCGGCTGTATACGTAAGGAATTTTCGTTCTTCAAGCCGAGATTCAGTATCGATTACAACGGCTGGCAGGTCGACGGCGATTGGCTTGAATGGGATTACACTATTTCGAATGCATTCGGACAACGTGTTGCAATGGTATCGAAGGAGATCTGGAAATGGACGGATACCTATGTTATCGACGTTGCCAATCCCGACGATGCTGTAAACGCATTGATGCTCGTTCTCGCAATCGATGCGGAAAAATGTTCGCGCGATTAATTAACAATATGCAAAACAAAAAGCAGTTGCTGTTTGCAACTGCTTTTTTACTTTATTTTATGTCGACCTTATATTTGCCGTTGTCGTAAACTATCTTTATCTCGAAGGTGGGGTCTCCGGGCATAGAAAATTCGTCCATACAGTGTGCGTAATAAACGCCCTCGGACAATTTTTCGATTTCGCTGACAATAATCAACGGATATCCGCGCGCCTCAAAGGTAATATCGATATATACCTGCGAATCCTCAACACGAACGCCGTAAATGTTTCCGTCAGAGTCGGTTAAGTTGCTTGCGATATATTTGTCGGTCATATATTCCGCAAGACCTGTGTGAACGTCCTCCATCGAATCCGCGCCGGGCAACAAATAGGTTTCAACGGTCATAACTCCGCCGTCATATTCCTGTCTGTCAACAAGCTCCCAACCGCTTTGATAAAATACCGAATAAAGCTGGTACGAGGCGTCGTCGTTGGTTACGTCAACCAAATGCTGTGCGTACTCTATATCGAGCTCGGGGATTTCACCGACGGGAACGTCGCTTTCTTCATCGGGAACCGATACTTCATCGTCAGGAACAGACGCGCCATCCTCGGGAACAGTTACGTCGATTTCGTCGTCCTTGTCGGGATAGCTTACCTCGATTCCGTTGCCGTTACCGTTGATAATAATGTGCACGTCGCCACTTACGTCGATATCGCCGCCCGTGCCTGCGGTAAAGCCTCCGATGACCTTGTCGCTTTCGAGCTTGCTTGCGGTATTTTCCTTTTTACAGCCTGTGCAAAGAACCGCCAAAAAAACCAAAAGTATAGTGCTGATAAGTCTTGTAAGCTTCATAATACTATCCTTTCTTTATTTCAATCGGGTCGAAATTCAGCCAATCCGCCGCGACAAGAGTAAGGCTTGCACCTGCGATCTGATGCACGAGCCTGCCCTTCTGTGCGCCGTGGATATGTCCGTAAAAGACCCTTTTTATACCGTATTCGTGAATGACCTCACAGATCCGCTCGCATCTTACACTTCCGTATGCAGGCGGATAATGCAAAAACACAACAATTTCCTTGTCGGGATGTTCCTTTTTCAGCTCGAGCCCCGCAAGTATCGACGTGCGCAGACGCTCGGCTTCGCGGTTGACTATTTTTTCGTCATCGGGTCCGTAATTTGCCTCGGGAAACCAGCCGCGCGTGCCGCAAATAATAAAATCCTCCGCAACGTACGCGTTGTTAAAAAGAAAGTCGATACTCGTCGCGCCTATCGAATCGCGAAGCTCGTAAAGCTTCTTCATCGTCTGCCACCAAAAATCGTGGTTGCCCTTGGCGATTATCTTCTTACCGTTTAACGATTGTATAAACTCCAGATCGGCAAGCGCGTCGGCGGCCCTCATTCCCCAGGAAATATCACCGGCGATAACAACGGTGTCCTCGGGCTTTACCTTACTTTGCCAATTCTCACGCAGGCGTTCTGCGTGGTTTTCCCAGCGCGGACCGAAAATGTCCATCGGCTTATTCGACGAATACGAAAGATGCAGATCCGCTATTGTAAAAACCGCCATTTTTCAGAACTCCTTTCCTGCGATGAATTTTTATCGGCATACGTGAAATAATAATCGTAAATACTTTGAAAGGAAGATATAAATGAACCAGATCTCATTCAATCAGATCCCCAAGCACATTCACGGCATAAGCTGCAGCGTTTCCAACTGCGCTTACCACGACGGTGTGCATTACTGCACCGCATCGAGTATAACTGTCGGCCCGTCCACCGCGACAAACATCTCTCAAACCGTTTGCGCAACCTTCAGACCTAAAAACTTTTAACCCATACCATAAACGCTTTCCGAAAAGTCGATTCACGAAAGATGTGCATCGTCCAAGGGAAAGCGTTTGGTTTTATTAAAGTAAGCTATTGACCATTTCCTTCGGGTCGATGGTTTTTGTGAATCTTACCTCTGCATCACGCAGATTTGCAAGATTTGCAGGTATTGCACACTTGGTAACGGCAAAAAGCTTATCCAACGCGTCGAAATCGTCGGTCGGTACCTCTTCACCGAGTGCTGAAAGCACTGCGGGTGCAAACTTATAGGGCGACGCGGTGGAAACAACGAGCATCTTTCGCTTGCTTCCCGATTCCTCGATATACTTCTTCGCACAGCCTGCCGCAACCGCGGTATGAGTGTCGCAAAGATAGCCGTATTCGGCAAAGGTTTCGGAAATCACGCTCTTGGTTTCCTCCTCGGAGCAGGAATAGCCCGCAAAATCCTTACGGATAGCATCCATTTCCGCCTTGCCGAGCGAATAAATACCCTCGCCCGAGAGCTTTTCCATACAATTCTTCGTTACGTCGGGGCCGACTGTGAACCAAAGCAATCTTTCCAGATTACTCGAAATAAGGATATCCATCGACGGCGAAACCGTGGTGAAGAATTCGCGGCGCTTATCGTAAACGCCCGTATTTATGAAGTCGGTCAATATATCGTTTTTGTTCGACGCGCAAACGAGCTTGCCCAACGGCAGACCCATTTTCTTTGCGATGAATGCGGCGAAGATGTTGCCGAAGTTACCCGTGGGAACGGTTACGTCGAGCAATTCTCCGTATTTGATTTCGCCCTCTGCCAAAAGATCGCAGTATGCCGAAACGTAATAAACTATCTGCGGCGCAAGTCTGCCCCAGTTTATCGAGTTTGCACTCGAGAAGAAATAGCCGTTTTCATCGAGAAGCTTTTTCGCGTTTTCGTCGGCAAAAATAGCCTTTACACCGCTTTGAGCATCATCGAAGTTGCCGTTTATCGCAACGACCTCGACGTTGTTGCCCTTCTGCGACGCCATCTGCTTTTTCTGAATGTTCGAAACGCCGTTTACGGGGTAGAACACCTGAATGCGCACGCGGTCGATATCGCAATATCCCTCGAGTGCCGCCTTGCCCGTATCACCGCTTGTTGCAACGAGAATATACGCATCCTTTTCCTCGCCGGTTTTGCCGAGCGAAAGCGAAAGAAGATGAGGCATTATCTGCAACGCCATATCCTTGAATGCGCTTGTGGGGCCGTGCCAAAGCTCGAGGAAATATTCATCGCCTACCTTTGCGATAGGTGCGGCAGGACCGCCGAACTTTTCCTTGCTGTATGCCGCTTCTGTTGCCTTTTTGAGTTCTTCCTCGGTATAATCGGTGAGGAAAAGCGAAAGTATATATGCCGCACGCTCGGGATAAGTCATCCCCGCAAGCGCGGTTATAGTTACCTCGTCAAGCGACGGAATGCTTTCGGGAACGTAAAGTCCGCCGTCAGCCGCCAAGCCGTTTTTTATAACGTAGGCGCTATCGTAGCCCGATTCGCCGTTTTTATTCCATTTACGCGTGCTGTTAAATTTCATAGCTCTGCCCAATCCTTGATATGATTGATTTTTATCGGTTCGTAATTTTTATCGAGGTACACCTCGACAACGTCCAACCTCTGTTTTCTTATCGCGCTTGCCCGTTCGAGCCCGAACGGATAGAAAACAGGGATCTTATTCCCCTTTCGGTACGCTGTAAGAAAATCGCGCACCGCATATTTTATGTTTGTTATTTTTTGCCCGTCAACCGCCGAAGCGGGCGTGCCGTACAGATCGTTCGTTCTGGATTTTACCTCAACGTAAATCAAAACGCCGAATCGGTACGCGATAATATCGATCTCGCCGCCGCGGGCCTTATAATTGCGCGAAAGTATTTTATATCCCTTACGCTTTAAATGTTTTTCGGCGATATTTTCTCCGATATCTCCGATTTCCTTCGTCTTTTTCATTATTTATCACCGAGTATCTTCTTTAAAAAGCTCGGTCGGTGAATCGGGCTCATTCCGTATTTCAACAACGCCTCGCGGTGAAGCTTCGTTCCGTAGCCCTTGTGCTTTTTGAACTGATATTCGGGATATTTTTCGTCGTACTCGTCCAAAATTCTATCCCTTGTGACCTTTGCCAATATCGATGCCGCCGAGATAGACGGACAAAGTGCATCACCCTTTATAACGGGCACTGCGCGAGTCTTGAAGCCCCTTACGACGTTTCCGTCTACAAGCACAAGTTGCGGCGGATTTTTTAATTGCTCTACCGCGCGGTTCATCGCAAGCATAGCGGCATTTAAAATATTTATCTCTTCGATTTCCTCAACGCTCGCCATACCGATTCCATAATCGAGCGCGTTTTCGCATATAACGTCGAAAAGCTTATCCCTTTTCTTTTCGCTTAATTTTTTCGAATCGTCAAGGCCTTCGATAACAAGCCCGTCGGGAAGAACCACCGCCGCGGCAACAACGGGACCTGCAAGAGGGCCTCTTCCTGCCTCGTCACAGCCGCAGACCAATATTTCGCCCTCGCGTCTGAACGATATTTCGGTGTTCCAATCAAGCGACATTTTATTACTCCCGATCAAGTGTTATTCTGCCGATTTTTCCTGCGCGGAATTCATCGAGTATCACGCCTGCGGCGCGGTCCTCGTCTATAACGCCGCCCGAACGCAGAAATCCGCGGCGTCTGCCTATTTTTTCAAACACGTCGTAATCGCTGTCCTCGTCCGACAGCTCGATTCCGAATCTGCTCACAAGGCATTCCGCATAGTTTTCACGGATAAGCCCTATCAAGCGACAGGAAAGCTCCAACGTATCCAATATTTCGTCCTTTATCGAGCCGAGGCAGGCAAGCTTTACGCCCACAAGCTCGTCATCGAACTTATGCCACAAAATACCGGGGGTGTCGGTAAGCTCAAGACCTAACGACGGAACCGATATACGCGAATTTTGACGCGTAACACCGGGTCTGTCCTGCGCAACCGCCTTTTTCGTGCCGCTTATGGTATTTATAAGCGTGGATTTGCCCACGTTGGTTATACCCACAACCATAGCACGTATCGGTCTTTTTATACCGCGCGCGGCATCACGCTCAAGCTTTTCCTTCATAAGCGTTTTTATGCCTGCTTGTATATTCTTTATACCCTGACCCGCCTTGCAGTCGATCGCAATAACCTCTCTGCCCGCGGATCTGAGCTTGGTTTCGAAATACTTTGTAACGTTAGGATCTGCAAGCGAGCATTTCGTTAAAAGCGTAAGCACGGGCTTGTTACCGAAAAGGCTGTTGAAATCGGGGTTTTTGCTCGAAATCGGCGCACGCGCGTCGAGCAATTCGATAACCATATCTATATTCGGAAGCGCTTCCTTTATCAAACGCTTCGCCTTCGCCATATGTCCGGGATACCAGACTATTTCAGCCATATTTTCTCCTATTCGACAATTCCGAAATCGGGCGAGATGCGTAAAACAACTCTGCCCAGAATGTTGTGTGCCGCCAATTCGCCGTATTTTCCGCGGCTATCGAGCGAGCCGTTACGGTTATCGCCCATTACGAACACCATACCCTCGCCTACCGTAAATTCATGGCGGTATTTAAGATGTATGGAATTTGTCATTTCGACGCTTTCGCCGTCACGCCACTGATAATACTTACGCATATCCTGGATATACGGCTCGTCGAGCTTAACACCGTCTACCCAAACCTCCCAGTTTTTGTAGTCGATATAAACCGTTTGTCCCTCGGTTGCGATAACGCGCTTGATTATAGGCTCGTTATCCTCGCCGGGAAGGTCGGGGTTTATAACCACGATATCGCCTGTTTCGGGTGTGTAGAACAGATTGGAAATAATAAGCTTATCCTTGTTGTGAAGCGTGGTCTGCATCGAATCGCCGTCTACCATTACATAGCGGAACACGAAAAGAAACAGAACCATCATCAACGCAAGTGCATAGCAGAAGGTTTTTACGTAATCGTAAAGCACTGCCACCTTCGATCTTTTCTTTTCGACAATTACAGCCGTATCCTCGACAAGCTCTTCCTCCTCAAAGCCGTCAAGCTCCTCGATGATCTCTTCATCGAGATTTTCCTCAACGGAAGCTTCGGTTACCTCGAGCTCGTTATTCATTTCGGATTCGTTCATAAACATAACTCCTTTTGAGCTGATAAAAGCAAAGGTGTCTGCGAAGAAACGCAGACACCAAAGAGTCGATTTAGATTTTTTCCTTGACTTTAGCGTTCTTGCCGACCTTGTCACGCAAATAGTAAAGCTTAGCGCGGCGAACCTTACCACGACGAACCACTTCTACCTTCTGTACGTTGGGAGAGTGAACGGGGAAGGTCTTTTCGGTGCCAACACCGTAGGAAACTCTTCTTACAGTGAAGGTAGCAGAGATGCCGCCATTCTTTCTGGCGATAACGGTACCTTCAAAAATCTGAGTTCTGACTCTTGTTCCCTCGACGATTCTCTGGTAAACCTTTACAGTGTCACCAATGTTGAATTCGGGGATTTCGGTTTTGAGCTGCTCATTTGTAAATGCTTTAATGATATCCAAAGCTTTTACCTCCATTTTTCTTAGACGTTCATGCTGAGCCGCAGAGGACCGCCCGTAATTGAACGCTTGATTATACCATACAAATTCTCAAAAATCAAGTGTTTTTAAGCATTTTCGGTAATTTTTGCGTTTTTGCAACATCTTGTATGTGCGCGCGTTTTTTTGCACAACCAATTGCGCTTTTGCGAATATTATACGTCTTAATCACGCGGCTTGAAGCGCGTAGCGTAATAAATAATTTGCATAATTGACGATACCAAAGCGGCAACGTAGGTGAGCGCAGCGGCGGTAAGAACCTTTTTCGCGCCCGATAATTCGTCGCTATCGAGCATATTAGCGCCCTCGAGCGCCTTTATCGCGCGCTTCGACGCATCCAACTCAACAGGAAGCGTAACGAGCTGAAACAGCGCAACGGCAGAGAAAAGTATCAAGCCGACCATATAAATCATAATGCCCATTTCGGCACTTGCCTTTTCTGCGGCATACGACATCATACAGCCTATAACGATAAGCAACGGACCTATCATCGAGCCGATATTGCATATGGGAAGTATCGACATACGAAGCTTTATCGGCGCGTAGTTCGATGCATACTGCAGCGCATGTCCCGCCTCGTGTGCGGCAACGCCGATAGAAGCAACGCTCGTGCTTCCGTAAACCGAGTCGGACAGCGATATCGAATTGGTCTTCGGGTTATAATGGTCGCTTAAATGCCCCGACACTCTGCCAATGGGGACGTTATAAACTCCGCCCGAATTAAGAACCATTCGTGCCGCCTCTGCGCCGCTTATACCGCGGCGCGAGGCGATTTTAGAAAATTTGTCGAAACGTGATTTTACAAGCATCTGCGCCCACACGCCAAGCAACAACGCGGGGAGCATAAATATAAGATACCCTAAATATCCGAATCCGAGCATTTTAAAACAACTCCAAAAAATTATTTCGGCAGTCGTTCAAGCGGCTTTTTAAGTAATGAAACCACAATAATGGCAATTATCATATTGCCGAGCATATAACTGCCGTTATATACGATAGAATAAATAATCGATGCGTTATCGCCGAACGTCATACCGAATAATTCGACAGACGTGCCAACAGCGATCTTGTATATCGTTACGCCCGAAATAAAATGCACTATAAAGCGCGCGACAGACGCAACGACCGTACCGATCAGTAATCCGTGCTTTTGTTCGCGGAAGAAGCCCGCGACGCCGACTGCTCCGTATGCAACCACGTAGTCAAGCAGGATCGAGGGCAAGCCCCAACCGATGCCTCCGCTTACAAGACAATCGATAAGACCGTACGCGAGGCCTGCGGGTATAGCCCACTTTGCTCCGCGGCGGTAGCCGATGATGATAAGCGGTATCATTACAAAATCGATACTGCCTCCTTGTCCCCATAACGCGATTCGGAATGGAGGAAACTGAAGAAGTGCCAATACGGTCGCAAGAGCGATCATAATGGCGGACTCACACAAAGCGCGAAGGCTTTGTGCTTTTGCGGTGTTTTTCATAGTTATCCTTTCCGAAACCCGATGAAAAATACCTTGCTTGAACGTTTTTCCCTACGTCGGCATTATCCGTATCAGGTTCCTCGGGTATATTCTCAGCCGTGCATTGAAAAATTTTACACAGCACCCCGTCTGTTATTTAAAGCATTTTCGCCAAGAGGCGCAATGCTTTTACAGCATATTCAATTATTCCGAAAGCTCTTCGGAACTTTCACTTGTATTGTCGGTCGATCCTTCAACCGTTTCGTTCGGATATTCGTTAATTATAACGTCATTTCCGAACGTATTATAGCTTATTTTTGCAACCACCTTTACATCGAGCGTATATTCCGATTCGGGCACGCTGTACCCCGGAATATAAGCAGGCGTATCAAACAGCTTCAAGGTGTATTCGTATCGGCAGGAAACTATCCTTTCGTCCGACACGGTAAATATGCATTTTATATCGCCGTATTGCGTTTTTTCGGGCTGAGGCTTTTTAAGCACCTTTGCTATGGTGTAAATATCCTCGCCGATTATCGTATTGGAAAGCGCCTTCGCGTTGCCTACCGTAAAGGTATAGGTCGTGCCTATCGAATTGCTTCCGACCTTAATATCTCCGCAATTTTTACCGTAAGGCGATATTTCGGAATAGGGGAATTTGGCAAACAGCTCTTCGCTTTTGCGCTCGCTTTCTATTGCCTCTCCGCCGTCGACCGATATCATTTTGCCGTTTGAATAATAGTTTTTTACGCTGCTCGATGCGGCAAGATACGCCTGATCAAACTCCGCATAGGCGGTAAGCGCGCTTCTGTCCCAAGCAACGTCGCCCATCGCGTAATACAGCGTAGTTCCCTCACCGAACGTGACCTCGAGCATATACTCGCCCGAAAGCCTCGTTTCGTCGTTGACTGCCTGTATCGCGGCGTTCAACACCTTGGCGTTTGCCTCGTTGTCAGCCTTTTCTCCCTCGCCGCCGCAGGCACAAATAACACTGCAAAGCGCAAGGAGAATACATATCAACGCCTTTTTCATCGTCTTGAAATGGTTCCGCCCGAAATATAGGTTTCAAGGTCGGCTATGGCGTTGTTGACCTCTTCTACGAGCACGTAATATCCGCCGCTGCCGTCAACGGTGAAATAGCATCTCGAGGCGGAAATGCGGTAGAATACGATCTCGGGAGAGTTTGTTTCGGTATTGATCTTGATGCGGAAATATTCCTCGCCCTCTTCGCCCTCGACGGGAGTATACTTATCCTGCATATAGATGCTGAGAAGCGACTGATAGAAATATTTGAAGCTCTGCACGTCATAATTCTTACCGTTGTAAAGCACAGAATCAACACTGTCGTTTTCATCGGTGCCGATAACGAAGGTATGCGCTACGCTTTTGTAGGTAACGGTAAGCTCGGTTATATCGGTAAGATAGATAGAGAAGAGCGAGTGATCAAGGTATTCGGTCATATCCCATTCGAGAAACGCCGCGCTTTCGGTAGACAGCTCACAGATAACGTCGGATGTCGCTTTTAAATGCTCGCCCTCTACGTCACCCGAGAATACCGAATACGCGTAATATTTGCCCTCCTCATTGGGAGCAGACACGTAAAGGTCTACGGTTATACCGTCATAGCTAAAGGTATAATGCTTATCGGGATTTTCAAGCCCGTATTTTGCAAGAATTTCGGTGTTAAGGTTATTTGCATCGCCGTCATCGGAGAAGCCGCAGGCAACAACTCTTTCGCCCTCAAGACCTGCAAGAACCTGAACGAAGTTCGAGAAGTTGGTCATATCGAGGAAATTATAGTTTCTGCCGTCGGGAATCATTTCCGAGGGAGCGATAAGCTTCCACTGACCGCCTACAACGTTAAAGGGTTGTGCGTCCTGACCGTCAACGAATATTCTTATTTCGTCAAACACAACGTAGGTCTGCGCAGTAGTGGGAACGTCGAAATGGAAACGGATAAACTTAACGTTTTCCGTGTCGGTAAAGCTGAATTCGTAATTGTAAACTGATTTATCCGCGTGGGATATTTCTATTTCCGCGCCCTCGACGTCTATCCAGTTGGTTCCGTCGTAGGATTTTGTAAGGATAACCTTATCGGGAAGTATCGCACCGTTTTCATCATCACGCAGGATACCGAACTTAACGCGGTAATTGCCCTCCGTCATACGTCTTGCCAACGCGGCTTCGAGATAAGTGCTTTTTCCGTCGGAGCTCGAAAATCCGCCGAACACGTCTATATGCTCGGTCCAACCGCCCTCATAGCTGAGATAATCTGCCTTTGAGGAGGATTTATCGGAAATAACCTTGGTAACGGACGTAGTGTCGATAGCCGCAAGATTCGGTGCCGGATTAAAGTCCGACATTTTCTTGGCAACAAGGCTTACGTCGTTGCTGTAATCGTCAATACGGATATCGTCTACCATCGTTTGAATTGTGGTAACGTCGGTAAGCGCACCGATAAGCGAGGGAGTCATAATTGCGGTTGACGGAAGCGCGATAGAATCGTCGATCGAGCTTGCGGGAAGCAAATAAATATATCCTTTGGTAAGGTTATGGAGTGATTCGTCCCCCTCCATACCCTCAACACCGGCTTCCTTATACATACCGCCGATATAGCGTGCGAAATAATACGTGCCGGTAGAGGACAAATTGCCTACGTAAACGGTGTGAATAAAATATTCTCCGTTTGCATTCGGCACGGAAATAACGGTAAACTGCGCGGTGGACGGCGCTTCGTCGTTAAGACCGTAATCGTCCCAGCTTCTGCCCTCGGGTATATCCATTTTACCGTAGGACGCAACAACGTAACGGCAGTTTGTGGTGAGGAGCGAGAACGCTTCCTCGTCGTAGCTTGCGGCATACGAGGTGCTGAAATGGAATTCACCGTTTTCGTCACGCATTATAGCGTAATCCTCGGTCTTGTTCGTTATAAATACGCTCTGTATTTCGCTTCTTTGGAGCGAGGTGAACATAAACGGAGCGTTGGTTGCGGTAACGTCATCACCGTCGGTATCGTATCCGTCGAGCGCGCGAAGCTCTATTGCCATTTCCTCCTTACCGCAAAGCGAAAGGATGGCATTTGTTATAAGACGTTCGCCATCAAACGCATAGCGCACGCCGTCGAAGCGCACCTTGAAAAAATTGTCGAAAAGTATCGATTTTGTCGCGCCATTAACCGAAATCGCCACGTTATTGAGGCTCGAATCGGTGGTTTCGAGCTCGATATCGCCGTTTACCTCGGTATACAATTCAACAAAGCGGTAGATCATCGACCAATAATCGTCGTCGCCGTCATATCCGTTAAGGGTAACGGTCACGTCTTCATCGATCGCCTCTATCGCCGACACGACCTCGTCGGTAAGCGTATAGAACGGGTCACCGATTTCGTCGATGCCGTCGTCCATAAAGAATATTGCATATGACACGAATAGTATCACCGTCACCAGAGCGACAGATGCTACGGTAATGATCTGTTTTTTCATTATATCCTCAATTCAGGTTGTGTTGTCTGTTGTTTCCCTTTTTCTTTTACAGGTGTCTTCTGCGGAAGAACATCACAAGACCCATAACTATAATAACGCCGGGAACGATAGTGCAGATAAGCCAGGTAAGTGTGGTTGCAGTACCGAGTTCTATATCAAGCGCGGTGTCGCCGAACGGCTTATCGTCGATATCGGGGGCCACACGGTTCACACCGAAAATTCTTGCGGTTGCAAGCATAAGACGGCGGTTACCGTTCTGGTTTGCAATCATATTGTTGGTGTCGGCAAATTCGGTACTGCCAACGAGCATAACGTAGGAATATTCGGTAACGTTATTTTCACCGTAATCGTATTTGGTCGAGAGAAGCATCAACGGCATTTCGCCCTTCGTGCCCTCCTTGCCCTCCTTTGCAGAAACGGCGGTATCATAGGTGGTAAGCACGGTTTCTACGTTGAAATCGTCACGGGTTATATTGTCACGCTTGTAAAGCTCTACGCTTTCAGGAAGCGTTACACGGATGCCGTCCTGAAGGCTCGCAACGGTGCTGCGTATCTGATACGCCGCAGAGCCGCTCTGTGCATCCTCTGCAACCTCGGGATATTTTGCGCTTACCGAAGACGAACTGCCGACAGCGTGCTCGGTATCGGTAACACGGTAGAAGGGCTTGTAGCCTATGCCCCAGTTATCGTCCAGAAGCGACTGCAGCGCAGGCATTTCGGGGGTTTGCGAGTCTACGAACAGTATGAACGAATTGCGCTTGCCGAGGTATGCGGTCAATTTATCGGTTTCTTCATACGAAAAATCGGTTTCGGGGTCATAGCAGATAAGGATCTCGGTGTTCGGGTCAATCTCCTCGCTTGCCAAATTTACGGTCTTGCATTCAAATCCCGCTTCGGTAAGAATAGCAAACAGACCCGCAACGTCGGAGGAGGTGTCGATCGTACCGTCCGCGCTCAATTCACCGTGACCGTAGGTAAACGAAACGACCTGCGGATCGGATATCGAGCTTTGAAGTATAGCGGTGGTAAGACGGTATTCACCGTTGAAGGAGTAATAATTTCCTTCTTCGTCCTGAGTGTAGAATGCAAACAGGCTCAACACACGGAAATGGTGCTTGCCTTCTACGATAACGCTTGTCGAGGAAAGCGTGGTGGTGGATTGCTCCAAGAATTTCTTTTCAAATTCGGGATCGGTATTGATCTCCTTGTACTGAACGCGTACGATGCCCTTTCCGTCCTTGCCGTCGAACACCTTTGCGTAATTTTCGGCAAGGTCGCGTACCATCGCGGTAAGGTTTACACCGTTGTACTGGTTCGCCTCGAGGTCGAACTGGTCACGCGCGGACATAAAGGTTATGGTAATATCAAGATCTTCGCCAAGTCCCTTGAGAAGAGCGATGGTTTCATCACCGACAGAGGTAAAATCCTCTTGCGTAAGGTCAACGGTGAGGTCGCCCGAAAGCGAAAATGCGGAAAGCACAAGGTTAAGTGCGATTATAAGCGCTATGAATACGACCGAAAACACAACGGAAAGCGAGCCGTATTTATAACGTCTGTTGTCTTTAATGGGGGCGGTATTTTTCTTGTTATCGTTCATTTTGATCTACCGCCTTTCTTACGACCAACGGCGTTTTTCGATAACGCGCGTGGTGAGGAAAATTGCTATCGCCGCAAGGCTTATATAATATACTATTGCGGATACGTCGAGATTCTGGTTGGTAAAGGGCGAGAATCTGTCCATTACCGAGAACCATTTGAGCACGGTGCGCCAGAAGGTCGATTCTATTTCACCTGCAATAAGGCTTATAAGAAGCATAGCCGCATTAACGCCCATAGCAGAAACCGCCGCGATAAGCTGATTTTCGGTTATAGAGGAAAGAAGAATACCTATTGCGATAAATGCCGCGCCGAGAAGGAATATACCGAGTATATTCATAAATATGGAAACAACGTTGGGTGTGCCGTATTTGAACAAAAGCACGAAATTAAAGCTGTTTACAACGAAGGTTGCGCCGAAAATAGTAAGCGCCGCAAGGTATTTTCCCATAACTATTCCGAAAATCGAAACAGGACTTGTTAAAAGTATCTGCTCGGTCCTCGATTTTCTGTCTTCCGAAAAGAGCTTCATCGTAAGAAGCGGAAGCAAAACGGCAAAAATCATCATAAGCCAGATGAAATATTCACCAATGCTGCTCGTGCTCTGCGCCATCAGGGTGCATTGTGAAAACGCAAGGCCCGACACAACAAGGAACATTCCGCAGAAAATATATCCGATAGGTGTGAGGAAGTAGGACTTCAGCTCACGCATATATATCGCTAACATTTATTTTGCACCCCGTTTCGACTTCTTCGCCGCTTCCTTTTCTTTTTCCTTGCCTACAAGACGGATAAAGATATCCTCAAGGCTGAGCTCAACGCCCTCAAGACCTATCAAGGGCCAGCCCTTGCCCGAAAGCATATGGAAAAGCGATTTTCTGATATCAACTCTTTCCTGCGATTCGATAAGATAGCTTATACTGTCGGTATCGCGCTTACCCAAAACGTCTGCGGTTTTTACGCCGCCCAACGATTTAAGCGCCTTGAGCACCTCTTCCTCGGGTCCGACGATCTTAGCAATAAGCTTTCTCGAGCCGTCAACCGCGTTAATGAGGTCCTCGGTCTTTTCGTCCGCAACGATCTTACCCTTGTTTATAACAACGATCCTATCGCAGACCGCCTGAACCTCGGGCAGAATGTGGGTGGAAAGAATTATAGTATGCTCTCTGCCGAGCATTTTTATAAGATTGCGGATTTCGATGATCTGACGCGGGTCAAGACCGATCGTAGGCTCGTCGAATATCAACACCTTGGGGTTGCCGATAAGAGCCTGCGCGATGCCAACTCTCTGACGGTAGCCCTTGGAAAGGTTCTTTATCAATCTTTTGCTGACGTCCCAGATCTTTACAACCTCGCAAATTTCCTTCAAATGCTGCTTGCGGGGAAGCTTACAGCCCTTAAGGTCATAAACGAAGTTGAGATATTCAAGCACGGTCATTTCAACGTAAAGAGGAGGAATTTCGGGCAAAAAGCCTATATCCCTTTTCGCCTTTAACGGCTCTGCAAGCATATCCGTGCCGTCGATTTTTATAACGCCGCTGTCGGCGGAGAGATATCCCGTTATCATATTAAGCGTCGTGCTCTTGCCGGCGCCGTTCGGACCGAGGAAGCCCAATATTTCGCCTTCCTCAACCTTAAACGATATTCCGTCTACCGCACGTTTATCGCCGTAGCTTTTACGAACGTCAGTAATTTCAATCATTTCTTTTCCCTCTGTCACGCGGAAACCGCGTCTGTTTATTCCTTGGTCTTTTCTTCCTTAACGATGGTGATTCCGAGCTCTGCAATAGCCTCTGCAGGTACCTCTGCGGGACAGTCGGTCATCAATTCCTTTGCATTCTGCATCTTCGGGAACGCAACCACGTCACGCAGGCTCGTCGCGCCGACCATCTGCATAACCAAACGGTCAAGACCGATGCCCATGCCGCCGTGAGGAGGCGCACCGTAGCGGAACGCTTCGAGCAGGTAGCCGAATTTCACCCTTGCTTCCTCCTCGGAAAGACCCAAAAGCTCGAATATCTTCGCCTGAAGTTTGGGGTCGGTGATTCTGATAGAGCCGCTCGAAAGCTCAACACCGTTCAACACAAGATCGTATGCCTTTGCGCGCACCTTACCCTTGTCGGAATCGAGATATTCAACACATTCGTCAAGCGGGCTGGTAAACGGATGGTGCATTGCAACCCATTCGCCGCTTTCGTAATCGTATTCAAAGAAGGGCATTTCAACTACCCAAAGGAAATTGTAGCCGCTTCTTTCGATATTCAATCTGTTTGCCGCCTCAACACGAAGCTGACCGAGCTGTGTAAGCACGCGGTTATTGTCGCTGTCGGCAAGAATAAGAAGTATATCGCCCTTTTCGCAATCAGCCGCCGCATAAATAGCGTTCAATTCGTCCTCGGTCATATGCTTGAGGAACGAGCCGCCGTCGGTTTCGCCTCTTTTTACCCAAGCTAAGCCCTTTGCGCCGCAGCCCTTTGCATATTCGCCAAGCTTATCGATATCCTTGCGCGAAAGCTTTTCGGCATATCCCTTTAAGTTAAGCGCGCGTACACTGCCGCCTGCTTCAACAGCCGAAGCAAACACAGGGAAGCCGCAGCCCTTTACCGCATCGGAGATATTGATGATCTCCATACCGAAGCGAAGGTCGGGCTTGTCCGAGCCAAAACGCTCCATACATTCGCGGTAAGTATATCTGGGAAGCGGAGTGGGAACATCTACGTTCAGGCAATCCTTGAAGATATGCTTGATAAGTCCCTCGCCGACAGCCAATACGTCATCGGTGTCGACAAAGCTCATTTCCATATCTATCTGTGTAAATTCGGGCTGACGGTCTGCACGAAGGTCTTCATCGCGGAAGCAACGTGCGATCTGGAAATATTTATCGAAGCCCGCAACCATAGAAAGCTGCTTATAAAGCTGGGGCGACTGCGGAAGCGCATAGAACGAGCCCTTGTGCACACGCGAGGGCACGAGATAGTCACGCGCTCCCTCGGGAGTGGATTTTATAAGTATCGGAGTTTCGATTTCGATAAAGCCGTTATCGCAAAGATAATCGCGTACCGATTTCGTAACCTTGGCACGGAACATAATGTTGTTCTGCAAAACGGGACGGCGAAGGTCGAGATAGCGGTGAGCCAATCTCAATTCCTCGTTGGTTTTGCAATCGTCGGTTATATCAAAGGGAGGCGTTTCGCTTTCGCCGAGCACGCGTACCGAATCTGCAAAAATTTCGATATTGCCGGTGGGAATATCGGGGTTTTTGCTCGAACGCTCGCGTACAATACCCTTTGCCGAAACAACGAATTCGGTTTTAAGTCCGAGAGCCTTTTCGAAAACCGCCTTTTCGGTGTTTTCGTCAAACGCAAGCTGAACGATACCGCTTCTGTCGCGCAGGTCGACAAACACAAGACTGCCGAGGTCACGCGCCTTCTTTACCCAGCCCATTACGCAGACCTGTTCGCCGATATTAGATTCTCTTAATTCGCCGCAATAATGTGTGCGGCGTTCATTACCAAGAAGTTCAACCATTTTTATATGCCTCTATTTTATCAAATCTATTATATTCTCTACACTTAAAGCAACCTTTACGCGCTCGCCCGTGGACATATTGCGAAGCTCTGCTTCGTTTTCGGCAATTTCGTTATCGCCGATAACGATAACGTATTTCGCGCCCGCCTTGTCGGCATACTTCATCTGCGCCTTAAGGCTTCTGCCGCAGATATCGGTTTCCGCACAAACACCCTTTTCGCGCAATTTTTGCGAAAGGATAAATGCAGTACCCTGTGCGTTTTCGCCAAGCGGAGCAACGTAAATATCACAGCCCGTATCGATTTCGGGAATCAAGCTTTCATCCTTCAACGCCTGAATAAGACGGGTGATACCCATACCGAATCCAACCGCGGGCATTTCGGGACCGCCGATAGAGGACAAAAGTCCGTCGTATCTGCCGCCGCCGCAAACCGTGCTTTGTGCGCCGATAGAATCCACGGTAAATTCAAATACCGTTCCCGTATAATAATCAAGTCCGCGAACGATTGCGGGGTCAACGATATATTTCACGCCGCTTTCGTCGAGGAGCTTTTTAAGCTTTTCAAAGTGAGTGTTACAGCCGTCGCAAAGATGCTCGAGCGTTTTGGGTGCGTTTTTGGCAATACCCGAGCAAACGGGACTCTTGCAGTCGAGCACGCGAAGCGGATTTTTCTGCAATCTTTCGCGGCAGGTGTCGCAAAGCTCGGATTCATAGCCTGAAAAATATTTAAGCAACGCCTTACGGTAGCTCGGTCTGCATTCGGGACAGCCGATGGAATTTATACGAAGCGTTACGTTTTTAAGACCGAATCTTTTGAAAAGTCCGTCGGCAAGCATAATGACCTGCGCGTCGGCTTCGGGACGGTTGCTTCCGTAAAGCTCTGTGCCGAACTGCCAGAATTCACGGCTTCTGCCTGCCTGCGGCTTTTCGCGGCGGAAGAAGTTGGAAAGGTAAAACAGCTTAAGAGGCATTGCGCCGGCATACAAGCCGTTTTCGATTACCGAACGCGCAACGCCTGCAGTTCCTTCGGGACGGAGCGACAAGCTCGAGCCGTCCTTATCGATAAAGGTATACATTTCCTTTCCGACAACGTCGGTGGTGTCGCCCACACCGCGACAGAAAAGCTCGGTCGCTTCAAACGTGGGCATTCTTATTTCCGAAAAGCCGTAAACACGGGCGATATCACGCACCGTGCTTTCGATATATTGCCAAAGCTCGATATCTCCGGGAAGAATATCAAGCGTTCCCTTGGGTTTTTGTATCTTGTTCATAATAAAAGGGTTTCTCCGTTAAATTAGTTGTTCTTTCTTAAGTTCTGACGCCAGTCGAGGTCGCCTCTGTCAAGCGCGAGGACAAGCACCTCCGCCGTTGCAACGTTGGTGGCAACGGGAACGGTGTATTTATCGCACAGCTTAACAAGCTGAAGCTCGGTTTCGGTATATTCGGCATCGTTATTGGTATCGCGGAGCAGGATAAGCACGTCCACCTCGTCATACGCGATCTTGGACGCAATCTGCTCTGCGCCGCCGTGCGAGCCGGCGAGAAGCTTTTCTATATTAAGACCCGTTGCCTCAGAAATATACTTACCCGTAATAGCAGTTGCGCAAATATTGTGACGGGAAAGTATTCCGCAATAAGCAATACAAAATTCGGTGATAAGCTCTTTTTTCTTATCGTTGGCAATAATCGCAATGTTCATGGATTAGTCCTCCCTTTTGTCTTTAAAATCTCGCAACGCGATCCCCTTGTACGCGCCGCGCTTTTTTAAATTCTCCGCTCCGTCGAAAAGGCTTATTCGTTTCCCTGTGAGTCGTAACGCGATGTTGTAAAACGCCGCCTCCCACCTGTTTGCCTTTTTCTTCGGGTCGCCCATAAAGGCAAGCTCCGCCGCCTCCTGAGATGCTTGAAGCTTTTCGCCGTAGGGAACGACGCCCAACAGCCTTACGGACGAACGGTTTATAATGTCGATAATATCGGGCAGCTTGCCCTTTTCCGCATATGTAGCACGGTAGCCGTTTACCACCAGTGACAGATTTTTGATACCCATCGCGGAAAGACGGGTTGCCGTTTTTTCGGCGGCACGTACCGACGTAGACTGATGCAGGGTGACGATTACGGCTTCATCCGCCTGCGATGCAAACGAAAGATAATAATCTGTCATCTCGGCGCAGGAATCGATTATTATATAATCAAATTCGTCGCGGATCTCGGAAATAAACGTTGAATACGCGCTTTTCGGAAATTGCTCCGAATTCAGATTCATAGGCGCGGGAATAAACGAAAATCCTATTCTGTCGCGCACGTCGCACATAGCCGCGGCAGGCGAGCAACGTCCCGAAAGCACGTCACTGCAATCGAAAAGCGTTTCGCTTTCCAAGCCGAGCACCATATCCATACAGCGCATGCCGAAATCGCCGTCGATAACCAATACCTTTTTACCGAGAGCATACAGGGTAGCGGCAATATTTGCCGAAACGGTAGTCTTGCCGACACCGCCCTTAAAGCCGGTAACGAAGATTACTCTTCCCAACGTCTACACCTCCCTAAAAAGTCATACAGTCATACATAATGATAATACCACCATTTCACTGCTATGTCAAGAAAAACCCACTTTGTTTTGGTAATATATTACATTTATTATATGCAAAAAAGGACTCCTTTTACGGAATCCTCTTTTTGCTTGTGCGATATGTCTTAGCCGCAGCAGCAGCACAGGATGACGATCGCGATAAGGATAATGATCCAGCAATTGTTGTTGCCGAAGAACGAATCAAAGCAGCCCATTGCAAAGCCTCCCTTCACTACTTAAAGATTATGCCGCAGGGTTTAAAGGTGTTAATTATTGACATCATCTTTCTAATCTTTTATAATGTTAATTGCAGCTACACCAAGGAGGTATCTTTATGAGAAAAACCAAAATCGTCTGTACGATAGGGCCGTCCTGCTCGGACGAAGCAACGCTGACAAAAATGTGTCAGGCCGGTATGAACGTCGCAAGATTGAACTTTTCGCACGGTTCGCACGAGGAGCATAAAAAACGCATCGAGCTCATAAAAAACGTTCGCAAAAAGCTGGGAATGCCGATCGCTATTATGCTGGACACAAAAGGACCCGAATACCGTATAGGCATTTTTAATAACGGAAAGACTCAAATCGAGCAGGGCGCGGAGTTTACCTTTACTCCAGACGATATTATCGGCGATTCCGCCAAGGTTTCGGTCAGCTATAAAAATCTTGCCAACGACCTTTACCCCGGCGACACGGTTTTGGTAAACAACGGGCTTTTGGTTTTCCGCGTAAAAGAAATACTCGGAAGCGACGTTGTTTGCGAAGCTCTGAACGGCGGAACCATAAGCGACCGCAAAAGCATGAGCTTTCCGAACAAGGTGCTTAAAAGCGATTACCTCAGCGAGCAAGACAAGGCAGATCTGCTTTTCGGCATCGAAAACGACGTAGACTTCATCGCGTGCTCCTTCGTTTCGCAGGTTGAGGATCTGCAAGCGGTTTCGGAATTCATCACCGCAAACGACGGAAAAGAAATAAGCCTTATCGCGAAGATCGAAAACAGATCGGGTATCGATAACATCGAATCGATATGCACGGCATGCGACGGTATAATGATAGGCAGAGGCGATATGGGCGTTGAAATTCCGTACGAGGAGCTGCCCGCTATCCAAAAGCAGCTTATAACAAAATGCCGTCTGCTCGGCAAGCGCGTTATCACGGCAACCGAAATGCTCGAATCAATGATATCCAATCCCCGTCCCACACGTGCCGAAATTTCGGACGTTGCAAACGCAGTTTACGACGGCTCGAGCGCAATAATGCTTTCGGGCGAGACCGCGGCAGGAAAATACCCTGTTGAATCGGTTGCGGCGATGGCAAGGATAGCAGAGCACACCGAAAAGAATATTCATTACGAAAAGCGCTTCCGTAACAGCGAATTTCACATAAAAAACACCATTGACGCAACCTCACACGCGGTTTGCGGTCTTGCAATTGACATCGGTGCAAAGGCTATCGTCGCCTGCTCGCTTTCGGGTATGACCACCCGAATGATATCGCGATTCCGCTCGCCCGTGCAGATCATCGGCTTGACGGTAAACGAAAAAACCCTGCACAAGCTTTCGCTTTCCTGGGGTGTCAAGCCCATTCTTTGCGAAATGTATCCCTCGGTCGAGGTGCTTTTCTACACCGCGAAGAAGCTGGCAAAGGAAGCGTTGGGACTTAAGCCCGGCGACAAGATAATTATTACCGGCGGCCATACCGACGGCACGAGCGGAAATACCGACCTTATAAAGATAGAAACCATTTAACGCAAAAAGAGGAAAATTTCGAAAAACGAAATTCTCCTCTTTTATTTTTTATATTGAATTACCTGCAACGTAAGCGGTGGAAAACGCTATTTGCAGATTGAATCCGCCCGTGTATGCATCGACGTCCATAACCTCGCCCGCAAAATACAGTCCCGAAACCAGCTTGGACTGCATCGTTTTCGGGTCTATCTCGCGGCAATCGACACCTCCGCCGGTGACGATAGCCTCGTCAATGGGGCGCGTACCGACTATATTTACGGGAAGCGCCTTCATAAGCGAAAGGATCCTTGCGCGCTGCTCCTTCGTAAGCGAATTCAAGCGCGTTTCGGGAGCAATGCCCGTCATTTTTATAAACGGCTCGATAAGCTTCGAGGGCAACAGCGCCGAAAAGCCGTTTTTGAGCTCGCGATTCGGATTTTCCGAAAAATCACGCAACAATCGCTTGTCAAGCGTTTTTTCATCAAGCGCGGGCTTTAGATCTATCAGCATTTTATAGGGATAATCGGTTTTTAAATAGGACGACGCCGAAAGTATAACGGGTCCGGTTACACCGAAATGAGTAAACATCATCTCGCCCTGCTCGTAATAAAGCGGCTTTTTGTCGCTGCCATAAAACGATATTCCCACGTTACGAAGCGACAAGCCCATACAGTCACGGCAAAGCTTATCCCTCGAAACAAGCGGAACGAGCGACGGGCGTATGGCGGTTATCGTATGTCCCACGCTTTCTGCCAGCCTATGTCCGCTTCCGTCGGAGCCCGTGCGCGGATAAGACGCACCGCCGCAGGCAATTATAACGTTTTCGGCGAGTATTTCCTCACGGCCGCAGCGCACACCCTTGATCTTTCCGTCGGCAACGAGCAAGCCCGTAACGTTTTTCCGCTTTATCTCCACGCCCACCGTTTCACAAGCCGAAACGAGCGCGCGGGTTATATCGTTAGCCTTATCGCTTTCGGGAAAAACGCGGTTTCCGCGCTCCACCTTGGTTTTTACACCCAACGACTCGAAAAACGCAACCGTATCCTCGGGTAAAAAGCGCGAGAGCGCGCTCATCAGGAAACGGGGATTGGCAATAACGTTCTGCAGAAATTCATCCCTGCCGCACATATTCGTGACGTTACATCTGCCCTTGCCGGTTATATCCAATTTTCTGCCGCAACGGTCGTTTTTTTCCAAAAGCAAAACACGGTTTCCGTTAAGAGCGGCGTTGTATGCCGAAAACAGCCCCGCAGGGCCGCCTCCGACTGCAATAACGTCATACATCATTGTCATAAACTTCGTTTTCCGCCCAGATACGCTCGAGAATCGAGAAGCGGCTCGAGGTGCGCTCGGGGTCGCGTCTTCCGATTTCGAGTATAAGCGCGTTTATTAGTGTAAGCGGCGCGGCAAGCGAATCAACAAAGGTATCGCTCGCGTTATCGGCAAATAGCGTTATGTCCGCGGTTTTTACGATAGGGCTGTGAACGCTGTCGGTGATACCCAGAACCGTTGCGCCCATTCGCTTTGAAAAATCAAGCACGTCAACGGTGAGCTTTGAATATCTGGGGAAGGTTATTCCCAAAACAACGTCGCCCTCTTTTACACGGAACATATTATCGAACGCCTCGCTTCCGATAACCGTATGAACGACAGAAACGTTATCGAACAGTATCGAAAGATAGAAATTCATAAATATTGCAAGGCTTGCCGAGCTTCTTGCGCCCACAAGATAAATGCGGTTCGCATTCATCATCGCGGTGACGAAATCGTCAAACGTCTGCTTGTCGGTCATCGCAAGCGTTTTTTTGATGCTTTCGATATCCGACGAAAAGCTTTTCTTCAGACTGTCGTCGCCGCGCGTTTTGGAAAGCTCCATACGCTGAACCGAGGTGAGCTTGCTTCGTGCGGCATACTTCAAAGCCGCTTGCAGCTCGGGATATCCCTCGAAGCCGAGCTCGGTGGCGTAACGAACTATCGTCGATTCCGAAACGCCTACAGTTTCCGAAAGCTTTGCCGCGGTCATATAAGCCGCTGTCATATAATTTTCAAGCAGATAAGTGCCTATCTTCCTTTGCCCCTTCGAGCAATGGGTCATACGCTCGCTTATCGCCTCGAGTACGTTTATTTTTTGCAAAACAAACCCCTCCAATCTTCAAGTTGAGGTTTTATATCAGAAGCGGCACTTTTCCTCGATATACGCTCTTACCTCGGAAATAGGCATTCTTACCTGTTCCATAGTATCGCGGTCACGAATGGTTACGCAGTTGTCCTCGAGCGAATCAAAATCGTAGGTGATGCAGAAAGGTGTACCGATCTCGTCCTCACGGCGATAACGCTTGCCGATAGAGCCCGATTCATCATAATCGCAGGGGAAATACTTGCAAAGCTCGTTTGCAAGCTCGTGTGCCTGTTCACCAAGCTTCTTGGAAAGAGGAAGCACTGCCGCCTTGAAGGGAGCAAGCGCAGGGTGGAAGCGAAGCACGGTACGGATATCCTCGTTGCCGTCCTTGCCGATGTTTTCTTCATCGTACGCATCGCAAAGGAATGCAAGCACCGAGCGTTCTACGCCGAGCGAGGGCTCGATAACGTAGGGAATGTATCTTTCGTTCTTTTCCTGATCGAAATAGGTAAGATCGTTACCCGAGGTATTCTGATGCTGGGTAAGGTCGTAATCGGTTCTGTCGGCAACGCCCCAAAGCTCGCCCCAGCCGAACGGGAACAGAAATTCAAAGTCGGTGCTTGCCTTGGAATAGAAGCAAAGTTCCTCGGGATCGTGGTCGCGAAGACGGAGATTTTCTTCCTTTATGCCGAGAGAGAGCAGCCAATCGCGGCAGAAGCCTCTCCAATATTCAAACCATTCAAGGTCGGTGCCGGGCTGACAGAAGAATTCAAGCTCCATCTGCTCGAATTCACGCACGCGGAAGATAAAGTTACCGGGAGTGATCTCGTTACGGAAGCTCTTGCCTATCTGACCGATACCGAAGGGGAGCTTCTTACGGGTGGTACGCTGAACGTTTGCAAAGTTTACGAAAATACCCTGTGCCGTTTCGGGACGGAGGTAAACCGTGTTCTTCGCATCCTCGGTAACGCCCTGGAAGGTTTTGAACATAAGGTTGAACTGACGGATATCGGTGAAATTGTGTTTACCGCAGGTGGGGCATTTGATGTTCTTTTCTTCTACAAACGCCTTCATTTCAGCCTGCGAGAATGCATCTATCGGCTTTTCGAGGGTGTAATCGTTTTCTGCGCACCAATCCTCGATAAGCTTGTCGGCGCGGAAGCGCTCCTTACATTCGCGGCAGTCCATAAGAGGATCGGAGAATCCGCCAAGGTGACCCGATGCGACCCAGGTCTGAGGATTCATCAATATTGCGGCATCAAGGCCTACGTTATAAGGATTTTCCTGAACGAATTTTTTCCACCAAGCGCGCTTGATGTTATTTTTCAGCTCTGCACCAAGAGGACCGTAGTCCCAGGTGTTTGCAAGTCCGCCGTAGATTTCGCTGCCTGCAAATATAAAGCCTCTGCCCTTACATAAGGCAACGATTTTTTCCATTGTCTTTTCGGTGTTTTTCATAAGTTTCTCCTGATGTATGTGATGATTTTATTTCTTCATTTTGTTTACTTGTCTTTGCGCCATAACAAGACGATAATATCTGCCCTCGTTACGCATCAGCTCATCGTGCGAGCCGACCTCCTCGATACGCCCCTTTTCGAAAACGGCTATCTTCGTCGCGTTGCGCAGAGTCGACAGCCTGTGCGCTATGGCGATAGTCGTACGTCCGCCCGAAAGAAGCGCTATCGCTTCCTGGATCTGCTTTTCGGTTTCGGTATCGAGCGAGCTTGTTGCCTCGTCGAGAATAAGTATTCTCGGATTACGCAATATTGCACGCGCAATAGCGATCCTCTGCCTTTCGCCGCCCGAAAGCGTATGCCCCTTATCGCCTACATAGGTATTGTAGCCGTCGGGCTGCTTCATAATAAATTCGTGCGCATTTGCAAGCTTTGCCGCGCGGATGACCTCATCCCTCGTTGCGCCCGGCTTTGCATACGCGATATTCGAATATATAGTTCCGTTGAAAAGGAAGGTTTCCTGCAAAACAACGCCTATTTTTGATCTGTACGAATGCTGATCTATCTCGCGCAGGTCCTTTCCGTCGACGGTAAGACTGCCCTCGGATACATCGTAAAGCCTTAAGGCAAGGTTTGCCGCAGTGGTTTTACCTACGCCGCTTCGCCCTACAAGCCCTACCATTTCGCCGTTGTTTATCTTCAAGTCTATGTTTTTAAGCACGTATTCCGCATCGGCATACCCAAAGGAAACATTTTTGAACTCGATATCGCCGCGAACAGTATCAAGAGCTTCGCCCATATGTGCAGATTCCGTCTCCTCATCGAGAAGCTCGACTATCTTTGCAAGCGACGTGGTGGCTCTCGCTATACGGCGCGGTACGCCTGCCATCCAACGAATCGGCTCGTACATCAGACCGACGTAGCTTACAAACTGCATAAGATCGCCCAGCGTATAGCTCACGGTTCCCGATGTGATAAACGACGGGTCACCCACGAGCTCGCTTCCGAGGAAGAACAAAACCGCATATTCGCCTATGCTCAAAAGGAACGAGGCGAACGGCATGATCATATTCCAGGTAAGCTCGTTTTTCTTGCTTATATCGGCAATACGCTTCGCCGCTATATCAAACCGCTTTTCCTCACGCTTTTCGGTACCGTAGGTTTTTACCACGCGCATACCCGAAAATACGTCGTGCATCAACGAGCCCGCATCGGTTTCGACCTGCCATTGACGGCGGTAGAGCTTATGAGTGAACAGATGTAATACTCTGAACATCAGCACGAGCAACGGTATAGGAATAACGACCAAAAGCGTTAATTTCCAATTTATTATAAAGAGCATAACCGCGATCACGCTCAAGGTCAACGCCTGCTGAAGCAAATTGGGCACGAGCCAGGTTATAAACTCGCGCAGCTCCTCGGTATCGTTGGAAACGCGGTGTATCAGCTCGCCGGCGCTTCTGCGGTTGAGTCCGGTAAGTGAAAGCTCCTGTATTTTCCGGTAAACGTCCTCGCGCATTTTAACGATTATCTCGCGCGACGATTTCGCGATTATCAGTCTTCTCAGCATTACAGCAACAGCTGAAAGCAGGCCGAGCAACGCCATTAAGACTATAAGCCAAACGAATCCGCTTTTATCCTCGGGCGCGGGGCTTGCGGCGATATATTCGTTTATCACCTGCTTGTTTATCATAGGAAGCACGAGGCTTATAAGCGAAACGGCTATAAGGAAAAATCCCGCAAGCAGAAGCGGCTTAAGATGCGGCTTCATATAAGGAAGCAGTCGGCCGAACAGCTTTTTCTTGTCGGTACAGCGTACGCAGGTGGTCATTCCTCTTGCATAGGGCTTGCCGCATTTGGGGCAGCGCGGGATCTTCGGGTCGGGAATGCTTTCGCCCTTACGCGCCGCTTCAAGCTTTCGTGCGGCGGCACGGAATATCGCGGAATGCTTCATATCCGCACGGCAGAGCTCGTAATCGCCGTCTCCGTTCGAGCTTTCAAGCGCGATACAGCCCCAAAGCTGAACAAATTTTATTTCGCCGAGCGTTTTCAGATCAACGATCCTTGTTTCCTCAACGCCCTCTTCTCTGAAATAGAGCTTATCCTCAAAAAGAGCGCAAACGCCCACGGCCTTTTCGTTGGTGAACGAAAGGTCGTAGATAAACGTATATGGCTTTTCTTCTGTCGCCAGCTCCCTTTTGAGCTCCGCCGTAACGGACGCAAAGGGATTCGGCTTTGCTTTCTTTTTGAAGATCTTCATTGCTTGAAATTTCCCGTTTTACAAATACAGTTCTATTTTTTTATAGCTTTTTCTATCTAATTTTGCGACGTCATTTATACGGAATCGGTTGCCGTCAACGTCGGTTATTATAAGCATTCCGTTGCCCACGCGCGCTATGTTGCGATAGGTATCGTGCATTGCAAAGCTCATTTCGCCTCTGTCGGTCTGCACCACCCAGAAGGAATAATCGAGCTTTTCCTTAAGCGAATTGATTTTTTCGATTATCGGGCAAAGATATTTTCTGTTAAGCTCGTTGCGGATAATAACCTGCGCCTCCTCGGGAAGCTCGTTCAGATCACGTATCATCGCATATTCTCTGCCGTCCTTGTTAAGCACCGATATATATTCGTCGGGCGTTTCAAACGGGAAACAACGGTGAAAAAACACCCTGCCGAAATCCTGCTTAACGGGAGTTTTATCGTCATTTGCCTCTAAATCGTCGCCAAACCTCGGCAAAACGGCTTCCATCGCCGGAAATCCGTTTTTGGTTACGTAAAAGCGCGAATTATCTGCGGTAAGATACGTGACCTCCGCAAGATCAAGAAAATTGTCATTCATATCGTTATATCTCCTGTCGCTACTCTGCTATGCCGACTGTCTTCAGAGCTTCTGCTTGAAGCTTGTAAAGCTTGTAGTAAACACCCTTTTGCTTTAAAAGCTCGGAAGCCGTTCCGCTTTCGGCAACGCGTCCGTTTTCGATCGCGATAAGCTTGTCCGCATCGCGAAGCGTCGAAAGACGGTGCGCGATAATAACCGTCGTACGGTTTTTGGTCAAGCGGTCGAGCGCGGCTTGGATATTGCGCTCGGTTTGAGTATCCATAGCGGCGGTCGCCTCGTCGAGAATAAGTATCTTCGGGTCACGCAGTAATGCACGCGCAATAGAAATACGCTGCTTTTCACCGCCCGAAAGCTCCTTTTTGCCAAATCCGATCTCGGTATCGTAGCCGTCGGGATATTTTACTATAAAATCGTGTGCCGATGCCGTTTTTGCCGCCGCGATGACCTGCTCCCTCGTAGCATCGGGACAAGCGTAGCGAATATTGTCCATAATGCTTCCGCGGAAAAGGTAGGTTTCCTGCGAAACTATTGCAATGTTTTCGCGCAGGTAATCAAACGGAAGATCCTTTATGTTAACGCCGTCGATATAAACGGCACCTTCCTTTACGTCGTAAAGTCGTGTAAGCAGGTTTGCAAGCGTGCTCTTGCCCGCGCCCGTCTGTCCTACTATGCCGAGCGTTGTGCCTGCGGGAATATCAAAGCTGACCCCGTCGATAACCTTACGGTTTTCCACGTAGGAAAAGGTTACGTCGCGGAATTCCACCTTACCCTTGCATTCGGCAGGTCTTACAGGCTCCTTCGCCTCGCGCACGTCGGGTTGAGCGTCGCGTATTTCAAAAAGACGCTGTATCGCGTTAAGCGTTTCGCTCCACCAGTTTGAAACGTCCGCCAATTGCTCGATAGGACCGTATATAAGCGAAAAATATCCGATGAACGCCATTAATCGACCGTAGCTCATATCACCCGTGGCGTTCATTACCTGCCAGCCGCCGATTCCCCATACAACATACGAGCCGATGCGGAGAAGATAATGCAGATACGGGAACACCTTCGCGGAGAAGGTCTGTATTTCGGCACGCGCCTCGGCAACCGCGTTACTGCGTTGGCTGAAGCGCTTCATTTCCTCGTCCTCGCGCGAGAAGGATTTTACAACACGCATACCGTTTAAAACGTCCGATATAAGCGAGTTGAAGCTTCTGCGCTTCGAATAATTCTTCGCGTGGAGCTTGTCAAACACATTGAAAAGGAATTTAAACGCGATAAAGAAAAGCGGAATGGTAACAAACGTGTAAAGCGCAAGCACAAGGTTCTGCGAAAGCATTACGCACATTATTACCACGAGCTGAACGATATTGAGCACAAGATACGGGAACCCGTCGCAGAAGAACCAATAAAGCGTTAAGCTGTCGCTGTTTACCTGCGTCATAAGTCCGCCTGTCTGTCGGTTTGTGAAAAAGCCCAGCGACAGATTGCTTATCGTGTTGAATATCATCTTTTTAAGGTCGTAGGTAACGTTCGCCGCAACCGTAGAGCTTATCGCGCCCGAGATAAGATTCACAAACAGCGACGCAAGCCTTACACCGATAATAAGCAATACTATTTTGAAAACGTCGAGCATTGTCGAATCGGAATTACCGAGAACGTCGTCGTAAAGCATTTCGTTTGAAATGTAAGGAGTAACAACGCCCAATGCTGCGATCATACCAAACGCAAGCAGGACCATAAGTATAGAACGCTTGTAGCGGAAAAACAGCACCGCAAGCCGCTTTACAAGACGCGACTTATCCATACAGTGCGGACAGATCTTCAATTCACCGTCGGGATAACGTCTGTGGCATTTGGGGCAGGCATGCTTTTTATAATCCTCGTCCTTATATTCCTCTTCCTTAAGCTCGCCGTTCTTTTTCAAATCGGCAACCGCACGGCAGAAAACAGCCGCGCCGTGCTTGCAGGCAGATGAAAAATTGTATAACAAGGTCGATTCGTTTTCTATGTCGGTAACGACTCTTCCCGTGGAAATAAGCTGTTCTGCCTTCGGCTCGCCTATATCGTTTATCGAGTATACTTCAAAACGGGAAACCTTGAAGCTTTCGTTTCTCCTTGCTTCTCCCGTAGGCGTTCTGCCGGCAGATGAAAACTCGATAACTCCCTCGGCGATGGCAAATCTGTCCTTTAAAAGCAATACGAAGCAATCACCGAAATTGCCGTCGGCGCGCAGATCAGAGCGCAGAGAAATAAGCACCTCGTCCATCGGGATGCCCTCTTGCACAAAATATTGCAATACCACGTCGGGTATTTTGTCGATAAAAATATTCTTCAAAACGCACCTGTATATACTTAAAGATACTAAATCTATTATATAATACATCAACAATATCCAAAAATCAAGCACTTCGGGGGTATTCCAACACCTTTTCGTTGATATTTTTTCGGTTTGGGCTTGAAATAGCGATTATCTTATGATAATATATACAGGATAATGTAAAATGGAGTAAAATATCTATGGTAAACATTGCGATACTTGGCTTCGGCACGGTTGGCGGCGGCGTTTATGAGGTTATAAACCGTTGCAACAAAAAACCGTTGAACGAGGTAAACATTAAATATATAATCGACCTGCGCTCGTTCCCCGAGCATCAGCTTGCGGACAGAGTCACCACCGATTTCGACAAGGTATTAAACGACGAAAGCGTAAAAATAGTTGTCGAAACCATGGGCGGCGACGGCATTGCGTATAAATACAGTCTTGCCGCACTTAAAGCAGGCAAGCACGTTGTAACCTCCAACAAAGCCGTAGTTGATAAATTCGGCGCAGAATTGGAGCGTACCGCTTTGGAAAACGGCGTGACCTATCTTTACGAAGCAAGCGTCGGCGGCGGTATTCCCATAATCGCTCCGCTTAACGATTGCTTTATGTCCGACGACGTTTTACGCGTTGCGGGTATTCTCAACGGTACTACCAATTATATTCTCACACATATGCAGAGCGAGGGTAAATCGCTTGAAGAGGCATTGAAGGCGGCGCAACAGCTCGGCTATGCGGAAGCAGATCCCCACGCAGACATCGCAGGACTTGATTCCGCACGTAAGATCGCGATCCTCGCGGGAATCGCGTTCGCCAAATACATTCCCTACGTCGATATTCCTTATATAGAGGGTATTGAAAGCGTAACGTTAGAGGACATCCGCCTTGCCGAACAGCTCGGCTGTGTTATCCGTCTTATTGCGGTTGCCGAAAAGGTCGGCGAGAAGGCAAAGATCCTTGTTGCTCCTCATTTGGTTGGCAATACAAGCCTTTTCCACGCTATCCGTGAAGCGTTCAACGCAGTAAGCGTTACCGGAAGCGCAGTTGGCGAGGTAGTATTCTACGGTCAGGGCGCGGGCAGTCTTCCCACCGCGGCGGCGGTTTGCGGCGATATAGAGCGAGCGATAAGCGGCAAGGCAAGTGCGCACGTACGCACGCATTGCGAGGACGGATTTATTCTCGACGGCAGCGAAGGCGGCAAATTTATTACACTTGCAAACGGCAAGAAATACAGATATTTTGAATAAAAAGAAAAATCAAGCTTCTTGGGCGATGCGCCACAGTGTGAAAACGGTTTTGCGCTACCGTTTTGCCCTGTAACTTAGTCAAAAAGCCTTGAAATACGTTGGTATTCCTTCGTTTTTCGCCGTCGTTACAGAACAAATCGCATACGCGCAAAACTGCTACGCACCTTAAAATCAGATAGTTTTGTCGCAAGACAAAGAAGAAATCCGCGATAATACGAGCGTATATCGCGGATTTTTGATGCAGTATTGTGCAAAAATGGCGATTTTAAGGCGATTTATCACTATGGTGCATCGCCCTTGTGGGGCGCTTTTTCAAAAGAGCTATGCAAAAATATTTGCATTTGTATAAAAAGGTCTATTTTCTCGTTCTTCGGCTTGCCCGCTTTAGCTTATATAGCTCCTCGGCGGCAAGGCGTGCCTTGAAAACCGGAAGCTTGCTCGGAGTGAAGCAGTAATAAAGTGCTTCGCGGTCGCCGATGCAGATTATATCGCCCATAGTGTAGAAATAAAAATCGGCGTTGATGCTGTGCGAGGCAAGCGCAGGCTGGGTGAATTCAAGCTTG
>JAZNWF010000063.1:0-2303 GCA_045593165.1 Eubacteriales bacterium
TAACCGTTTATTACCAGGTAAGGTTTTCTATCATATCGGAAAAGCCTACAAGCATATAAGCGCCCTCGTATTCTTCGTATTTTACGATAGAATAAACTTGGTCTTTTTTCAAAATCATGCAATAATAATCTTCTTCGTCGCTATAAGTAGATTCGATTTCCCAGCCGTTGTCCTCGAGAACCTTTACGTAATCAACAGCATCATCACGGGTTACGCAATAATAATCCACCCATGCGGCATAATATTCGGCAGGAAAGCTATCGTTTTCTATATCGAAATCCACGTCCTCGTAACCGTTTGTGAAATCCTGAATAGTATAATAGGCACTGTAGTCAAAGGTAACAACGCCGAACTGAGGAAGAGGAATACCTGCGATAGATCGGGGCAGATCATAAAGATCATCGGTAGCGGTAACTGTAAGACAACCGTCATATTCGCCGTCTTTATCATCGTTGGTGTTATAGAAAAGACTTATCAGCCATTCGCCGTCGCTGTAACATCCTTCCCACCAATCGCCCGAACCAAACGCTTCGTCTTCGCCCTCCATATAGCCCTTCATACCGTTTGATTCCAACTCGGAAATAAAAGCTTCTAAATGTTCGTTCTTGGCATAAAAGCTAACGTTGTATTCACGGTAATCCTCGTAGCTTTCATAACAAACAGGTCCCACACAGTAATCCTGATTTAAAACGTCGTGCTTGTAATCCTTGATGCTTGTCATAGCAGCAAGAGTGCCGTCGATTTGCTCGGGAATACAATCGGGAAGCGCATCGCTGTCATATACATCATAAATATATAAATTGTAATTATTTTCATCCCAGCCCTCGGGTTTAAGACTTTCGAGGATGTCAAGAGCAGATTCAACGTCGCTCCAATTTACGCTTTCATCGAGAATAGCAGATGAATTTCCGTTTTTGCCCGATTGAGTTTTGCTGTTGTCGGATTCATCTTCTTGGTTGTTACCGCAAGCGGCAAGGGTAAGCAGCATCATTGCCGCAAGTAAAATCGCCAATAATTTTTTCATTGTAAATTCCTCGCTTTCGTATCGTTATTTTTTGAACAGCACACACGGGCGGTCGGCGGTGTTGCCAACCGCCCGTGGTGGTTTGGGGTTCGTTATTCGTTGATCTTAAAGGTTACCACGATCTCAGACAAATCTTCGCTTCCTTCACACTGATACAGCGTGCCCCAAGAGAACTCGATCTCCAGCATATCCGTTGATAACACTTTTTCATCTTTTGTTACGTTGCCGCCCAGTGACTTATAATAATCAGTCAGAACCTTCCAATATTCAGCATAAGAATCTTTAGGCACCTTGAACCTTGCACCGAACTTGAATGTTCCCGTGCCGCTGTAATCGGGTGTCATAGTACACAGACCTGGAACGACTTCGCCGACGCCTTTTCTAACTTCTGCGGGAATTTTAGCCTTTTGAGCAGCCGCTTCATCACCTTTCAGGTTAGTTCTGTAATCTGAAGATATTACGTTAATCGCAGTATCAGCAATATCAAAGAGTTCCGCACCTTTGCTTTCGTTATCGTTATTTTCGCCCCCCTGCGAGGTGCCGGGGGTGTTGCCTCCGCTGCCGGAAGGGGTTTCATTGTTGCCACAAGCGGCAAGGGAGAGTACCATCATAAGTGCGAGTAAAAACGCAAATAATTTCTTCATCGTGCTATCCTCCTATCATTTTCGTGTTGTCAGATGGACGGGTCGATCACAATGTCAATGTACCCATCTTCCAAATAATTTTTAATTTCAATCATCGCTTTCCCGGTGTCAGTAGATTTAGTGTACGAATTTCCAATCAAATATGAATATCCCTGTCCCTCAATTTTCTGAATATATGCTTCGATTTGTTCCTCGGTAATATCGTAAATACGGATAGTGACCATTTCATTCCCGGCCTTATTGCTGTCGGGAGATACATATTTATATCCCGTATATACGCCATCGTCCGGCAGCATCCATTCCTCACAGAAATCATAGTGGTCGTAGAAATAATCGGTAGACGGAACACGCTCGCTTCCACCGTTATTGCCACTCTGGGAAACACCGGGGTTATCCTTGTCGGGATCGGTTGTATTGTTATCTTCGCAAGCGGCAAGGGAGAGTACCATCATCAGCGCAAGCAAAAGCGCAAATAATTTTTTCATGTTGTTTTCCTCTTATTTACCGCTTAGCCTTGCAAACCGATGTAGATATAAGCAACACCATTTACAAATCCGTTCATCTGAATATTGTGAGTTGCGTTGCTTACTCCCCATTGCTCGCCTTCACGATATTCCTCAAACCCTGCATTAAGC
>JAZNWF010000064.1:0-1999 GCA_045593165.1 Eubacteriales bacterium
GGGCTGTCCTTTTCGGTGTGTTTTTCCGCCGTGTCGGACAGCGTATAAAGCTCAGGATTTTCGTACTTGTAATAATCGTACCGCTTCTCACTCGGATAGAGAATGTATTTGCCGAGTGCTATTTCATCGGTGGGATTGTAAGCGTTTTCAAAGGTGTACGAACCGTCGCCGTTATCGTTAACGTCCATTTCGCACACTTTTTCCCCGTTCACGTACCACTCAACGTTGGCACTGTAATCGGTCTTGTTCAAAAGCTTCTGCAATTCGTCGGTTTCCTCGTCCGCATAACCCATCGGCTTATAGTCGGCATAGTTTTCGGGCTTATTGGTACCCACAGGAGTAAAGGTGTAAAATTTAGACTTTTCGCCGCTTTCATCCAACAAGTGAAGCGAACCGTCCTCTGCGATAAGCACGCTGAGTTTATCCGACTTCAGCACAAACATATCGGTGTATTTTTCAAAAACCTCACCGGTTTGGATCTGATCGATCAGCGCCGTCATCATCGTCTTGCCGTTCCATTTGGCAAGGGATTCATAATGTGTCTTATAAAAATCCGAATCGGGCGGATAGATGGTTTCATCATCATCGCAGAATACACAAATTTCGCCGTCGTATTTCATCAGGGTGTATTTGCCCTTCAGTCCCGAATCGCTGGTAAGCCCCTTAAAATTCACGGTGAAGCCCTCGCCGAATTTATCATCCACAAAATAGCGGGTGACGGCAACTTTGTCCTTTACAAACAAATTCGGTTCGGGCTGAGTCACACGAAGCTCGTATTCTTTTGCGTCCTTGACAATGGCACGGATTTTAGCAAGCAGTGCATTTTCTTCCTCGCCGAGAGGAGCAGTAACCACCAAATTCTCGGCACCTTCGCCGCCAAACGAGCCTTGTATACGGTTCACGTTGTTTCTATAAATCAATCCCGCCGCCAAAACAGCCACTATAAGCACGATGGCGAGAATCGATCTGATAAAACCTCCGTGAATGGTGGCGGCGGCGTTGTAGACCTTGGGATGTCTTTCACCCAAAATCAGCACCCGCAGTTCACGCAGTTTGTAAGGCATATCACCGAAGGAAAAGTCGATATCATCACTCAAGTTGCAAGCGGGGTTTGAGCACTTATGATAGAGGTATTTGTAACTCTTATGCCCATAGACCGCTTCGGTCTTTTTATCGGTACTGCCGTCGGAATAATGGGTAGTGGTAATCTTGTCTGCCACGTGCACACGGCGATGTCCGGTACCGTTATGTTCGGAAACCGAACTGCCGCAACGGGGGCAGGTATTGAAACCGTTTTCTTGCAGCTCCCAGAAATAATTGCGAATATAACTGTAGGCATAACGGCGACGCAGAGTGCGGCGTATGTAGATGAAGACGAAGATTCCGATAATCAATGCGGCGATCAAGTGGGTCGCCGTATTGGAGGGCAGCATAAAAAATTCCAAAATCTTCCCCATTTTTATGAGCGTATAAAGAAGATAACCCAGCACCAAAGCACAAACAATGCGAATGGTCGCTTTGCCGTTGCTATTCTTGGGGGAAATGGCCGATTTTATGTTTTTCATCATTTATTCCTCCTAATAGGCGTTTAGTCTAACTGTGCCAGCAATCGGTAAATGCCTTTGTGATATTCCTCTTTCAGTCCGGGCAGGGCATCTTTCTCAAGGAATTCACGTCCCAACCCGGGATTTTTCGAGCATCCCCAGCCGTACATCTGCGCACATGCAAGATAAATATACTCCGTTCCTTCAAATTCTTTGACGTTCAATATATAATCCAGCGCACATTCTGGAAGACCAATACTATTTGCATAATCCGATTCCATCACCTTTTTCAGCACAACAAAGGAAGAATGGTCCTCCTTTGCGGAGGCTACTACGGCAGAAGCCGAGAGGAAATTTGCCGCTTCGTGCATTTGCGCCTCGCGGGTTTTGGCGTCGGTCAACAAGCCGTGTGTTTTACAAAGCGCAATACCAATGGTGCCCTTTGCATCGCTACC
>JAZNWF010000065.1:0-74079 GCA_045593165.1 Eubacteriales bacterium
ATTAAATACAGAGGTCCTAAAAACAAGGACTGCACGGTGTGGCCGTATTCATGAACCAAAAGCCTTTGAGAAAGCTCCTCTTCGGAATATTCGGCCTTTAATTTTTCGGCAAAATAAGGTTTTTCGGAGACGAAAACGAAAAGTCCCAAGGAAACGCTGGAGTTGCCTTTCCATTTTGTGACAACGACGCCATGGTAGAAAAAGTGGGCGTCCTTAATATGCAACAAAAACAGTATGCCGCCCAAAACAGACTGAAGTATCCCCCAGGTAAGGTGGATAATAATATAGAAAATTTTTTTCATGCCTTTACCTTTTTATCAACAGCATTCCCGTTTCATAGGATTAGTCTTCTAAGCATAAAAAATCGACAGGCTTAAACCTGCCGATTTATGGTGACCCGTAGGGGAGTCGAACCCCTGCCTTCGCCGTGAGAGGGCGACGTCTTGGCCACTTGACTAACGGGCCGTATCAAGAAATATACCACAAAATTTTACGTTTGTCAATATTTTTCCAACAGAAGACCCGAGGTTTTTATCCCTCGGGCTTCTGTTTGCTGTTTTTGGTCTAAGGAGATAGACCGTTTAAGGAGAACTCATATACAAATTTTAGAAATCACGCTGTTTTTTCTCGGATTTCTTCGCTATGCTTATAACTGCGCCGCCGCTGATGAGAAGCAACGCGATCCACGGGATAAGGCTCGAATTATCGCCCGCCTTAGGAGGATCGTTATAAACGTTTACGAATTCCGCAATATTTGCGTTTTCGGTCAAGCCGTCCTTGGTTACGCTTGCAATAAGCTCACCCGATTCGTAGGAAACGGTTACGACAAATTCGTAGACCTTTTCGCTATAAGTCATATACGGCATACCGTCGTTCAATTCCGAAACGTTATAGGTGAAGCTCTTGCCCACGTCGGCATCGCTGAAGCTGAGTGTGAAGCTCGCTCTGCCGTTTTCATCGGTGGTCACCTCGGAAATCGCGATTCCGTCCTGCGTGAGAACGAACCTGAAGCCGTCTGCGCCGATATCGGTCTTTTGGGAGTTGTTTTGAACCGTCTTTATTATTTCGACAGTCACCTCTGCCGAAAGCGGTGCGTAAACGTTTGCAAACAGCAGGGTTTCTGCGCTTTCGCCGCTTGCCTTTACGATATCCGCCTCTGCCACGAGTGCGCCGTTAAGATCGTCGGTAACGCTTACCTTTACGTTGTAAACGGTAGTATCATAAGTGATGCCCATTTTACCCGTATTATTTTCGGTGATTACGTAATATCTGTCGCCCGCTTCGGTGTATTCAATAATCGGGAATCCAAAGCTTCCGTCCGCCGCGTTCGTTGTTTCCAACGCCTCCACGTCGGTAATATCGTAATCCTCACCCGTTTCGTAAAGACTGAACACGAATTCCGCCTCTGCCAGATCTCTGCCCGAAAGAGTTTTTTCGCCCGTAAAGGTTATGGTGGTCTTGCTTGCCTCGTAGCTGTTTGCGAATACGATTTCCTCTATCGGTTCGCCGTGCACGAGATATTCAACATCCGCCAAGAGCTCGCCCATTCCGTTATCACCAACGGTTATGGTTACCGCGTATATCGTGTTATCATAGGTGACGCCGCCAAGACCGTTATCTGCTTCGCTTACGGTGTAGTGGTAAACGTCTGCCGTGCGGAAGACAAGGTTTGTGAATCGGAAATCACCGTTCGCATCGTTATATACCGTTTCGATAATTTCGCCCGTTGCCGTATTTACAAGCTCGAATTCGAACTCGTTTTCGTTCAATGCTCTGCCTGTAAGCTTCTTTGTGCCCGTAAGCTCAACCTCTGCGGGAGATGCGGTATAGGTGTTTACAAATACGATCTCTGTAGCCTTGATATTGTTCTTCACGTATTCAACCGCCGCAACGAGCTTGCCGAAGCCGTTGTCCTTTACTGTAACGGTTACGTTAAATACCGAGTTATCGTATGTGATGCCCTTTATGCCGTTGTTCTGCTCCGAAACGGTGTAGGCGTATACGCCCGCCTCGCTGTATTCGATGCTTTCGAACGCGAAAGCGCCCTTTGTATCGGAGGTTGCGTTGGTTTCGTTACCCTCTGCATCAGTAAGAACAAAGCTGAACTCGTTTTCGTTGATGCTTCTTCCGCTTAATATCTTGTTGCCCTTTATCTCAACCGATACGGGAGAAGCCTCGTAGCTGTTTGCAAATATTATATCCTCGACGACATGTTCTCCGTTTTCAACCGCTGCGGTTGCCACAAGCACGCCTGTATCGCCCGATTCTATATCAACGGTTATCGTGTATACCGTTTCATCATAGGTCACGCCGCCCAGACCGCCCTTGGTTTCGGTTACTGCGTAATATTTCGTGCCGATGGAATTATAGGTCATCATCGGGAAACCGAACGATCCGCCCGAGGTATTGGTCGTTACCGCAATAGGCTCAAGACCGTCGATCGAGAAGCCTTCGTCGGTTTCGTAAAGATTGAATTCAAACTCGCCGTCATTGAGAATTCTGCCGCTTAACGTCTTTGTGCCGCTTATAATAAGCACTGCGTCGGTCGGGTCATAAATATTTACAAACTCTGCCGAAACGCTGTCGATATCTTCCTCGTTAACCGTTACACCAACGGTTCCGTCGCCGTTGTCGATCACGCTTACGGTGATCTTCTTTTCCTCGGTGCTGTAGGTCATACCGGGGATAGTGGTTTCGTGAGGTATTTCCTTTAGCGTATATTCAATTGTCGTACCGATAAGCGATGCAGGGAAATTCAGAGTAAGATGTGCCTTGCCGTGCGCGTCGGTCACTGCGGAAAGCCCCGTAAAGCTGGTTCCGTCGTAAAGTCCGAACTCGAAGCCGTTAAGTCCAAGGCTTACACCAGATGCGCTTTCGATGCGCTTTGTAATATCGATGCTTACAGTTGCGCTGCCCGTTGCGGCATAGCTGTTGTTAAAGACTGCCGAAACGGTATATCCACCGTCGGAGCTTCCGCTTACCTGCGCGGGAAGCGTAGGGATTACGTCGGATATTTCAAGATATCCGTCCATATCGGTATCGGTAACGTAAACGTGGAAGTAATACTCCATCGTATCGTACGTCACACCGGGGATACCCTTGCCCGATGCAGCGTCGTTGATTTCGGACAGCACGTAGTAATAAGTACCCGCGCGGTCATATATCTCGCCCGCCATCGAGAGTATGCCCTTAAGCTCGCCGTTTTCAAGCTCTGCACCGCTCAATATCAGTCTGCCGACCTCGATAAATGAGGTTCTTGCAACGTCCGAGTAGCGTCTTAATACGAACTCGAAGCTATCGTCTGCATTGATCTCTCTGCCGATAAGATTCTTTTCTATTTCTATTTCGATATTCGGAGCAACTCCCTCGGGAGCATACGCGTTGGTAAGCGCGACGGTTGAATTTATGTCTGCGCCAAGCGTGCCCGTAAGTGCGGATGCATTTGTCACAAGGGTAAAGCCCTTGGGAATATTGGTTTCCTTTACCGTGTAAACGGTCTGTTCGGGGATATCGTGAACAGATATCGCCTCGCCTGCGCCGAGAGTTACATTGAACACACCGTTTGCATCGGTGGTAACGCTCGTTTCCCCCGATGCCGTAACAGCCGCAAAGGTCTTGTTAGCAACGCCCGTGCCGTCGAGGTCTACCGAGATATTAAAGCTTATATCGGGGATCTCGTAGCTCTCGCCGAACGGATGACTGACCGCCTTGCTTATTATAAGATCGCCCGTGCGGGTCGGTGTATTTACAAACGCGATGGAATCGAGTGTATATTCCTTTACCGTGCCGTTCGCAATACCGCCGTTAACCTTAACGCCGTTCTGCGTGATGCTCTTCAGCCTGTAATCCTCGTTCGAAAGCTCCTCTACCTTATAGCTTACGTTTTCGGGGATATCGGTGATAAATACCGTCTGACCGCTTGCGACCTTAACGGTCATCACGCCGTTTTCTACGTAAGCGTATCCGCTTTCACCCGTATATTCGCCTGTCGTTGCAAGAACATAAGGGTATTTTTCGGCAAGAGTCACACCGTCGGGCGCGCTCAACGTAATACGGAATTCGAACTCGGTGTTCGTTCCGGGCTCTTCTATATCGAGCGATTTGCTGATCCTGATGCCCTGAGCGGACGTCATTTTCAGCCTGCCGTTGTTACCGAGCATAACGTCCTCCTCATAGGAGGCGGAGGTTATGGTAATATACGGTGCATTTGCGTATTCGTGAGAATCGGTGGTGTTTTCTGCTTTTTCGGTGATAAAGTGCGAAAATTCCTGATAAATAGTGCCTCTCGGGATATACCAGGTTCCATCGTCGCGATGTTGCTTCAGCGCAAGCGTTTGCTCGGATATTTCCTCGTATACGAACGATTTCGATGCCGAGTTGCTGTTTTCGGGATCATTAAGCGTGAACACGGTTCTCGCGTGGTAATATGTCACGGATTCATCAAATCCGCTATCGTCGGCGTAGCTTACCTTTATGTAACTGCCGCTTCCGTCGAGAACGTAAATATCGGAATCCTCGGTGTAATAATATCTTTCGTTTTCGGTCGAGGGTACAAATCCCGCAACTGCAGAAAGATCGTTATAGGGAGATACGGTATCGTTTTCGTCCCAAGCGTTAGTCCAGAAATAATATCCGTCATCTGCAATATGCTTGCTTTCGGCGTTATCCATTATTTCGGCTACGTTAAGCTCGTTTATAGTATCGTCAAGACCTACCTCAAAAACGAGTCTTATCGGCTCGGCTTCGATTATATCCAGAGTTATATTCTTTGCGTTCTCTATGCTGTCGCCCTCAAGCTTCACATTATACGTTACCATAGGAACCAAAGCCGCGGGTATCTGCCAAACTACCGTTTCGTGACCGCTCTTGATGTTGGTCTGCACACGGACGGTCATAAACATCATATCGCTGTCCTTGATATTACCCTCTGCTTTGCCGAGGAAGCCGTAAGACCTTACTATATAGACCGCTCCGTCGGGATGGCTCTTATTGCCCTCCTGCCAGAAGCCTGCGTACGAGCCGTCCTCCTTTGCGTACCAGCCGATATAGTTGCTGAATACATCGTCGCTTTCATAATAAAGTTGTTTTGCTTCGTATGCCTGCTCAACCAGCTTTCTTGCACCCTCAAGGTCAAGCCCCAAGCGTGCTCTTACCGAGCGGATGAATTCGTCGCCGAGCGAGGTGGGATTATCTACCGTGCCCAAGCCGTCCGAGCTTGTGCTTATCTTCGAGGTGAGCATCGCGCCGTCAAACAGTATATCACCCAAAAGGATACCCTTTATATCCTTTACCTCCATATAATCACCGATGCGGTCGGTGAAGGTTATATATCCGCCGAAATCGGGGTCCTTGCCCTGAAGGTTGGTAGGATAATAACGCGATTGAATGATTATTTCGTCAACTATATTTTGGAAATTCTCGGTCATCTCAGCTCGGTTTGAAGCCGAGAAGAACGCATCTACGTAATCGCTTTCGATACAGTAGGAGTTTGCGCGTATTGTATAATAAGAGAATTTCGGATTGCCGTTACTATCCGAGGACGTGTCGGGCAGTTGCAATGAAAGGGTTGGGTTTTGCGGTGTAAGCGCAAGATAATCGCGCCAAAGCGTGCTCGCTGTACCGGGAGGATCAAGCACGTTCTTTGCGGCGTCAGACGACTCTACGTTTAAGCCGAGAGTATAAAATAATGCGCTTCTTCCGTATTTTTCTTCAACTCTTGCACGAACGTAGCTTGCCGTAAGCTGTGTAAGGAACGAAACACCATCGGTCTCGCAAGCACCGCTGCCGTTACCGATATTGCTTCTGCCTACGTTGGTATAGCTTGTTGTTGCAGACGTGGGCGCGCCATCGCTCATGAGAACGATTATCGGCAATCTCGTCATACCCGATTGGAAGCCGTCTTCTATTTTTACGTCGTCGACCTTTTCAAATTCCTGCCACGCCTTATACAAGCCGTTTTGGATATACGTTCCGCCGGTGGCGGTTTTTTCGTTCGAGGTGGAAACGGTGCCGTTTTTACCCGAAACACGATTGGAAACCGAAACTTTTCCGTCGTCATAGGTTAAAAAAGTCCCGTCTCTATTTTCCGAGGTATATCTATCGAGCGGAAGTATTACCGTTGCGGTAGAGGTATTCGATGCACCAAAGGACGAGCTGCCCGAATACAATACGACGCCGACGCGGTTATGGTTGTTTACCTCGTAAAGTGATTTCATCGCATCGTTCGCCGCCGAAACCATATCACCGACGCTGTTCGAGTTCATCATCGAGCCCGACAAATCGAGCACGAGCATGGTATCCGTCGGAATGTTTGAATAACCGACGATCGTCTTGTTCGAAGCCATTGCGGAAAGCGCAACGAGGAAATTATCCTCACCGTCAAGCGTTACCGTACCGGCGGGGAATACGCTTGCATCGGTAAATACCGATTTATCCACCCACACGCCGCCTGCGTGCTCAGTAGAATAAACGCCGCTTCCGAAATGCTCCTGCCACGAATCCATTGTGGACGGGTCGGATATTCGGTTCGGTTCAGCCGTTGCCGCCGCAGTTTCTGCGGAAACGGTAAACGGAATAAGCATTGCGGTCATTATCAAAGCCAATATCATGGCTGTCAAACGTTTTGTTATACCGTAGTTTTGTTTCATTTTTGATCCTCCTTTTGTGCCGGAACAGCAAATCCGGCGTAGATGTTCTTTCGACATTTACAGATGCCGATCTCGATGCTTTTGTCGGGATAATGGATGCAATCGGCACACCAGCCGTCCCCTGCGCGTCCGTCACCCGTTTCGTAATGCTCACAAGGGTCTTGAATATAAGTAACGTACGGTCGCCCGTTCGTATCGTACTGCGGCATTGAAAGGAAATCGGGCAGAATTGGAATCGGCTCGCCCAGCTCGCGTTCGGAATCCGAGTAATAGCCGTATCGTATCTCGAACGTCTGTCCGCCCATATTTATACGCTTGTATACGTCGCCTTCTCGGTATGATTTCATATCAGATTCGTTTCTCCCCTTTCCTCTTTCTGTTTTCAGTATAAACAACCCGATAGAATTTTTCACTACACCAAAAAACGAAATTTGGTATAGTTTTTACAAATAAAAAAATCCCCTGCGGAGCAACTCCGCAGGAGATGATTTTTATATTACAAGTATTTATATATTTCGTTTCGGCTCTCTGCGCCCGTTTTGTCCATTACAAGCCTTAACGCTTGCTTTACCGCGTTTACGGTTATACCCATCTGATCGGCAATTTCCTTGTTGGAAAGCCCCAAGGATGCAAGCTTTGCCGCCTGCCATTCGCGAGTGGAAAGTGTGCTTACCACCTCTCTGCCCATAGCCTTGTTGTGCAAAACCGTCCAGCCCTCGACAAGCGCACGCGACGTTTTTTTGATCTCGGGCAGACACGCTCCGTATTTAAGCGCGATACGGTCGTCCATAAGGAATCCGAAGCGATGTCGGTATTCGGCAAGCGGAGTGAACAGCTTATCCGGCATAGCGAGTGCCAACGCTCTGTCGATGTGAGGTATAGCATACTCGTCCCTGCCGCTTAAATGATAAGCCAGCGCGCAAAGCAAGCGCAGGTATATTTCCATTATAACGCAACGCTCGAAGGCAACCTTTGACCCGATCGGCTCGATGACCATAGGTATCGCGCGCAAAAGCTCCTTTGCACGCTCGGTATCGCCCGATGCGCTGTATTTGTTACACAGAAGATAGAGATATTTTACGTAATGATAGCTTGCCACTGCAAACGATTCGGCAGGCAAATGTGTAAAATCGCCCCTGCAGAACCATTCGGGAAACTGCGATGCGTCGAAAACCACGCACGATCCCGCGGCACGCCAGAAATCGAGCAGATCCTTTTCGCGCTCGTTTTCTACCGTAGCCCCGTTCAAATAAGCCAATCCGCGGCGCCAAAGCGAAAGATCGCCCATATACACCGAGCCGAGCATCAGCTGCATACCCACCGAAACCCTGTGGTCAATGCGCGTTTCGGAATCGTCAACGTGCTTCAATGCCAGCTCGTTCGAGGTCTTGAAATCGCCTCTGTAAAACAAAAGCTGTGCTTTGAAAATATCATATGAAAATTCATCGGCCTTGAGTGATTCCAATATCGAATCAGCCTCGCCCGGAATTTTATAAATATCCAATATCGCATCGTATTCACGCACAACCGAAGCACTGTCGTGCTCGTTTACGTAGTTGCCGACACCGTCATCAAGAGGAATTTGCCATTCCCCGTTTTTATATATCGCGCCTTTGATTTCGCCGTTATGACAAAGCTCCTCAACAAGCTCGCAGGAAATGCCCCAAAGCGAAGCGATCTGCGATACGGTATATATTTTCATCTGATCACCGCCGATTGTTGATTTAGCAAACCTTATTGCTTACTTTGATTATACTCCCAATTTTTAAAAAAGTAAATGATATTTTATGTATATTTATCATTTATTTACTTGTGAATGCTTTTTGAATATTATATAATAAAGAAAAATCCGATATATTTTATAACAAAAAAGGATGTTTATTATGATGTTGTCCGCTTCGGGTTTCCCGACCCTTATATATTCCTGCACGGAAATCAAGGGTAATATATCCTCGCCCGAGCAGAAGTCCTCGAAACCGCAAAAAAGCATCAAAATAAAGGTCGGCACCTACAACATCGCGCATTGTCGCGAGATCGACTACGACCCGAAAATAATCGCAAACGACATAATGGCGCAGGGCTTGGATATAGTCGGCATACAGGAGGTCGACCGTCTTTGCGCGCGCTCGTGGTTTATCGACACACCCGAGCTTTTATCGGAATACACGGGATATTATTACGCGTATTCAAAATCAATAAATCTGACGGGTGATACCCAAAAATACGGCAAAGAGGGCGAATACGGCACGCTTATCCTTTCAAAGCATCCCATTCTCGAGCAGGAAACGGTGATTATTGAATCTGCAGGCTACGAGCAACGCTCGCTCGGATATGCAAGACTCGACGTAGACGGTATTGCGGTGGATTTTTTCAATACACACCTTTCCTTTGAATCGTCGGATATAAGAAGCATACAATTTTCGCAGGTGGCAAAGCGCATTGAAAATTCCGAATATTGTATTATCACAGGCGATTTCAACGTAGACAAGCTTGAAGAATTCGACGCTATCCCGTTATCCAAAATAAACAATAAAAAAACCGCAATAGTCACCTTTCCAAAAGGCGAACTGACTATCGACAATATTTATTACTCGTGCAATATGGCAAGCGTATCACACAGCGTTGTGAATACCGATCATTCCGACCATTATATGCTTATTGCCGAGCTTGAAACAGCATAAAAAATAACTGCACTTCCCTTTTTATAGGAAGTGCAGTTTTTCATCTTAAAGCGTTGCCGCCATAACGGCCTTGATGGTGTGCATACGGTTTTCTGCCTCGTCGAACACTATCGAGCGTTCGCTTTCGATAACCTCGTGGGTCACCTCCATGCAGTCGATGCCGAATTTTGCGTGGATATCGCGTCCGACAACGGTGCCTAAATCGTGGAATGCAGGCAGACAATGCATAAATCTGCAGCCCTCGCCCGCATTATTCATAAGCTCCATTGTTACGCGGTAGGGGGTAAGCTCCTTGATGCGTTCCTCCCACACGTCAGCCGGCTCGCCCATAGAAACCCAAACGTCGGTATAGATGACGTCGGCGTTCTTGGTTGCTTCTATCGGATCCTCGATAAATTCGAGCTTTGCGCCCGTCTTCTTTGCAACCGCCCGGCACTGTGCAACAAGCTCGTCGCTCGGGAAATATTTTTTCGGTGCGCAGGCAACGAAATGCATTCCCATTTTAGCGCAGCCAACCATAAGAGAATTACCCATATTGTATCTCGCATCGCCCATATACACGAGTTTTTTGCCCGTAAGTGTTCCGAAATGCTCGATTATCGTCATAAAATCGGCAAGGATCTGTGTCGGGTGAAATTCGTTGGTAAGTCCGTTCCAAACGGGAACTCCTGCATATTCCGAAAGCTCCTCGACGATTTCCTGACCGTAGCCGCGGTATTCGATGCCGTCAAACATTCTTCCGAGCACGCGTGCGGTATCGGCGATACTTTCCTTTTTGCCCATCTGCGAGCCCGAAGGGCCGAGATAAACGGGGTGCATACCCAGATCCGCACCTGCTACCTCAAATGCGCAACGGGTACGGGTGGAATCCTTTTCAAAAAGCAGTGCAATATTCTTGCCCTCGCAAAGCTTGTGAGGTATACCTGCCTTCTTCTTCGCCTTCAGCTCGATAGCCAGATCGATAAGCGATTGTATTTCTTCGGGAGTAAAATCGAGTAATTTTAAAAAGCTTCTACCTTTTAATGACATATCGTTCACCATTTAAAGCACTTTCGCAAGAAACGACTGCAATCTTTCACACTTGGGCGCGCCGAATATTTCCTCGGGAGTGCCCTCCTCGGCAATATTGCCGTCATCGAGGAAAAGCACACGGTTGGATACCTCACGCGCAAAGCCCATTTCGTGAGTAACGACGACCATCGTCATACCCTCGCTCGCAAGCTCACGCATAACGTCAAGCACTTCGCCGACCATTTCGGGGTCGAGTGCACTCGTGGGCTCGTCGAAAAGCATTACCTCGGGCTCCATACACAAGGCTCTTACGATAGCGACACGCTGCTTCTGACCGCCCGAAAGCTGATTCGGATAGGAATCCGCTCTGTCAGCAAGACCGACACGTGCAAGAAGGCTCATCGCCTTTTTCTCTGCATCCTCCTTGGTTGCCTTTTTGAGCAACACGGGAGCGCAGGTGAGGTTTTCGAGAATCGTCATATGCGGAAAGAGATTGAACTGCTGGAACACCATTCCCATCTTTTGACGGTGCAAATTTAGGTCGACCTTTTTATCGGTAAGGTCCTCGCCCTCGAAGAAGATATTGCCGCCGGTGGGCATTTCGAGTAGGTTCAGGCAACGCAAAAAGGTGGATTTACCCGAGCCCGAAGCACCGATAACGCAAACCACGTCGCCCTTGTAGATGTCGACGCTTACGTTCTTCAAAACCGCGTTTTTATCGAACTTCTTTTCGAGATTTTTTACACTGATGATAACGTTTTTATTTTCCATCGCTCTTGCGCAACCTCCTTTCGAGAACTGCTAAAAGCTTTGTCATAGCAACGACAAGCAACAGATAGATAAGCGCGAGCATAACTATCGGGTTGACCGCGTCGAAGGTCTTGTTACGAATGTTGGTTGCCGCACGGGTGAGGTCTACAATAGCAACGTAGCCCGCAACAGAGGTTTCCTTTAACAGCGCGATGCATTCGTTACCGATAGCGGGAAGAATGTTTTTTATCGCCTGAGGGAAGATTATCTTTCTCATAGCCTGACCCTTGGAAAGACCCAAGCTTCTTGCCGCTTCCATTTGTCCCTTGTCAACAGCGTTAAGACCGCTTCTGATAAGCTCTGCCATATATGCGCCCGAGTTGATACCGAACGCGATTATCGCAACGGTGATACCGTCGGCGGAAACAAGGATTATGTAGAAGAACACAAGCAACAAAACGGTGACGGGAATACCGCGTATAACCGTTGTGTAAAGGTCGCAGATCCAATTCACGAAGCGCAATTTTTTGTTGCCCTCGCTGAAATACTTTGCGATAGCGATTGCCGCACCTATAACGACACCTATCAAAAGCGCGCCGAAGGTGATGAGCAACGTATTAAGAAAACCCTCGATAAGCCACTCGTATCTGTTGCCCTCGATAAAGGTTTCCTGCAATTTATCAAACCAATTCATTTAAAACGTTTCCTTTTGTTTCGGATTTATCAAGAAAGCAACTCCGTGTACTGACACGGAGTCGCGTGCTTCTTCGATTTTTTAAAGTTTAGGGCTTAACGTAGGATTCGCCGAAATCGGTGAAGATCTTTTCGATAGTGCCGTCAGCGATGAGCTCTTTAAGAGAAGCGTTGATAGCTTCAACGAGGTCTTCGCTGCCCTTTGCGAATGCGAATGCATAGGGTTCTTCGGTCATCTTTTCATCGAGGATCTTGAGTCCGTCGCCTTCTTCAACCATCTGCATAGCGGTGAGGTTATCAACAACCCAAGCCTGTACCTTGCCGGTGGTAAGAGCTGCCTTTGCATCTGCGTTTGCATTGAACGCTTCAACGGTGAGGCCTTCGTCCTGACAGCCGGATTCAGCGGTGGTACCGGTCTGAACCGAGATCTTCTTGCCCTTGAGGTCTGCCTTGGAAGCGATGTCGCTGTCTGCTTTAACAACGATAACCTGTGCTGCTACGTAGTAAGGATCGGTGAAAAGCATATTCTTTTCACGGTCGGGAGTTACGGTGATACCGGACATTGCGCAGTCATATTTAGCCGCCTGGATACCAACGAGAACCGAGTCGAAATCCATCTGCTCGAACTTGCATTCAACGCCGAGTTCCTTGCAGATAAGCTTCATGATTTCAACTTCGATACCTACGACCTCGTCGCCTTCAAGGCTTTCAAAGGGAGGAAAGTCGGGGCTGGTAGCGATAACAAGCTCGCCTGCTTCTTTAACTTCATCAAGGGTCTTGCCCTTCGCGCCGCAACCGGTAAAGCATACGGCAAACATAAGTACGGAAAGTAAGAGTGCAACTAATTTTTTCATTTTGATTTTTTCCTTTCAAAATCGTGTATGTATTTTTTTATTTATTGAGTTGGGATTCGACGAATTCTATTTGCTTGTTCATCGAATCGAGTGAGGTTCCGCCCACCGAGATACGCTTTGCCACGCAGGTCTCGAGCGAGATCGCCTCGTATATGTCATCTCCGAAAAGCTCGGAGTATTCTTTGTAATCGTCAAGTGAAAGCGTTTCGAGCACACATCGTCGCTTTATACATTCGGCAACGATAGTTCCCGAAATTTTGTAAGCGGTTCTGAAGGGCATTCCCTTCTTTACGAGATAGTCGGCAAGGTCGGTCGCATTTATGAAGCCCTCCTGTGCGGCACGCTTCATATTTTCGGGCAAGACCTTCATCGTTTCTATCATCGGTGAAGCAATCGAAAGACACATCTTCACAGTGTCAACCGCGTCGAACACACCCTCCTTGTCCTCCTGCATATCCTTGTTGTATGCAAGCGGAAGCCCCTTAAGAGTTGTGAGTATACCCATCAGATCGCCGTAGACTCTGCCCGTTTTACCTCTTATGAGCTCTGCCATATCGGGATTTTTCTTCTGCGGCATTATCGAGGAGCCCGTGGTGTATGCATCCGAAAGCTCAACGAACTTGAACTCCCAGCTCGACCAGAGGATTATTTCCTCGCTCATTCTCGAAAGATGCATCATCAGCACCGCACAGCAGGAAATGAATTCCACAACGAAATCTCTGTCGGAAACACCGTCGATGCTGTTTAAGCATATCGAATCGAATCCCAGCTTTTCCGCCTCGAAATATCTGTCGGTATCGTAGGTCGTTCCTGCGAGAGCGCACGAGCCGATGGGAGATACGTTCATACGCTTGCGCATATCTTGGAATCTGTCGATATCTCGAAGCAGCATCATACAGTATGCAAGAAGATGATGTGCAAAGGTTATCGGCTGTGCACGCTGGAGATGCGTATAACCGGGCATTATCGTAGTCTTGTTCGCCTTGGCCTGAACCAAAAGCGCGTTTATGACCTCGCGGATAAGAGCGATTATCGTATCTGCCTCATCACGAAGATTCATTCTTAAATCAAGTGCAACCTGATCGTTACGGCTTCTTGCGGTGTGGAGCTTCTTTCCGAGATCACCAAGACGTTCGGTAAGCACCTGCTCGACAAACATATGAATATCTTCGCATTCCATATTTATTTGTAATTCGCCCGATTCGATATCGTTTAGTATCGATTCAAGCCCTTTTATGAGCTCATCGGCTTCGGACTGCGAAATGATTTCCTTCGCACCGAGCATAGCGGCGTGCGCCATACTGCCCGTTATGTCCTGGCGGTACATTCTCGAATCAAATGCGATCGAGGAATTGAAATCGTCAGCCAATTTGTCGGTGTTGCCGGCAGTTCTGCCCGCCCACATCTTCGCCATTATATTTCTCCGTTTGAATTATTATGATTAAAGCTTGCCCTGCTCGCGAAGTGCCTGAACTTGAGTGGGAAGACCCCAAAGGTTGATAAAGCCTTCTGCCTGCTTCTGATCGTAATCGCTTTCGTCGAAGGTTACGAGGTTTTCGGAATACAAGGAGTAAGGAGAGGTAGTACCTGCAGGAATGATGTTACCCTTGTAAAGCTTGAGCTTTACAGTGCCGGTAACGAACTTGTTGCTTTCGTTTGCAAAAGCGGTGAGAGCTTCCTGCAAGGGAGAATACCATTTACCGTTGTAAATAAGGTCTGCATAATCAACCGCAAGTTTCTGCTTAACGTGGAGAGTATCCTTATCAATGGTGAGCATTTCGAGCATTTCGTGTGCGAAATAAAGAATGGTTCCGCCGGGAGTTTCATAAACGCCGCGGTCCTTCATACCGATAAGACGGTTTTCAACGATGTCGATGATACCGATGCCGTTTGCGCCGCCGACCTTGTTGAGCTCTTCGATGATCTTCGATGCCTTCATCTTTTCGCCGTTGTATGCAACGGGTGCACCTGCTTCGAAATCAATAGAGATATAGGTAGGTTCATCGGGAGTTATTATAGGTGAAACGCCCATTTCGAGGAAGCCGGGTTTATCGTACATAGGCTCGTTTGCGGGATCCTCGAGATCCAAGCCCTCGTGGGAAAGGTGCCAGAGGTTTTTATCCTTGGAATAGTTGGTTTCGCGGCTTATCTTAAGAGGAACGTTGTGGGCTTCGGCATAATCGATCTCTTCATCACGCGATTTGATATCCCATTCGCGCCAAGGAGCGATTATCTTCATTTCGGGAGCGAAGCGCTTGATTGCAAGCTCGAAACGAACCTGGTCGTTACCCTTACCGGTTGCACCGTGGCAGATAGCGTCTGCGCCCTCTGCGATAGCGATCTCGGCAAGCTTTTTACCGATAACGGGACGCGCAAACGCGGTACCGAGAAGGTAGGTTTCATATTTAGCGTCCATTTTAAGAGCGGGGATGATAATTTCATCGACCATTTCGTCCACAAGGTCTGCAACGATAAGCTTGGAAGCGCCGGTCTTTAATGCCTTTTCTTCAAGACCGTCAAGCTCGTCAGCCTGACCAACGTTACCCGCAACCGCGATAACCTCGCAGTTGTTGTAGTTTTCCTTGAGCCACGGAATGATTATCGATGTATCGAGGCCGCCCGAATAGGCGAGCACTACTTTTTTGATATTTTCTTTGTTCTGCATTTTAATGCCTCCGAAACAGGTGTTTTTTCAATTTACTCGTGCATTATAACGCCGAGATATCCAAATGTCAATAGTAATTTTGCAAAAAATTGAATATTTTTGCATCTTTTATTGTGTATTTTCACTCAAAAACGCATTTTTATGCATTTTTATGAGTTTTATACATCATTTTATGCATAAAAAGCATTTTATACATAAAAAGCCGCCCGATTTCGCGTATATATATTAATAAAGAAAAGACCAAATGAATATCCATTCGGTCTTTTTTGTGTGATTTAGCCAAGCAAATTGAATTTTATGCCGTTGGGAATTCCGTCGGGATAGTAAAAATACTTATATCCCGAAAAGTCGGTTACGATCTTAGCTCCGTAATAAACGTTCTGAACGTCCTTTACAAGATTGCCGACCTCATCGTAAAAATAATCAATAGCGACGTATACCGAGCCGTCCTCGTTATATGATGTTCTTTCGATCACAAGTCCGTTCTCGTCATATTGCAGCTCGACGGTGCGTGTAACGCTGTAAAGGTTTTCCTTCCAACCCGTTTGTCTGCCGTTTTCATCGTAATAATATTCGTACGACATCTCTGAACCGTCCGGCGACGAGGTAACTACTTTTATGGTATTTCCGTTTTCATCGTAAATATATTCGGTAACCGACACGGTTTCGTAATTGTTGGAGCGCGTTTCCTTTGAGGTGAGTCCGGCGTCGTTGTATTCATACGCCGTAATCATAATTATTTCGCCTGTTGTAAGGTCCTTTTCGATTCTTTCTTTAACGCTGCCATCGGGATTGTATATCCATTCCATTGTGTCACTATCGCCGAATGAAAATGTAAGTGTGGCAATAATCAAATTACCGTTTTCACCATATTCGGCTACCAAGGTATTGGATTCCTTACCGTTTGTTTTATATACACGCTTTGTCATATTTCCGTTAGAATCATATTCGTATTCAAACGAAATTTCACCGAAGGATTCATCCTTAACGGACTGCTTTGTAAAAACGACGTTTATCTTCGACAAAAGCTCCTGCGCCTGCTCGTTATCCTTGTCGGCGATAAGAAGCTTATACGCTTCTTCCACCTTACCCTCTTCAAGAAGAACAAGCGGTGCATATTTTTCGGGCGTGTCGGAGGATACATCACTTTCGATACTTGAAACTTCGCCTTCGGCTTCGCTCGATTCATCAACGCTCTCAATTTTGCTTGTTGCATCGGTGCTTTCGGGTTTTTCGGTATCTCCGCCGCAAGCGGCAAACGTCAAAACGGTAATAAGCGCAAGCAAAATTATTAGAAATCTTTTCATAGCCGTTCCTCCTATCTGTTTTTCGTTTTAATCATATCACAATCACTTGCCATTATATTTGATCAGCCTAACACCTCAAGCTTTGCGCTGTCTGGTATTCCGTCGGGATAGTAGAAATATTTGTATCCCGAAAAACGAGTGGTGACTCGGTAATCATCTGCGTAAATTTGAATAATTTTCTCGTAATTTCCGATATCATCATAAAAATAATCGCTAATGATGTTTACCGAACCGTCATTATCATATTCGGTAATATTGGTCATCAATCCATCCCTGTTATACGTTATTTTTTCTACGTATACGGTATCGTCAAGATTTTCTTTAATTTCCGTTAATCGTTCATACCTATCATAAAAATACTCAACCTGCGTTTCGGTTCCGTCAGTATATTTTTTAACGAGCCTTTTTACGTTTCCGTTTTCGTCGTATTCATATTCTGCCACAAATTCCGAATCAACATTACCGCTCACGGTTGCTTTAACGATTACGCCCTCGGAATTATATTCATAAACCGTAGTCTGTACAATATCCGTCCCATAGAGCCTTTTTGTTGTTTGCGCTATTCTGTTTTCCGAATCGTAGATATAGTATATTTCCGTATGGCTTATCGATAATAATCTCTCATATCCTTTGGTTATATTGCCATTTTCATCGTATTCATAAACATACTTGACTTTAGTTCCGTCTTTATATGCTAATGTTACGCTCAACAATTTACCGTTTTCATCATACTCATATTCAAACAAATATTCTTCAAATAAATTATCTTTAACGGACTGCTTTGTAAACACGACGTTTATTTTAGATAAAAGTTCCTGCGCCTGCTCGTTATCCTTATCGGCGATAAGAAGCTTATATGCTTCTTCCACCTTGCCCTCCTCAAGAAGAACAAGCGGTGCATATTTTTCGGGCGTGTCGGAGGATGTTTCCGATTCGGTACTTAAAGCATCCTCGTTGCTTATATCCGCACTTTCGGTTTTGCTTGTTGCGTCGGTGCTTTTGGGTTTTTCGGTATCTCCGCCGCAAGCGGAAAACGTCAAAACGGTAATAAGCGCAAGCAAAATCATTAAAAACCTTTTCATAGCCGTTCCTCCTGTATTTCTTTTGCTGTATTATATCATAGCGCCGTTACGAAATCGTCATTAATCTATTTACTATATATAGTCTAATGCATTAGACGCGCTTTGTCAATAGGTTTATTGCAAAAAATAAAGACCGAATGAATTTTCACTCGGTCTTTTTTGTTTGAATATTGGACGGTTTTTGATTTATTTCCGAAAAATGTTTACATTTTTCGACATAAAAGTTTTTGAGGATCCAAAGGAACTTTTTGTAAAAAGTTCCTTTGGAAATCGATCGTTTTTGGGGAGAGCGAAGCGATCTAAAACTTTCCGCCGCCGCGTGAGCCGCCGCCACCCGAAAATCCTCCGCGTGAGCCGCTTGACGATTTCGGACGCGGAACGCGCCTTACCGTTGAATAAAGGTAAAGGTCGCGGCTTCTTGTAAGCTTGAAGCTTCCCTCTCGCACGTATTGGCGTGCATTGTTCTGCCAACGCACCGATTTGAGCTTTGATTTCATCACGCCCGTTACTGCAAACGCTACGATGACGGCAACTATCAGCGCGATGCCCACGTTACGCATTATCGGGAAATTGAAATGCTCGTCTATACGGCTTTCCATTCCGTCAATAAACGCATCAAAGCCCTCGTACCAATCGCCCGTGGAAAGATAATGAACGAACTCGTCCTCGATCGAATAGACGCTCGGAAGTATCTCCTCGCCTATGCCGTTGCTTAATATGTACCAATCGCGCGTCCAAAGGCTTATGTATAAAATCGTGCCCGATTTTTGCTCGTCGTTGCCGTAATTGCCGTCGTTGTAATAGCTTTCGGCAAAATATTCGGGCGAGGAATCACCTGCCGTATCGTCAATAACTATAACGAGGTCATAATTATATTCCTCGTTAATCGCATATAACCTATCACGTATTGCTTCCTCCTCGGAATCATTCAAAAGGTCTGCCTCGTCGATAAGCAGATCGGCTTTTTCGGTTTCGGCTGCGAATGCGGATATCGGACAAAGAGCAAGCAAAAGTATGCTAAGAGCCGTTGCAAATAATCTTTTCATAACCGCACCTCCTACATCGCCCAGAACAGATAGAGCGCGCCCAAAACCGCCGCGCCTACTCCGCCCATAATGCCTAAAAACCATTTTAAATACGCCTTTTTATCAAGCGGAAGATCGCCGACGAATTTACCTGTTTGGCCGTTCATGGCAAATGTGTATTTTTGTCCCTCGTAGGTCGTATTGAGTATCCACACGGGATAAAGCGCATACCTTGCGCTTCCGTTCTGCAATCGGACGTGGACGTGCTCGGGAACCACGGTGGAATAGCCCATGACCGTTGAAGCGAGCGTTTGCTCGGCGGTATTGTGAACCCTTTGGTTTGCCCTTGCGATGCTTTCCTCCGAGCTTACGTCGTATTTATCCGCAAGATAGCCTGCAAGATATGCCGTTTGAAAATCCACGGCGTCCGAAAAATCGAAGGGCTCTATCGATTCCATCAAATCGTCAGCCATTTTCGACGAGCCGTCGACGGGAATACGATGAAAACCCATTTCGCCGCCTCGGGTGACCGAATAAAAGCTTGTTTTCGTATAGGTAAAATTGCTGTCCGCCCAGGTACGCACACGGGTGGCGCGGTAGCGCGCATCCGCCTCGGCATCGGCATCAAACAGCCAGAAGGGCACGTAAACGCCCTTTATTTCGTCAATGTGGTTTTTATCCTTGAACTGCTTGGGAAGCAAGCGTTTTCCCTGCAAATGCTTCGAAAGCATTTCCTTCGCCGCATCCTTATCCAGCTTGAAGGGTATCACGTAATCGGGCTTCAGATCGCCCGCGAATTGACCCTTCATAACCACGGGGTTATCGCAATAGGGGCACTTCGTTGCCGCGAGCGTTTCGTCGCCGATTATCTCGCCGCCGCAGGAGTTGCAGATATAAACACGCATTCCCTCGGCTTCGCCCTCGCTCCACTCGCTTCCGGCGGCAGACTGCCATTCCATTTCATCGGCGCGCTCGGCGTTGAGATCCTCATCGTACGATTTGAGGATCTCGGGCTCGAACTCGGTGTCGCAGTACGGACATCTAAGTTTCTGCGAATCCACGTCAAATTCGATCGCACCGCCGCAGCAGGGACATTTATATTCCTTGAGTGCAGACATAATATAACACTCCTCTCGATTCAAAAAATAAAGAGAGAACAGAGCTTATCTATTCTCTCTTTTAAAATGCTTTTACATTTTATTTCCGCATTCGGGACAGAACTTGATTGCGGTATCGGAAACGTATCCGCACTTATCGCAACGGTTGTCGGGCTTTTTGTTGCCGCATTCGGAGCAGAATTTGCCCTCGTTAACCGTGCCGCAAGTGCATTTCCAGCCGCCTTCAGCCTTTTTACTGCCGCATTCCGAGCAGAATTTGCCGTTATTAACAGCGCCGCAAGCGCATTTCCAGCCGTTTTGCTCCTTTTGTGCAGACTGCTGTGCACCCATGGCGTAAAGGCTTTGAGCATTCATATTGCCCGAGTTCATAGCCATTCCCATACCCATAAATCCGGTCATCGCACCGTTTTCGTTTTCAGCCGCGGAACGCATAGCATCTGCCTGCGCGCCGACAAGGGTAGCCGCCGCCATAGTGGGATCGCGCATAATAGCAACGCGCTGTGCCTGCTTTATCATTTCGGCATCGTCATCGGGTAAGGTTACCGAGCCGAGCGCAACGCTTACGACCTTCAAGCCGCGAAGCTCACCCCATTTTGCCGAAAGCGCTTCGTTCATAGCGTTTTCGAGCTCGGTATTGTGGGTGACGATTTCGTTCGGGCGCATTTCGAGCGCGGAAAGTCTGCCGAATGCAGGCTGAAGCGCGCTGATAAATTCCGCCTTAAGCTGCATATCCAATTCATCACGGGTATATGCGCTTTCGATGTTTCCGCACACATTGGTATAAAACAGCAACGGATCGGCGATCTTGTAGGAATAAATACCCGAGCAACGAACCGAAACGTCAATGTCCAAGCCTATCTTGCTGTCTACAACACGGAACGGAATGGGATTGGGAGTGCCGAATTTGTTATCGATAAGCTCCTTGGTATTGAAATAGTAAACGCGCTGATCCTTGCCGGTGTCACCGCCGTAGGTGAAGCGTTTACCGATGGTTTTGAAGGTGTTGAGAATGCTTCTTCCCAACGAGCCCGAGAAAATGCTGGGCTCGCTCGAGGTATCATAGGTATATTCGCCGGGCTCTGCACAAACCTCTACTACTCTGCCCTGCTCAACGATCATCATACATTGACCGTCGGCAACCGCGATGCCCGAGCCGTCCGAAATAATGTTATCGTTGCCCTTGGTATTTGAGCTTCTGCCGCCTACGCGCTTCTGACCCTTTACCGCGAGCACTTCTTTATCGAGCGAATCGCAATAGAAAAATTCCTTCCACTGATCGGCAAGAGTGCCGCCGAGCGCACCTATGCCTGCCTTGATAAGTCCCATAATTTTCTCCTTTTCTATCTTTTGGTAAGTTTTTCCATAGCCTTAGTATCGCCTGCAACCACAAGCAATTCATTTACGGCAAATATATGATTTGGGTCGGCAAGCAGATCAAGCTTTTCTTCGCCGGGAGCCGACACCGCTATTATATTCAAATTGTATTTTTTACGGACGTCGATATCTATAACCGATTTTCCGACCCACGACTTCGGAGTAAGTATTTCAACAATGCTGAAATCGCCTGACGTTACAAAGAAATCCACCACGCCGCGCTTTGAAAGTGTATATGCGAGCTTGGTTCCCGAATCCTTTTCGGGAAGCACTACCATGTCCGCACCCACCTTTAAAAGTACTTTTTTCTGTCTTTCGTCGGTTGCACGGACGACAATGCGCTTCATACCGAGTTCTTTAAGCAAAAGTGTTATAAGAATGCTGTCGGAAAGATTATTCTCCATACATATAATTGCGCATTCACATCCCTTTACGCCTGCAGCGCGAAGTACCGCTTCATTGGTAGCATCGCCGCATACCGCGTTTGTAACGCTGTTCGCGATAAAATCCACCTTTTCCTGCGATTCATCTATTACAAGAACATCGTGTCTTGCCTTAAAAAGCGTCGTGGCAAGGTGAAATCCGAAGTTTCCCAAGCCTATTACGCAAAATCCCTTTTCTGCACTCATTTTAATCTCTCCTTTGAATTTATCAGCCGATCGGCATTTCTATTTTAGGATAGCTGATCGGGACGCGTTCGCGGTTTGCACGAACCATAATTGCATACATTACCGAGGTTATTCCTATACGTCCGAAGAACATCAGCGCAATTATCAGTACTCTGCCGAATATAGAAAGCGTCGGTGTGATACCTACCGTGATTCCTACCGTACCGAACGCAGAAAATGCCTCGTAATACGCGTCGGAAAGCGAAAGTTCTTCGATAGTTGCAAGCGCGAATCCGCTTACGAAAACCACAAGGAGTCCTATCGAAAACAGAGCAAACGCACGCCTTACCGTATCGTTATCTATACGTCGTTTACGGAACACAGCGTCACGATCAGCGCGGATTATGCTGACCGTTGAAGCAAGAACTATTGCAAGCGTTCCTGTTTTTATACCGCCTGCGGTCGAGCATGAACTTCCTCCGATAAACATAAGAAGCATCGAGAACAATTTCGTGCCCTCGCTCAAAGATGCTTGATCAACAGCCGCAAATCCGGCAGTTCTTAACGTTACCGATTGAAACAGTGAACGCAAAATCTTGCTTCCTGCGCCACCCGTGCCGAGCAACACATCGTTGTTCCATTCCGCAACAGCTATACACAACGCGCCGCCGAAAATAAGCGATGCCGAAACGGCAATCACCATTTTCGAATAAAGCGATATGCGCTTGCGCTCGGTTATAAGCTTCCGTATATCGTCCCATACAATAAAACCGAGCCCGCCTGCAATTATAAGAAGCATCAATACTATATTCACATACACGTCATCCACGTAGTAAGCGATGCTTGAAAATGCTCCGAAATCGTTTCCCATTATGTCAAAGCCTGCGTTGCAAAACGCGCTGACCGAGTGAAAAATGCTGTAACACAAACCCTTTAGAAAACCGAACTGCGGAACGAATCTGAACGACAGCAAGAGTGCACCTATACCCTCTGCCGAAAACGCAAAAAGCGTCACTCGGTGTGCAAAAGAGGCAAGGTCCGAATAGGGATCGAGATTCATCGACTGTGTAAAAAGCACCTGTTCACGCGGAGAAACACGTTTTTTAAGAAGTGTTGAAAATACCATTGCCAGCGACATGAATCCAAGTCCGCCGACCTGTATCAAAAGCAAAATGACGCCCTTACCGAACACCGACCAATGTACACCTGTGTCTACGGTAATAAGTCCGGTAACACAAGTTGAGCTGGTGGCGGTAAAAAGCGCCGTTAAAGGATCGGTAAATTCTCCCGAAGCAGAAGAAAAGGGCATAACGAGAAGAAGCGTCCCCGCCAGAATAATGGCGAGAAAGCCGAAAATGATGACATTTGTCGGCGACATTCTCTTCTTCAAAGTATACCCTCCGAAAAACTATATGTTTTTGATTCGTTTCATTATTTCTTCCCGTAATTCCGAAATACTTTCGACGGGCGTTATGCCGCATTCATCGAACAGTTTTTGGCTCGGTGTATAACCGTAGCCGACGGGAATATAATCGATACCGCAATTTTTCGCAACGTTAAGATCGGCCATTCCGTCGCCGACAAATAACGCTTCGTCGGGCGTAAAGCCCAATTCATCAAGCACCGAAAGCGTAATATCGGGCGAGGGCTTTCGATCGGTATCCGCACGGACGCCGCGGCAACGGCATACCGTGTCACCGAAATAATGCTTTATCATAGGAACGGCTGCGCGGTCGTCCTTATTGGTAACGACTGCGGTTTTTATCCCCAATGAAGCAAGCTCGCTCATAAGCTCGACTGCACCCTCGTACGGTATCGTAAGGTCGTACATATGCGATTCGTATTCCGCACGGAAGCGCGTGCGCACCTCCTTGCAGAATTCATCGCTTCCTCCATTGGGAAGCGCGCGTCTTATAAGCATCAGCGAGCCGTTTCCGAGATAACTCGTAATTTCGTCCACCGTGCGACCCTTATAGCCGTAAAACGCAAGCGCGCGGTTGACGGCGGCTGTAATATCGCCTATTGTATCGAGTATTGTGCCGTCGAGATCGAAAATAACGACTTTTTTATTCATCGCGGGCTTAACGGTTTAGCCTACGACCTTGTCGATGTATTCAGCGATATCCTTTACGGTCTTTACGCCGGTAACGTCATCGGGAATGATTATGTTCATTTCGTCCTCGAGAGTCATAAGCATTTCAACTATATCAAGGCTGTCTGCACCGAGGTCTTCGATGATAGCCGCGTTATCAGCGATTTCGTTAACGTCCATACGGAGCTGCTTTGCGATGGTTTCCTTTACTCTGTCGATAGTCTGCATAAATAAATCCTTTCATAACTGCTTAAAAGCATAATGTTATAACTTATAATAATCGAACAAATCGAAAATTACAAGTATTTTTTGATATTTTGTTTCCCAGCGTTGCCGCGCGGTGAACAATTTTTTATTTTTTTATAATTTTATGGTTAATTAAAGGTTAACTCGGTTGACGGAAAAGAAAAAATATGGTAGAATATGATGATATAATAGATATACTATATTCACGTGCACGCGAGATATATTAATAACTCGATCGAGCGCGTTCAATCAAGGCAGGTTTTAATGCTTATACTCGGAATCGATCCCGAATGTCGCTCCGCTCTCCCCAAAAGCCTCGGCTTTCGGGGACCCCATTAACTTTTTTTCGGAGTTCCGTTCGCTCGCGCCATCGCGCCGCTACGCGTCACTCGCGGAACTCATAGGTGTATTTTCCGAGGCACATGTCCTCGAAAAATACAAATTAATTCAATCAAGGCAGGTTTTAATGCTTATACTCGGAATCGACCCCGGACTCGCGACGATCGGGTTCGGCGTGGTCCTGAAAAACGGAGATAAATACCGCGCAATCGAATACGGTGCGATAACGACCGCACCGAAGCAGATGATAGAAAAGCGCTTAAGCGAGATCTACGATGCTATGGTAGAACTGCTCGAGCGTCACAAGCCCGATTGCATGGTCATCGAAGAGATCTTCTTCAACAACAACATCACCACCGCGATAGACGTTTCTATGGCAAGAGGCGTTATACTGCTCGCGGCATACAAATGCGGTGTCGATATTTACGAATACACTCCGCTTGAGGTAAAAAGCTCGGTGGTCGGCTACGGCAGAGCCGAAAAGCAACAGGTGCAGTATATGGTGCGATTGATGCTGGGGCTTAACGAAACTCCCAAGCCCGACGATACCGCCGATGCGCTTGCGTTGGCTTTATGCCACGGAACACGAATCACAAATTACCGTTAGGAGAAGCAATATGATACATTTCATACACGGAACGCTCGCCTCGCTTACCGCCGAATACGCTGTTATCGATTGCGGCGGTGTCGGATTCAAAATAGGCGTGTCGCTTTCCACAAGCTCTAAGATATCGAAATACGCAGGCAAGGATATACTTCTCTACACCTATATGGCTGTAAGCGAGGATAATATCTCGCTTTACGGCTTCTCCGACGAGGAGGAGCAAAGGCTTTTCGTTCGACTGATCTCGGTTTCGGGTATCGGTCCGAAGGCGGCCATGTCGATACTCGGCGTGCTTTCCCCCAACGATCTGCGTGCCGCGGTTGCGCACGGCGACGCGAAAACGATTGCGCAAGCACCCGGTGTGGGATTGAAGACTGCGCAAAAGCTTATAATCGAGCTTAAGGATAAGATCACGGGCAACGAAACGCTCGAAACGGTTCAAAGCCCGAGCAACAACGAAAAGGTGCTTCAGGTGGTGGACACGCTTGCCGTATACGGCTTCCCGCGTGCAAAGGTTATCGACACCTTGAAAAAGCTGGACACGTCGTTACCGCTTGAGGAGCTTATAGCACAGACGCTTCGCATACTCGGAAAGGAGGCGAGCCGATAAATGCCGATAAATTCCAAAATTCCCGATTATTCCGATGATTTTGATTTTGAAAGCCGTATAACAGGCGCGGAATTTACCGCAGAGGACGTTGAATCGGAATTCTCGCTCCGTCCGAAGACGCTTTCCGAATACGTCGGTCAGCAAAAAGTCAAGGACAACCTTTCGATATTCATCAAGGCGGCATCCACGCGCGGCGACAGCCTTGACCACGTTTTGCTTCACGGCCCTCCCGGCTTGGGCAAAACCACGTTATCCTGCATTATCGCAAGCGAGCTTGGCGTTAATTTAAAGGTCACGAGCGGTCCTGCTATCGAAAAGGCAGGCGACCTTGCGGCTTTGCTTACCACGCTCGAGCGTAACGATATACTGTTTATCGATGAAATACACCGTCTGCCCCGTCAGGTAGAAGAGGTGCTTTATCCCGCGATGGAGGATTTTGCGCTTGATCTGATGATGGGTAAGGGTCCCTCGGCTCGTTCTATCCGCATACCGCTAAAGCCGTTTACTCTTATCGGCGCAACGACGAGAGCGGGACAGCTTTCCTCACCGTTGCGTGACAGATTCGGTATGGCGTTCCGTCTTGAATTATACACTCCCGAGGAGCTTGCGCTTATCATCACCCGCTCGGCCGGTATATTGGGTATTCCGATAACCGCCGACGGCGCATATGAAATAGCGCTTCGCTCGAGAGGCACACCGCGTATTGCGAACCGATTCCTTAAGCGTGTACGCGATTTTGCAACGGTAGACGGAAACGGAGTTATAGATTTCCATATTACAAGAAAGGCACTCGATGCACTCGAGGTGGATGCATTGGGGCTCGATTCGGTCGACAGACGAATGCTCAACGCGATAATCAAGCATTTCGGCGGCGGTCCCGTCGGCTTGGAAACGCTTGCCGCAGTCATAGGCGAGGAGGCAGTTACACTCGAGGATGTTTACGAGCCGTATCTGCTTCAGCTCGGATTTATAAACCGCACCCCGAGAGGACGCTGTGCCACCGCAGGCGCATACCGTCATTTAGGGCTTGAGGTGCCCGAAAAAATGGCAGAGCAGATAAGCTTTTCCGACGAATTTTAACATTATCGAAATATTCACAGGATAATATAGCCGAGGTATTGTGCTTGATTCGAGCTTTAATGCTTCGGCTAAGGAGTAATCTATGTATATAGCAGACAAATGGAAGGAATACCGCCTGCTTGACACCGCCGACGGCGAAAGATTGGAAAAATGGGGCAACGAAACCCTTATCCGTCCCGATCCTCAGGTTATATGGCACGGTGACAAGTCGCATCCTTCTTGGAAAAAGGCAGACGGCATATACCGTCGATCGCGCTCGGGCGGCGGCGAATGGATAAAGAAGGACGTTCCCGAGGAATGGATAATTTCCTACGGTGACCTTAAATTCGGCATATCCGCCATGGGCTTCAAGCACACGGGACTTTTCCCCGAGCAAGCGGCAAACTGGGATTGGTTCTCGAAGCTCATCAAGGAAAGCGGCAGAGAAATAAAGCTTTTGAACCTTTTTGCCTACACAGGCGGTGCAAGCGTTGCCGCCGCAAAGGCAGGCGCGTTCGTTTGCCACGTTGATGCGTCGAAGAAAATAATTCAAAAAGCAAAGCGCAACGCCGAATTATCGAACGTTCCCAACGACAGAATAAGATATATAACCGACGACTGCTTCAAATTCGTCGCACGCGAAATAAGGCGCGGCAACAAATACGATGCAATCATTCTCGACCCGCCCTCGTTTGGCAGAGGTCCGAACGGTGAAAAATGGATCATCGAGGAATCGCTTGACGATTTTGTCGAGCTCGTATGTCAGGTTCTTTCGGACGACCCCTTGTTCGTGCTTCTGAACTCATACACCACGGGACTCTCCCCTGCCACGAACGGTTATATTTTAAGAAAGCACACGAAGCGATTCGGCGGAAGAGTCGAAAGCGAGGAATTGGGAATTCCTATCGAAGCAAGCGGAGAATGCTTGCCCTGCGGTGCTTCGAGCCGTTGGACACCGTAAGCAAAGACGATGAATTAAAATTTGCCGAAAAGCAAACGCGATTCAGTCCTTTTGGGCCGGTTCAAAGTTCAATGCTTCGGCTAAGATATTTTTATTAACAAAGAGAAGAAATTTTAATGGCATTTATAGAAGTGCGCGGTCTTGAATTTGCATATTCACCTGAAGACCCGATGGTTTTAAACGGAATAGATTTAAAGATCGAAAAGGGCAGCTACACCGCCATACTCGGTCATAACGGATGCGGTAAAAGCACGCTCGCGAAGCTGCTTTGCGGTATTCTTTTGCCCACCGCGGGCACGGTGCTCGTTGACGGAATGGATGTCACCGACGAAGCATATTCCTTTGACATACGCAAAAAATGCGGTATGGTATTCCAAAATCCCGATAACCAGCTCGTAGCAAGCGTGGTTGAAGAGGATATTGCGTTTGCGCCCGAAAATCTGGGGCTCCCGCGCGAGGAAATACGCAAGCGCGTGGATATGGCATTGGAAACCGTGGGTATGACCGAATACGCAAAGCACGCAACCTACAAGCTTTCGGGCGGGCAAAAGCAAAGGATAGCTATCGCAGGGATACTTGCGATGCTTCCCGACTGCATTATTTTTGACGAGGCGACGGCTATGCTCGACCCGACGGGCCGCAAGGAAATAGTTGCCGCGATGAAAAAGCTCAATTGCGAATTGGGCATTACCGTCGTAACCATAACCCACTATATGAACGAGGCTGTCGAGGCAGACAGAATTATCGTTATGAACGAGGGCCAAATTATTGCCGACGGTACTCCGACTGAAATATTCACGCAGGTAGAGCAGCTTCAATCGGTATCGCTCGCCGTTCCGCAGGTGACCGAGCTTATGTATCTGCTCGAGCAGGACGGACACGCGTTGCCGAGAGGCATACTTCACGCTATGGATGCCGCCGACGAGATAGAAAAGCTTCTCGGAGGTGTGAAATGAGCATAGCACTTGAGCTAAAAAACGTAAGCGTTATCTACGGCGAGGGCACTCCCTTCCGCAAGGCCGCGCTGAACAATATAAACGCCGCCTTTAAAAAAGGCGAAATAACCGGCATCATCGGTCACACGGGAAGCGGAAAAAGCACGCTTGCCTCGCTGACCAACGGGCTTTTGAAGGCTACCGAGGGCAAGGTTTTGCTTTATGGCAAGGATATATGGGAAAAGCCCAAGGAAATGAAAAAGATACGAAGCCGTGTAGGCTTGGTGTTCCAATATCCCGAATATCAGCTTTTTGACGAAACGGTCGAGGCGGATATAGCGTTCGGTCCGAGAAATATGGGACTGACCGAGGAGCAGATAAAAAAGCGCGTTAAGGAAGCTGCGGAATTTTGCGGTATATCGGAGCGCGACCTGAAACGCTCACCCTTCGAGCTTTCGGGCGGGCAAAAGCGCCGTGCCGCGATTGCGGGCGTGCTTGCGATGAAGCCCGAAGTCATCGTACTCGACGAGCCTGCGGCAGGGCTTGACCCGAAGGGCCGCGAGGAGATTTTGAGCGGTCTTGTGGAATACAAGCGCAACACGGGCGCAACGCTTCTTATAATTTCGCACAGCATGGAGGATATCGCCCGATATGCCGACAGTATACTCGTTATGAAAAACGGCGAGGTTTATATGCAGGGCAGTGTCGAGGAAATATTCAAGCAGGCGGAAAGACTTTTTGATGCTGCACTTGATCTCCCTCAGATAACCAAGCTGTTTATTGAATTGAAAAAACGCGGCATGGCCGATTTTACCGACGTATACACCGTCGGCTATGCAAAGAAAGAGATAGAGAAACTTATAAATGCTTAAAGACGTAACGTTCGGACAGTATTACCCCGGCAACTCGCTTCTGCACAGAAGCGACCCGAGGTTCAAAATACTTATCCTTATCGAATACCTTATAATAGTGCTTGCCGCAAAGACAGAGCTTGCCGTTGCGGTATCGCTTGCATTCACCGTATTTCTTGTTTCGGTGTCGGGCGTAAGGTTTTCGGTGCTTATAAAATCAATAAAGCCGTTGGTCTTCGTGCTTGTGTTTACGGCGATAATAAACCTCTTCTTCACCAAGGGCGAAGGTGCTCCGCTGGTGGATTGGTCGTTTGTTACTATATATAAGGAAGGTATCAGAAGCGCCGTGCTTATGCTTCTGCGCCTGTTATCGCTCGTGCTCGGCACAAGCGTGCTGATATCGTTTACTACGAGTCCCTTGGAGCTTACCGACGCGATAGAAAGGCTTTTATCTCCCCTGAAGCTGATAAAGGTACCCGTGCACGAGTTTGCGATGATGATGTCTATCGCGCTTCGATTCATCCCCACGCTTATCGAGGAAACCAACAAGATAATTTCGGCACAAAAGGCGCGTTGCGCGGATTTTGAAAGCGGAAATCTGCTTAAACGCTTAAAGGCGCTTATTCCCGTGCTTATTCCCTTGTTCGTTTCGGCGGTAAGGCGTGCCGAAGAGCTTGCCGACGCGATGGAATGCCGTTGCTATCACGGCGGCGAGGGCAGGACCAAGCTGAAGGTTATAACCGCACACGCGCGCGACTATGTATTCATCGTCGCAGTGACCGCGATAACCGCAGGCGTATTTTTCCTTAATTCCGTTGAATGGACGGAGGTAGTTGTATTTTGCGAGGATATATTCTCAAAATAGCATACAAGGGCACCAACCTTTGCGGCTGGCAGGTACAGCCGAACAAGCCCACCGTACAAGCCTGCGTTCAGGAAGCGTGCGAGGCCGTTTTCGGCACAAGCGTAACCTTGACAGGCTGCAGCCGAACCGATTCGGGCGTCCACGCGCGAGGCTTTATCGCGTTGCTTTGCGGTGATATTCCCGAAATCCCGCTTGCGTCACTCCCCTTAGCCATAAACACCAAGCTTCCCGAAAGCATTTCGGTGCTCGAGGCGCAAAACGCGCCCGAGGGCTTTCATCCTAGATACGACGCCAAGGGAAAGGAATATATTTACCGCGTACGTAATTCACGGATAAAGGATCCGTTTACCGATGATACCGAATGGCTCTATCCCAAGCACATCGACGAAAAGCTTGCAAACGAGCTCTGCCAAGAGCTTGTCGGAAAAAAGGATTTCGGCGCGTTTATGGCATCAGGCTCCAAAATAACCGACACGGTACGCGAAATAAAATATTTCAACGCGCGGCGCGAGGGTGACTGTATTATATTCACCGTCGCGGCAGACGGCTTCTTATATAATATGGTAAGAATAATGGTCGGAACGATCGTCGAACGCGCATCCGGCACAAGCGGTCCGATGATAAGCGAAATTATCGAATCGCGCAATCGCGCTCTTGCGGGCATAACCGCGCCTGCAAAGGGCTTAACGCTTAACAGGGTATTTTACTGATATTGATCCACAAAAGAAAGGAGTGAACCGTATTGGGTGCATTTTCCATATTCAATGATAAACGGGCAAAGCGCAAAAAGCCCGAAACGCCCACAATACAGACGCATTACACCAAGCTCGCACGGCGCGCGGCGCTGATACGCTACGTTTGTATGATATTAGTTGTTGTATTTGCGGTTTACTCGTTTTCGTTCCACAGCGACGAAATAACACTGGCGAATTTCAGATATATGCTGAAGTTTATAAACCTCGGTGACGAAGCCGATTCCCCCGCGGGAACGCTTATCGCCTTCGACGGCAACGAGGGCAACCGCGGTCTTATATACAAGGGCGACCTCGCAATACTTAACGAGGGAGGCCTTACCATAACGGGCTGGGACGGCGAGGTGCTTCACAAATCGGCTTTTTCGTTTAATCATCCCAAAATGGAGCAGGACGGAAGCTATCTTTACTGCTACGACCTCGGCGGAAAGGAATTAAAGATATTCAATTCCTACCAGCAGCTTTCCAAAACCCCGACGTTTGATTATCCCATTTACGGCTTGGCTACGTCACAGGGCAATAATTTTGCGGTGATAAGCTCGGCAAAGGGCTACCGTACGGCAGTGTTCGTATATAACAACAACTTCTTACTGCGTTATTCGGCATATTTCGGCGATAAATACGTTGCGTTCACCGATATTTCCGACGACGGAAACGAATTCATCGTCGCGGCGTACAATTCCAAAAACGGCACTATCGTTACCACTGTTTCGAAATTCCGCATAGATACCAAGGACGCTATATACACCAAGGAATTTCAAGGCGAAATGCCGTTGGGACTCAACTACACCTCCGACGGATACTGCCTCACCACAAGTGATTATTCAAGGACCTTCAATGCGGACAACGAGCTCGTTTCGGAAGTATCCTTCGGAAGCAGAAGACTGCTTTCGGGCAAGGTATACGGCGAGCGCAGAGCAGTCACATATGCTATGGAAGGGCTTTCGGGCGGTACGGAGGTAGTAATATACCGACCCAACGGAAGCATAGAATACAGAAAGCAGTTCCCCACGTCGCTTTCCGACGCTACGATATGCGGCGACACCTTATATACCCTGTCGCCCGGAGTGCTTACCGAATGTGATATAACAAGCGGAACCGAAAAAAGCTATTCCGTACCCACTTCGTACTCGAGCCTTGTTCCCGACGGCGACAAAATAATACTCTTCTCCGAAAACCAGGCTGAATATTTCATCGCATCAAATTTCGACTAAAAAGGACGGTTTATTATGAGTTGGATACTTGATATTATAATTCTTGCAATTGCGGGGCTTACCGTTTACATCGCATACAGAAACGGTCTTGTAAAGACGTTGGTAAGCGCGCTTGCATTCGTTATTGCAATAGCGGTCACCGCGCTCTTTGCATCTCCCGTTGCATCCGTTATTAAAAGCACACCCATCGGCGACGCTATACGCGAAACCACCGAAGAAAAGATCGAGGAAGCCTTGCTTGATGCCTCGCCCGAGGATCTGCTGAACGGAGAGAACAAGGAATTCAATTCTATTATGAATTTCGCGGGACTCGATAAGGATGACCTCGTCGAATATATCGATTCGGAAAACGTGGCGCACGCCCTTGCGGTAGAGATCGCAGAGCCAATTACCGATATCGCGGCTACCGTGATCGCAGTCATTATCCTTTATATCCTCTCGCAGATCGCCGTTTCCATATGCGGAAAAATGCTTGACAAGGTTGCAAATCTCCCCATTATCCGCACGTTCAACAAGCTTGGCGGCGTTATAATCGGCGTTGTCCTCGCCGTATTCAGAGTTTTCCTTTTCTGCTTCCTTATGCGTATGCTTATCGAGGTGGGAACGCTCTCCGGCAACGAATTTCTTTCGTCGTTCGATACCGAAAGCACGCTGTTATTCAAGCTTATCTCCAACGTAAACGTATTCTCGTTCTTTATTTAATTCGCAAGACACACATCGAAAGGCGCAAAAATGAAAAAACAAATCCCCAATATGCTTTCCGTTCTGCGGTTATTTATGATACCCGTGTTCGTTATAGCTTACTTCAAATACACAGAAATGCCCTATTCGCTTATCGCGGCAGGGGTCTACATACTCGCGTGGGCAACCGACGTTCTTGACGGCTACCTTGCAAGACGAAATAATTGGATAACCGACGTTGGCAAGCTTCTCGATCCGTTAGCGGACAAGCTTATGCAGATAACCGCCGCAATATGCTTCGCAATAGACAACAAGGTGTTCCTTGTCGTAGCCATTCCGTTATTTATAAAAGAGTTAGGAATGCTTTTCGGCGCTTTGGCTATAATGAAAAAGAGAAGCGTTGTCGTTCAGGCGCATTGGTACGGGAAATTCGCCACGGTATTACTGTTTGCCTGTGCGTTCACCCGTATATGTGTAAGAAGCAATATGACACTTGATATAATACTTTGCGTGATCATGATAGCTACGCTTATATTCTCCTTGGTGATGTATTATTTCAAGGATTTTAAGGGTAAATACAATTTGAGTCTTTTCCGCAAGCAATGAGGTGATTTTCGAAAATGGAATTTAAGAGATGCTCGCGCTGTAACGTGCGCCCTGCTGTGATCTTTGTGCAGAAAAGCGTTGCAGGAAAAATAACGAGCGAGGGATACTGCATTAAATGTGCACAGGAGTTAGGCATAAAGCCTATCGATGATATTATAAATCAAATGAATATATCTCCCGAGGATCTTGAAGCCTTGGACGAGGGTATGATGAACGGTATGATACCCTTTGGAAACGAGGGCGATGACGACGAGGGCAGAGCTCCCTCGATCGATTTGAACGCGTTCTTCGGAGGAAGCAAGCCCGTACCCAATGAAAAGGACGCGGAGGGCGATGCAAAGTCCAACAACAAGCAAAAGGAAAAAAGACGCTCTCCGAGCTATCTGCGCGATTTCTGCATTTGTCTTACCGAACGCGCAAGAGAAGGCAAGCTCGACAATATAATCGGCAGAGATAACGAGCTCGAACGCGTTATACAGATATTGACCCGCAGGCAGAAAAACAATCCCTGCCTTATCGGCGAACCCGGCGTTGGAAAAACCGCCGTTGCCGAAGCCTTGGCGCAAAAAATAGCAAGCGGCGACGTACCGTATAAGCTGAAGGACAAGGAAGTATATCTTGTCGATATGACTGCAATCGTCGCAGGCACACAGTTCCGCGGTCAGTTTGAAAACAGAATGCGCGGTCTTATAGAGGAAACCAAAAAATCGGGCAACGCGATACTCGTCATCGACGAGGTTCACTCTATCGTCGGCGCAGGCAACGCCGAGGGCGGTATGAATGCGGCTAACATTTTGAAGCCCGCATTGAGTCGAGGCGAAATACAGCTTATCGGCGCGACCACCTTGAAGGAATACCGTCTGCATATAGAAAAGGATGCCGCGCTCGAGCGCAGATTCCAGCCCGTTATGATCGGCGAGCCCTCGGTTGCAGACAGCATAAAAATACTTCAGGGTATAAAAAAATACTATGAAAACCACCACGGAATAAATATTCCCAACCATCTTATCCGCAGAATAGTTACCCTTTCCGAGCGCTATATAACCGACCGCTTCCTGCCCGATAAGGCTATCGACCTTATGGACGAGGCGTGCTCGCACACCGCTATGCACTCCCCTATTATCAACGAACTTCACGAGGTCACCGACGACCTGAAAAAAGCCCGCGAGGAGCTGCAGGCGTTGGAAAGCAAGGAAACGCACGAGGAGGACGATTACCGCCGTATCGCAGATATGAAAACCGCCGTGCTCCAAAAGGAAGCGCGCTTTGACGAGCTTTCCCGCGAACGCGATAATCTGTCGCTTAACGACGAAGCGCTTGCTAGAGTTATCGAGGTATGGACGGGCGTCCCCGCTACCAACGTGAGTGAAAATGAATTTGTAAAGATAGAGCGTCTTGAGGACGAAATAAAGAAGCGCATCATCGGTCAGGACGATGCTGTAAATTACGTTGCAAAAGCTATAAAGCGCTCACGCGCAGGCATTTCCTATAAAAAGAAGCCCGTTTCCTTTATTTTCGCAGGAAGCACGGGCGTAGGCAAGACTGAGCTCGTAAAGGTCCTCGCGAACTATTTGTTCGACTCGCCCGAGGCATTGATCCGCCTTGATATGAGCGAATTTATGGAAAAGCATTCGGTTTCACGCATCATCGGCTCGCCTCCCGGCTACGTCGGCTATGACGACGCGGGTCAGCTTACCGAAAAGATCCGCAGAAAGCCCTATACCGTTATACTTTTCGATGAAATAGAAAAGGCGCATCCCGACGTGATGAATATTCTGCTTCAGATATTGGATGACGGCAGAATAACCGACGCGCACGGCAAGGAGGTCAATTTCGAAAATACGGTTATTATAATGACCACAAATGCCGGAAGCAGTGAGGGCTCTTCCATCGCAGGCTTTGGCGAAAGCGTACAGCAGAACGACAAGGCGAAGGTAATGAAGGCGTTGGAGGCGTTCTTGCGTCCCGAATTCATTAACCGTGTTGACGAAATAATCGTATTCAACCGACTTTCCCGCGATAACTTCAAGCATATCTGCCGTATTATGCTCGGCGATCTGCAGGAGGTGCTTGCCGAAAAGGGTATAGAATTCAAATATACCGACGCGTTGGTCGAATATCTTGCCGAAAAGGGATATTCCGAAAAATACGGCGCGCGTAATCTGCGCAGACTTATACAGACCGACGTCGAGGATATGATCGCTTCCGAAATCGTGGCGTCCTACCGCGAGCCTATAAGCAAGGTTTCCGCAGACGTAAAAAAAGGAAGCGTTACGGTTAAAACGAAAAAGTAAATTATTTTCCCACCACAGAGGTTTATTATGGCTTACAACGGGAACGACAATTTAAAAGTAAAAACGGTTTCCGGCATCGGCAACGAGGAAGAATTTACCTTTTCTCCCGAGGAGATGCAGCCTACGGAAGTGGCTGAGGCATTGGAAAGCGATCTTATTACGGGAAAAACCGTAAAGCAGATCAAAAAAGCGCGGAAGCTGTTCGGTGTCAACGAAATAAGACGCGATTTCCGCATTTCCTTCGCGGACAGCCTTAAAAACCAAATAAAAAGCTTGACGGGACTCTTTCTTATACTCTCGTCGCTGGTAATGTATCTCTACCGCCGTGAAGAAACGACGTTTCTCGTGTTGGCGATAATCACCGCTCTGATAATGCTTTTGAATGCCTATGCCGAGCACCGCGCAAGCATTGCTCTGCAGGTACCCAAAAAATATTCATCGTTGAAGACAAAGGCAATAAGAAACGGTGAGGAAACGCTTATCGACAGCCGTTTGTTAGTCCCCGGTGACGTGATACTTATCGAAGAGGGCTCTATGGTGCCTGCCGATTGCCGTCTTATCGACGATACCGCGCTTTCGGTCCTCGAAAGCCACGTCAGCGGCGAGCAGGGCAGCACTGTCAAGGACAGCAGATACGTTGCGCGAAACGGTGTAGAGGTCATATGTGCAAATATGATATACGCAGGCAGCATAGTCACCTCGGGTCACGCAAGCGCGATAGTCTGCCGCACGGGACGCGACACGCTCCTGCGCAGAATGCGTACCGGCTCTGATGACCGTACTCCCGGAGTTATAAAATACGTAAAACGCTTTTGCGGCTTTTTGTCGATAGCATCGGTGATTTCGGCATTATGCCTGATGTTTTTCGGAATCATAGCAGGCGCGGATATAACCGCTTGGTTTATATGTGCCTTGGCAATAGGCGAAAGCTCGCTCTGCAACAGTATGGTGTCACTTTGCATATCATCCTTGGGCTTCGGTGCAAAGAAAATGGCAGACGACGGTATGGTTATCAAAAATTACGACTGTATCCAAACGCTTGCCAAGACCAACACGATAATGTGCGGCAAAAACCTCGCGTTCCCTCCGAAGCGTATAAATCTTACCGGGCTTTACCTTTCGGGCAAAGCGTATGACCGCGAAAAGCGTCCCAATGAAAGTGCCAAGGAATTATTGAAGCTGATGCTCGTATGCTCCGACGCCCGCAGAATAACCGCCGCAGAGCGCAAGCAAAAGCGAGGTCTTCCCGAATACAAGGGCTCGCCTATCGACGATGCAATAGTCGAATACTTCGGCGAATGGAACGAGCCTATCGGAATGATCCGCGAGCAATACATAAGAATGGATGCGGAATACACGCTTTCGGGCGATATTTCACGTCTTCTTGCTCTGCATAACGGGAAAAACACGATAATAGTACGCGGCTCGCCCGAAAACATACTTTCGAGATGCGCCGGATATACTCTTGACGGAACCGATTACAAATTAAGCGATTTCACGCGCAAAAAGATACTTTCGGCAGTTGAGGATTATGCGAGAACGAGCAGCATCCTTATTGCCGTTGCCTGCGGCGAAACGCAGGCAGAGCAGCTGCGCGATATCGAGGCGGAGCAAAGGCTTATCTTCAAGGGCTTCATTTCGTTTGCAAGCTCTCTGGACCCCGGAATCGCATCCTCGGTATACCGTTGCGAAAGCGCGGGCATTGAAACCGTGCTCAATTCAAACGACGCATATTACACCGCGCTCCATTCCGCAAAAAGCGCGGGTATAATACACGATGAAACTCAAATAATAACTGCCGAGCAGCTTCGCTCCTGCTCGCGAGGCTTGCTTATAGCAAACGCGCCCTATTACCGTTTGTTCCTTAATATCGACGACAGCGAATGGCTGGATATCGTGCGATTAAGAAAGGAAAACAGACGCGTCACCGCCGTTACTGCAGAAAGAATAAACGAGCTGCCGATAATGAGCGAATCCGACGTTTCGATAGTTCCCGAAAGCTCGTGCGATACGCTGAAGCAGACCGCCGACGCGATGATGCTCGGAACGGGTATAAACCTTATCGCCGACGGAATATTAAGCGCGAAGACAATAATGCGGCGCATCGGAGCGGTAGTAAAATATCTGCCTGCGGGAATACTGATAATGCTCGTAGCCTCGCTGTTCTCGGCGTTTTACAATCAAACGCCGGCATTACGCGCGCAGGACATTATGTTCGGCGGAATACTGTTCAATCTGGCTTTCGCATTCGGTCTTGCATTCGAGCCGCGAAGCGTTAAAAACCTACGCGAAAAATTCCCTCTGCACGGCAAAAAACCGATGCTGAACGATTTTATGTATCCGCTTATGTTTTCGGTAGGCGGCGGTATAGTGTTGTTTATCTGCTCTGCCGCAACGCAAAGCTACACCTGCTCGATGATAACGCTTTCGTTGATGCTGTTCCTTTACGCCTGCTCGGTTGCGGGACACGGAGGCTTCTTTGCGACGAAGCGATTCGGCAACAGACTGCTTTACCTTTGCGGGCTCGGTGCACTCGCGATCATCGCGTTAGTAACGCTTACCCCGTTTGGCAGAAACGTTTTCGGATATACCATTCCCGAAATGCCCAAGCTTATGCTTTCGACCGTGCTCGGTGCGGCATACTGTATCGTAACGCAGATAATACGCTTCTTTATGATTCAGGACAGCAAAAAGCCGAAGCACAAAAAGCATTTAATACACAACACAGCAACGGAATCCGCAAAGGAAGCGGAGGACGTCATTGACAATGTCGCCAACAGCGAAGTCGCCGACGATATCGAGGATACAGAGGATATCGATGACGAAAACGCCGTCGAAGCCCAAGAAAACGAAGAATAAAAATAAAAAATAAAATAATCTCTACGAAAGGAGTCTTTAACAATGACAAAGATCACTGCAGATATGCTCGTAGGTGACGTGCTCGACGCACATCCCGAGCTCGCGAAATATTTCTACGAGATCGGCATGCACTGCCTCGGCTGTCCCATGTCGCGCGGCGAAAGCATCAAGGATGCCTGCAACGCACACGGTCAGAACGCTGACGAGCTTTTGGAAAAGCTCAACGCGGCTCTTTAAGATTCAAACAGCAGTTGCGGACAGGTAAAAGTACTTGTCCGCGACCCAAACAAAACGAAAGGAGTTCCGCGCAAAAACTCACAATTTGTCGCGGAGAAAAAGAAAATGGCAAAGAAAACAGGATTCATTTCCGACTTCAAAACGTTTATCACCAGAGGCAACATTCTCGATATGGCTGTCGGTGTTATCATGGGCGGCGCGTTCGGTAAGATCGTTTCCTCCCTCGTTGCTGACATCATTATGCCTGCTATCGGCAAGCTTTTCGGCACTCAGTCGCTCGCAGACCTCAAATACGTGCTTACCGAAGCACAGGTAGAGGTTGTTGACGGCGTAGAAACCGAAACCGCAGCCGAGGTTGCTATTAAGTACGGTCAGTTCATCCAGTACATAATCGACTTCCTCATCGTAGCACTTTGCATGTTCATCGTTATCAGAATCTTTATGAATATGCGCACCAAGCTCGAAGCATTGAAGAAGAAGGAAGAAGAGGTTGTCGAGGATGCTCCCGCACCTGCCGAACCCTCTGTTGAAGAAAAGACTCTTGCTACCCTCAACGATATCAAGGCTCTTCTTGAAAAGAACAGCAAATAAAATATTCTCGCAAAAAATAACTACGCTTCTCGAAAACGGGAAGCGTAGTTTTTGCTTTATTATTATATTTCAGGAGAACGTAAAAAACACGTTTGTCTTTTTCTGTTTTATCCGTATATTTTGGTTTTCAGGTACTGTCGGTTCTTTTCGAAGTTGATAGAGAGCACTTCTCTGCCGTTTATGTTAGCATATTGGAAGGACCCGGGGCACGGCACTCTGCCGTCGGTAACGGTGTACGAAACGTAATCGAGCACACCCCATATCATCGATTTAAGCGTTTCCTTGGGCATATCGGTTGCAACGTAAGGAAGCACCGCCTTCAAAAGTGAATGAAGTTCCTCGAGGCTTGCACCCTTACAGCTGTTTACAAACTGTGTCAAAAGGTCACGTTGATGAAGCGTACGGGTAAAGTCACCGTTTGAATAATTACGGCTTCTTGCGTATCCGAGCGCCTTTGAACCGTTTAAATGGATCGTATACGAGCCACTCAACGCCTCTTCCTTGCTTACATTCTTCATTTGAGCATAATTTTTGAAATAATCGTAATTGTTTTCGTTTACTATTATATCGATACCGCCGATTGCGTCCACCGCCGATTCAAACGACGTAATGCTTACGGTAAAGTAATAATCCACCGTGATATCGAAATTCTGCTTTATCGTTTTTATAAGCAATCTCGGACCGCCCGCCGCGAACGATGCGTTAAGACGGTTGTTTTTATAACCCGGTATGGTAACGTAGGTATCACGCATAAGCGAGGTGAACACGATACGTTTTTTGAGATTATTTATCGACATAAGTATCATCGTATCGCTTCGCGCACTTTTACCGCTCAACGTATCCGCGCCGATGAGAAGAATGTTGATAACGTCCTTTTCCTCCGCATCGGTGATAAAATCATCGTCGAATATACCCTCTATAATTTCGTAATCGGGCTGAAACTGCTCGGGCGGCTTTGTGGAAGAACCGCTGCCGGAGGGCCTTGACGTCGTCCCCGAGCTGCCGCTGTTGTCGGTATAGGATTCATCGGGAATATCGGGCAAGGATTCATCGGGAATATCGGGCAGTGATTCATCGGGGATATCCGACACGTCAAACGATTCGTCCCTTCCGGCATCGGGGTCGCTGAATTCGTCCCACGAAATACCCATATTATCGTCAAGGTCATAGCTCGGGTCATCGATATCCACGCCGTCCCACGAATATTCGGAAGCGGTGTCGTACGAAATATAATCGAGCATATTATCAAGATAGATATCGACCGCCAAAAAAGCGCCGCCTATAAGAAGAAGCAGTAATCCGATTATTATGGCGATCGTAATTAAAATCTTCTTTTTTGCGGACCATTTCTTTTTTTGAGGAATTACCTTTTCCTCGTTTTGAAGATCGGTTACGGCTTCGGACGCTTCTTCGGGCATTTCGGCCGATTCGAATTTATCGGTTGCCTGCTCGTCATTTACCGTATTTTCATTTCTTTCGGACATTTCGTCCATATTTATCATCCCTATAACAGATTTAAACGGAAACAGTATTCCATTTTATTTGATTATAGCATTTTACCTCCGTTTTGTCAATCGTCCGAAAGCTTTACGTTATTATCCTCCATATAATCCAAAATACTGCAAAGCAGCTTTGCCGCCTCTGCCTTGCTAATGCTCTGCGACGGGTCGGTTACATCTGTGATGCCTGCGTTTTTAACTGCGGCAAGCGAAGAATAGGTTTTATCTGTCACACCGACGGATACGCTTGACGAATTTACGTCGGGCAGGTTGAGCGATGCGTTTATCATATACGCCGCCTCGCCTATGTTTATCTCCTCAAACGGCGAAAATTTACCGTTTGTAAGGCGGATTATTCCCTTTTCGTTGGCGGCGGAAAGATAACCCTTGAGTCCCGAGGAAAGCGCAGTGTCGTCGCTTACCGCGCTGTCGGCGACCGCAACGATATCGGCATCCTGACCCGTAACGTTCATAAGCATAACTAGAAAATCCATTTTGGAAACGGGCAGGTCGGGGTCGAAATAATAGCTTCCGTTTTCATAGCGATATACCATAACGTTACTTGCACACATTTTGTGCGCGTATAAATGCGACATATCGTTTTCCATATCGGCAAATCGAATGCCCGATTCGTTCTCCTCAACCGATATGTTAAGCTCCGCACGCTCCGAAACCGCGCCGAAGCGGTCGGTAACGGTATATAACAACTTATCCTTGCCCGAAAAGTCCTCGTTCGGAGTGTAAACTATGCTTCCGTCGCTCGAAAGCGTTATAGCTCCGTCGGTCGGATAGGTGATAACGTTAATTATGTATTCGTCGCCGTTGGGCTCGTTGATATCGAGCACTCCGCCTACGGTTATACCCGAAACCGTGCTGATCTTACTGTCCGTCGCCACGGGAGGCGAATTGATGCCGTCGCCGAAAACGATAACGCATTTCATCTCGCTTCCGTTATAGCCTGTGCTGTCACAAGTAAATCCAAAGCTTGCCTCGGCACAATTCTGCGTGGGGATGAATTTAAGATAATTAAGCTGTGCCGACGGAATAGACTGACCCTTCATAACCGATGCACCGTTGAAGATAAGCGCGCCCGAGTCTGCCTCGGGAAGATCGGTTACGGTAATATATGTAAGCTTTTCGCCCAGCATATCGGCAAACTCCTGCTCGTTGAACGCCGCATTTTTACCCTTTTCCGCACGTTTGGTAAGCGTGGTCTGCTTTTGCAGTATCGAAAACGCGGGCGGACGCTCGGGTGCTTTTTCCTCGTTTCCGCCGCTGCACGCAGAAAAAGTAAGGATAAGCATTATACAGCATAACGCAATAAACAGCTTTTTCATGATCAAACCCTCTTAACAATATTTTTGTATAATATCTATACACAAGGTTTGGCTTGATTATTCCGCCAAAACGCGCAAAAAACGGTTGCGTGTGCCGACAAAATATGATAAAATCAAAAAAACGTCCAAAAGGCAGAGCTTTATTCCTTTTGGGTCGGTTCAAGTTCCAATGATAAGGAGGTACGGCAAATTGGCAAAATGCTTCGTGGCGGTAAGCGGCGGTGTAGACAGCGCAACCGCGTTATTACTGCTTAAAAATCAGGGCTTTGAAACCGAGGGGATCACGATGATACCCTTTGGAAGCGAGCTTGTTCCGAACGCATCGAGCTCCGAAGCAGATGACGCAAAAAAGCTTTGCGGATCGCTTGGCGTTCCTCATCATATAATCGACGCGTCGCATTTCTTCCGAGAAACCGTTATAGCGGATTTTATTTCCGCATACGCATCGGGTGAAACTCCCAACCCTTGTGTGGTTTGCAACCGTCACCTTAAATTCGGTCTTCTTGCCGACTACGCTGTTGATCACGGTGCGGATGAATACGCCACGGGACATTATGTACAGGTGAAAAGGCAGGGCGACCGCAGAGTTATCACGCGGGCAGCAGACCCCGACAAGGATCAAAGCTACGTTTTGTGGAGCCTTACCGCAGAGCAGGTGTCCAAATTCATCGCTCCGCTTGGCGAATATACAAAAAAAGAGGTCCGCGAAATGGCGGAATCCTTTGGTATTCCCGTCGCGCACAAGGGCGACAGTCAGGATATATGCTTTATCCCCGACGGAGATTACCGCGCATTTTTAAACCGAATAGTCGGCAATACCGACAAGGCGGGCGATTTTGTGCTTGCCGACGGAACGAAATTGGGCAGGCATCTCGGCCAACGCTGTTATACGATCGGTCAGCGCAAGGGCTTGGGCATCGCCTACACCGAGCCGCTTTATGTTATCGGACGCGACATGGAGAAAAACAACGTTATACTCGGCAAAAACGAGGAACTGTTCAAAACCCGCTTTACCGTACGTGATGCGAATTTCTCCGCCTGCGATCTACCTTTGGGTGATTTCGAATGCGAAACGCGGATACGCTACCGCGCGCCGTTCGTTAAATCGCGTCTTATCCCTCTCGGCGAGGGCAGATTGCTTGTCGAAACAAGCGAGCCCGTCCGCGCCGTAACACCCGGTCAGTCCGCCGTATTTTACGACGGAAGCACGCTTCTCGGCGGCGGTGTGATAGAAAATAATACGATATAAAAAGCGAGAGCCGTTAAAGCTCTCGTTTTTATTTTATTCTTCAATTTGCGACAACGCATGCGATATATTCTCCGCAACACGCGACTCCAAAAGGTCTATAATGTGAAAAACAGTTTCTGCATTTTTGTGTTTTTGCGGTAAGTCCCGATATTCGTTAATTTCCGTATCTACCGCCGAAATATGATATTGTATCTTCACTATTTCGCACTTTATCTGAGAAATTTCGGAAGAATACCGTTCCGTATTTGCGCGAATAATTGCGTTTTTTACAACTTCGTATTCAGAGGCGATCGCATCATCCTCCAACCCTACCGCAATTTCGATCTTTCGTGCAGCGCGTCTTACGATTGTTTCGATAGCGTCATCGTTTAAACAAAACACGAGGAAAAGCAAAAGCAGAACCAAAGCAACATAAAACAAAACGACGAATCCGTCTTGCTCAAGCGCCGCAAACGTAATTTTAAAACAACACGCCGCGGCTATAAATGCCCATGCGGAACGTTTTTCATATCTTCGTATACTTACGTATGCAAAAACGTATAATAAATACAGCACGGAATTTAAAATAATATCAAACTTGCTTTTGCAAAAAGACGGGTGAAACAAAGAGCAAAGGCATATCAACGCCAGAAACAGTGCAGTAACGGTTTGAAATTTTCTTTGCACATCCCCTATTCGTTCTTCTAAATCCTCGTAAAACATTTCGGAATACGGGCAGCCGGGATCAATGGGGATATTTTCGGTATTTATCTTTCGTTCAATTATATTAAGCTTTTCTTGGCAATCTATAAGTTTTTCCTCAAGCAAATCCCGATATTCCATTTTGGATTTCAGCATATATAGCTCGGAAATCTCGCTATCCTTTCGACCCATTTTGTACTCCTACCACCTTTTTACAATTAATTATACACCACATTTGATGTATTGTCAAGAGTTGTTAAAAGGCGTGTGTTACACTGCACACAAAGGAGGGATACTCGACGAATGAATAAGTCTTATATAGAAAGGCTTCGCGAAATCAGAGAAGATAACGATCTTACTCAAAAGGACATCGCCCTCGTGCTCGGCACCACACAACAGGTTTATTCAAGATACGAAAAAGGCGAAAACGAGATCCCCGTACGACACATAATTACCTTGGCGAAATATTACAAAGTGTCGGCCGATTATTTGCTCGGGTTGGAAAAACGAAAGCGCCCCTAACAAAAAAGGTCTTACAGGTGTTCCTGCAAGACCTTTTGATTTTTATTCAGCGTATATCACTTTTTGGGTTCTTGGTGCAGGCTCGGGAAGCTCGCAATCGCGATAGCCGAGAATACAGTTGCCTACTCCCGCAAAGCTATCGGGAATACCGAACGACCGTGCGATTGCTCTGCCCTCTGCTGATTCAAACACCTCTTTTGCGCGGTGTATCCAGCAGGAATCCACGCCAAGCGAAAACGCCGCATTCATCATATTGCCCATCGCCAATGCGCCGTCCTCGACGTAGGTGTAGCGCGAGGTATCGGCAAAGACGATTATAACCGTGTTCGCACCGTAAAAGGGATCGTTGTCAGAGCCCATTACGTCTGCATTGAGCTTGGATATTCTGTCGCGCAGCTCCTTATCCGTAACCACGAGAAACAGCGTGTTGCGCATGTTTTTACCGGTGGGTGCATAAAGACCTGCCTCGATTATCTGCTCCAAGATTTCCTTGGGTATTTGTTTATCGGTAAATTTGCGGACGCTTCTTCTTTCGACAAGTGTTTTTATCGTTTCGTTCATTGTTGCTCCCCTTTTATAAATTACGAAGATACGGATTGTATCGGCATTCCTCGGAAAGAGTCGAGGGTTTGTCGTGTCCGGGGAATATTTCATAATCGCCCGGTAAATTCTTCAATGCGCGAAGCGAGCGCATCAACGCCGCCTCATCGCCGCCGAGGTCGGTCCTGCCTATGCTGTTTTTAAACAAGGTGTCACCCGTGAACATCATTCCGTCGAAAACGTAGCAAACGCTTCCTGGAGTGTGGCCGGGTGTGGGAATAACGTAAAAATCAAATCCTGCTATCGAATATTCGCCCTCCTTGGAGAAGGTATATTCGGCAGGCTCGAAGGGGCGGGGGTCATAAGGAATTATCGCGCTGAACATATCGCGCTCGGTAAGCATATGCGCGTCGCGCTCGTGTATCGCAACAGGGATATTTATTCCGCGCAGGTCGCCGACTGCAAGGATATGGTCGAAATGCCCGTGAGTGAGCAAAATAAGACGGCATACCGCGTCGGCGCGGTGAAGCGCGTCCTGAATAACGGTAAGGTCTGCGCCGGGATCGATAACCACGGCGTCGCGCGAATCGGGAGATTTTACTATGTAGCAATTCGTGCCCAACGTGCCCACGGGAACTCTTTTAACGATCATATCTTTCATAATTTCCACGTCCTTTTACATTACTTCTACTGAAATTATACTATTTAAAAACCCGATTGTAAATAGCGAAAAAACGCGCCAAAGAATATTTCTACGAAAAAATGTGACAAAAGAGCTTTCTTTTTCGTCTTATTAAATGTAAACTATAATCAAGGGGGTATCATTTATGAAAAAACTCACGTTATTACTCATCGCCGCAATTATGGTTTTTTCGCTTTTCGGCTGTGAAAACGAAAAGAACATTTCCGGCACAAGTAATTCGCAAAGCGATACGATTCCCGATGACACCTCCGTGTCCGTTCCCGACGCAGATACGGCCGTTCCCGATGCAGAGGCGTCTGTTCCCGACGAAGAAAACGAAACCATCATTGCAAAACGCGAAAAAATCCTTTCGCTTTCGGCGGATTCCGAGGGAGCACAGCTTACCTTCAGAGAACGCGAGGACGGGCACGAAAAGGGCTATAATTACGCGTTTTACGAGCCCACCGCCTTTACTGTTTTGGAAAACGGGAACATCGCGATCGTCGATTCGGTTGCACGGTGCATAAAGGTGTTTGACACACAAGCAAACGTAATCGAAACCGTTAAATATTCAATCGAGCGCGAAAACGATATGCCGATATTGCTTACCGAAAAGGACGGAGTATTTTGCATTGTAGTAAAGCCGTACGGTCCGTTTGATGATGAAGGCATGAATTATTGCTACGCCCTGCTTATCGAATCGGACAAAGCTGACAAAGTCGAAATGGCAACCGATTACACCGCATATACCACAACTCCGCGATTTGCCGAATTTACAGAAAGCGGAACCGTAAAGGTAACAGCACAGAACCACAAGGTTATCGAAATCGACTTTGAAACAGACAATTTCACCGAAAACGGTGTTGAAAACACAAAGCTCGATACCGTAATGCTTTCGAACCCCACTATGACCAACAAATACATCGGCGCAGACGAAAGCGGTAACGCATATTTTTACCACCTTATCGATATCGATAACGAAACCAAAACGATCCGCATGGCAGCATACGATAAAACGGGCAAAATGATTCTTTCTTCGAAATTTTCAAAGCCCGAAAATACAAGCTACACCGACACCTGCTACACCGTGTCGGGCGGACACGTATATTACTTTGTCTGCACCGAAGGCTCGGTAGAATTTTACAAGGTCACGCTCGGTAATGCGGACGTCAGCCTGTCCTCGTATAAAGCAGACGACGCTCGTCTTAACCGCTTTGCGTCCTTGTTGGAGGATATGCTCAAATTCGTCGATACCGAAAGGTTTGCGGAATCCGAACGGCTTAATATAATATCAGGCGTCAGCAAAGAGCACACGTTTGACGAAGCGATGGCGTTGCTTGACGACTTTCGCAATACTACTCAAAGCTACGGCTGGTACAAAAAATCGCCGTTGACTACCGAGGGCGAAGAAAACGGCAAAGGAAACAAAAGCTATTTTGAAAACGGCGGAATAATATGTTACGACGACGGCTTTGCAACGTCGGAAGCAGGAATCGAGGATAACGCACAATCGCATATGCTCGACTGCAATAACAACTGTCTGACGTTTTCTTGGGAATACCGTTATCTTTCTCCCGCAATCTCCACGCTTTGTAAAAACGGACTTGATGACCTATCCGACAAGGAGTCGTTCAAGACTGTTACCGAAGGCTTTTTCAAAACGTATCTTCCAAAATACTATCCCAAAAACGCAGAAATAACAATAGAAATCGACTCCGACGCAAAAAGTGCCACCGCAATCGTCAGAAATCCGCCTATACCACTCGATCCCGATAACGAGGATCTTGCTTATAATCACATTGCGTCAACGCTTGAATTCCGTTGGGACGATTTTGAGCTTGCCCTATCGAAAAGCGACGAAAAAGCCCTTCTCCACAGACTGACGCTTTATTATCCCTTGAATGAAGAATTCGATGTTGTTACCAAGCCTGTTATAACAGCCGAAAGCGCATGGGGCAACGTTATAAGCGGCGACTTTTACGAAATGTCATGCTCAAAGGATGATATTTCGTTTGGCGTAGGTGATGTTTTCGTGCACGATTACTATATCGGCTACCGTATTTATGACGACGAATATCAGCCCTGCTACATCTTTATCTGCTCGGAAAACGACGGAGATTCGTTGTTCACGGTAACGACTCGAGCATCTTAAGATACCGTTTTCGTAAACCTTTGAAGGTAAAGCATTTTAACAAGTAAAAAAACAAATAATTCATAAAAAATCATTGACTTTAAGTACGTTTATGTTATGATATTTATAAGGATTAGGGCGCAGAAGTTCCAAGACTTGTGCGCCTTTATCTTCTTTTGAAAACAAAGAACGGTTTTGTGTATTTATGGAAAAGCTTCCTTTGCTGGTAGTGGTGGGTCCCACCGCGAGCGGAAAAAGTGAATATGCTATAAACGCCGCAATAAAGCAAAACGGCGAAATAATCAGCGGCGATTCGATGCAGATATACCGCAAAATGGATATCGGCACGGCAAAGCCCTCAAAAGAGGAAATGCAGGGCATACCGCATCATCTTATCGACGTGTGCGACATAACGGAAGCCTTTTCCGCCGCGAGGTTTGTTGAGCTGGCAACTGCCGCCATAAACGATATCGTATCACGCGGAAAATTACCCATAATCGCAGGAGGCACGGGGCTTTACATCGACACGCTCATATCGGGCACGGAATTATCCGCCACCGAGGACGACCCTGTTCTGCGCGAATCGCTTTTCAGGGAAGCGGAGGAGATCGGCAACGCCGCGATGCACGAAAGACTGCGCGCTATCGACCCCGAAGCTGCCGAGGTGATACACCCGAATAACGTAAAGCGTGTGGTTCGCGCGATCGAAATATACCGCAAGACCGGCATCACCAAAACCGAGTTTGATAAAAGAAGCAGGCAAGCCGAAAGCATTTATGCTCCGCACACGGTATACATTATGCCGCAGGAACGCGAAACCATATACGAAAGAATCGACAAGCGCGTTGACAAAATGTTCGACATGGGGCTTGTGCAGGAGGTACGCGGATTGGTAAATGAGGGCTTGCGCGATACCCCGACCGCATCGCAGGCGATCGGATACAAGGAATTTTATCCCTATTTCGACGGCGAAGTAAATATAGATGACGTAAAGGAGAGCATTTGCCTGAATACCCGTCATTACGCAAAGCGTCAGTTAACGTGGTTTAACAGAAAGCCCGCAGACGAGATAAAATACATTTAAAAAGGCGAAAGGAGGAAGCATATGAGCGACGAAAATAAGAATTTACCCCAAAAAGCAACACCGACACTCGTTGCAACAAGGCGTATCAAGCCCAAGGAATCGAAAACCGAAAGGCTGATCGCGTTCACAAAGCGATTTTTCGGTCAGTTCGGCACAGCCATAATTGCCGTTGCCATAGTCGCATACGTATTCCTCCAGCTTATGTTGAACGTCGGCACGCTTATCGATACCGAGGTCGCAACCTACGCCAACATTACAGATAAGGCGGAGCTTGAAGCGTTTTTGTTCCGCGACGAATATCTGATTCCCTCCACCGCGAACGGTACCGATTGCTTTCTCGCCGAGGACGGTGAAAAGGTGCGTCTCGGAGAAGATGTGGTAATAACCTATTCCGACCCCGAGGACGTAAAAACACAGGAAAGAATAAGCGAGATAGATAAGCGCATCGACGTGCTTGAAAGGAGCAGTCTTTCCACGGGCGCATCGACCACCGACATCGCCCTCATCGACGACAGAATAAACGAGCTTGCGCTTTCGATCGTGCGTCAGGCGGATGCAAATGAATTTGACAAAATAATACGCGAAAAGGAAGAGCTTTTGATTCTTATGAATCGCCGTCAGGCATTGACTCAGTCGGATAGCTACGCCTCGGAGCTTGACGGGTTAAAAAAGGAAAGAGAGCAGTTGCAGGCTTCGCTCAACGGAGAACAGCACACTACCGTTTCGCCCAAAAGCGGATATTTCTATTCCACAGTCGACGGCTACGAAAACAGTTTTACCTTAAAGGCGCTTGATGCTCTTACGGCAGAGGGCTTTGAAAAGCTTTCTAATTCGGTTGCCGACGAAAGCGTTATTAAAAACTCGTCGGGTAAAATAGTACTCTCGTCCACGTGGTATATCACGGTCGCACTCGATAAACGAAGCGCGGAAGCATACAAGGACGGACGAGCTTATCCTGTAACCTTCCAATATTCGAACAACACCGAAATAGATATGACGCTCGAGCGCCGTATCACACGTACCGACAAGGATATAACCGTGCTCGTGTTTTCGACAAAGCGTATGCCCGAGGGCTTTGATTATTCGCGCTGTCAGACGGTAGAGCTCGCAAAATCCTCACACGAGGGTATCCGTATTAGCAACAATGCGCTTCGCGTTCAGGACGGCGTAACCGGAGTTTACGTGGTCGTAGGCACGAAGGTGGTATTCAAAAAGACAGAGGTGCTTTATAACTACGGAAGCTATTCCATCTGCGCTATACCCAAAAACCCCGCGTATCCTAACCGACGCGATATCACGTATGCCTCGAAAACCGAGCTTTCGCTTCACGATGCAGTGGTGGTCGACGGAAGTGACGTATACGACGGAATGCGGCTGAATTAGTGGTGAGATTACAATGAACGACAAAAAACAGGTTGCGGAGAATATCGCACGCATAAAAAACGAATTGAACGGCAGAGCGAGATTGCTCGCCGCAACCAAAACGGTTGACCCCGAAATGATAAATTTCGCGCTTGATTGCGGAATAGACCTTATCGGCGAAAACCGTGTAAACGAATTATTGGAAAAATACGAATATATAGACCGCTCGCGCACCGAAATACATTTCATCGGCGCACTGCAAACAAACAAGGTGAAATATATCATCGACAAGGTGGATATGATACAGTCGGTAGACAGGGAATCCTTAGCCTTGGAGATCGAACGTCAAGCAGCAAAGAAAAATATAATCATGCCGATCCTCGCCGAAATAAACATCGGCAACGAGGAAAGCAAATCGGGCGTTTCTCCCGAGCGCGCAGAGGAATTTTGTAAATTTTTGGGCACTCTTCCCCACTTAAAGCTTCGCGGTTTGATGGCAATCCCGCCAAAATGTAAAATGTTGGGGGATAACAGCGAATATTTTTGCAAAATGAAGAAAAAATTTATTGACATATCAGGCTTAAATGTAGATAATAGTATTATGGATATTCTATCGCTTGGTATGAGCGACGATTATCTTTCCGCAGTCGAATGCGGCTCGACGCTGGTTCGTGTCGGCAGCTCGATATTCGGAAAACGCGAATATAAAATATAAAAGATAAAACATATCAGGAGGCACAAACATGGGACTTATGAATCGCTTGGGCGACCTTTTCAAGACCGAAGAGGAATACGACGAAAACGAAGAATTTGAAGAATACGAAGAAGAAGAGGAAGCAGCTCCTGCTCCCGCAGCAGCTCCCGCTCCCAAGGCTGCACCCGTTTCCAGAGCAACCGGCGGTATTTCTTCCGCGGCTCTCGAAATGAAGGTTATCAAGCCCGAACGCTTTGATGAAGTACGCGCTATCGGCGAGCATCTTCTTGCAAGACGCACCGTTGTTCTTAACCTCGAAGAAACCAACAAGGAAACCACAAAGAGAATCATCGACTTCCTTTGCGGCGTTGTTTTCGCTATCGACGGTCAGGTAAAGAAGGTTGCTAACGCTACCTACGTTGTTACCCCGAAGAACGTTGACGTTTCCGGCGATCAGGCAGAAGCACCTGCTGAAGAAGCCGCTAAACCCAGAGAACTTTTCCGCTAATACGGAGATCGATTTCACTTGGACGAATTGTTTTTTATCTTATCACGGACGGTCTACCACTTTCTCACGGCAATCATATGGCTTCTTTTAGGAAGAGCGTTGTTAGGTATGTTTGCCGCAGAGGACTCAAAGGCTTTGCTTTTCTGCAGCGTGGTGACCGAGCCCGTGGTCGCTCCGGTAAGGGGGCTTCTCTCGCGCATTTCCGCATTAGAGGATTCCCCTATCGACTTTTCTTTTATGGCGACCTGTTTTATTCTAATATTGATCCAATCCGCACTACCGTTTTAGCGTAGTGCTTTTGGGCGTTTATGGGGTATCTTGTTGCCCCGCCGAATTTCGAAAATAATTTTCTTTTATATAAATCCCGAAAGGAATGTGTATAATGCTCGCACCTCACGAACTGAAAAACAAACAGTTCCAGAAAACCTTCAAGGGCTACAACCCTCAGGAAGTGGACGAATATCTGGAATTCGTACTTGAAAAATACACCGAAGCATACCGCGAAAACAATGAATTGGAGCGTAAGCTTCGCATAGTTGTTACCAACCTCGACGAAATAAAGGACGAGGAGGAATCGATAAGAAGTACTCTTATTTCCGCGCAGAAAATGGCGGAAAAGATAATTGCGGATGCAAACGACCGCGCTGATATCATCACCGGCGCGATAAAGGATCGCTGCGACGGCGTTATTGCCGAATTTCGTCAGCAGCTTCAGGCCGAAAAGGAAAAGGCTTGGATAATGCGCACCCGCATCATCGATTTCAAAAAGCAGGTTTACGAGCTTTACGGTCAGCACATCGAGGAGCTCAAGAACCTCAGCGTAAACGAAATCGAGGATATCGTGCTTCCCAATGACGACGTGCTCGTTGCAAATATATTCAACGACGTCAAGGGCAGGATCGAAGAGGAAACCGAACGCAGAAAGAACGTTCGTGAGCTCAAGGCCGAGCCCAAAATCATTGAAGAGGAAAAAACCGCAAACGCAGAGGAAATAAACGAGCTTCTTGCTCCCGAAAAGGCAAACGATCAGCCCGAGCTTTCCGAGGAAGCAAAGAAGGCGGAGGATGAATACCTCAAATTTATGATGAGCGAGGACAACAAATAATAGTTCCCTCTCTCTAAAAACTGTTAAAGAATGGAGTAGAGAGCAAAAACGCTCTCGCTTGATACACCCGATATGAAAGATTACAAGGATACACTCAATCTGCCCACTACCGAATTTCCGATGAGGGGCAATCTCCCCACGAAAGAACCCGAAACGCTTAACCGTTGGTTCGAAAAGGATCTTTATCACGCTATGCTGAAAAAGAACGAGGGCAAGACTCCGTTCGTGCTTCACGACGGACCTCCCTTCTCCAACGGCTATATTCATATGGGTCACGCTCTTAACAAGGTGCTTAAGGACTTTATTATCAAATCCAAAGCGATGAGCGGACATTATACCCCCTATACTCCCGGTTGGGATAACCACGGTCTTCCTATCGAAAGAGCGATCGAAAAGACCAAAAAAGATCTCAACAAGGCTATGACCGTACCCGAATTCAGAAAGGCGTGCGAGGATTTTGCCGAGGACTTTATCCAGAAGCAGATGTCCGGATTCAAGCGTCTCGGCGTGCTCGGCGATTGGGATGCTCCCTACCGTACCATGGATAAGCACTTCGAAGCGCAGGAGGTCAAGATCTTCGGCGCGATGTTCGATAAGGGCTATATCTACAAGGGACTTAAGCCTGTAACCTGGTGTCCCTTCTGCGCCACCGCGGTAGCAGAAGCGGATATCGAATATCACGACGATCCCTGTACATCGGTTTACGTTAAATTCAAAATAAAGGACGATTTGGGCAAGCTCGCGGGCTTCGACCTCGAAAATACCTATTTCGTCATATGGACCACTACCATCTGGACGCTTCCCGGCAATATGGCTATCTGCCTTAACCCCCGTGAAGATTACGTGCTTGCAAAGGCAGAAAACGGCGAAACCTATATTATGGCAGAAGCCCTCGCCGATAAAACGATGAAGATGGGCGGCTTTGAAAATTACGAAGTACTTGCTACCTTCCCCGGTGCGTTCTTCGAAAATATGGTAGCCTCTCACCCCTTCCTCGACAAGACCTCGCGCTTGGTTTATGCCGAATACGTTACTATGGATAGCGGTACCGGCTGTGTTCACACCGCGCCCGGCTTTGGTGCAGACGACTACCAGACCTGTATGAGATACGGCATCGAGCTCGTTGTTCCCGTTGATGATTACGGAAGACACACCGATTACGCAGGTAAATATGCAGGACTCAAGACCGAGGAATCCAATTCCGTTATTCTCGAGGATATGAAGGAATCGGGTGCTCTCTTTGCGTCCGAAAACATAATGCACTCCTACCCCCACCACGACCGTTGCAAAAAGCCGGTTATCTTCCGTGCTACTCCGCAGTGGTTCTGCTCTGTTGAATCCTTTAAGGAGCAGGCGATCAAGGCGATCGAAAACGTTAAGTGGTATCCCGCTTGGGGCGAAGACAGAATGGTCAGCATGATCCGCGAAAGAGCCGACTGGTGTATTTCGCGTCAGCGCCGTTGGGGTCTTCCCATCCCCGTATTCTACTGTAAGGAATGCGGAAAGCCCGTTTCCACTCCCGAATCTATCGCAAAAATATCCGCGCTCTTTGATGAGCACGGCTCGAACGTATGGTTCGAAAGAGAAGCTGAAGATCTTATCCCCGAAGGCTTCACCTGCCCGCATTGCGGCGGCAAGAGCTTCGAAAAGGAAACCGACACGCTTGACTGTTGGTTCGACTCGGGCTCGACTCACTTTGCATCGCTTATGAAGGACGCTCCCGAGCTTTGGCCCGCAGACGTATATCTCGAGGGCGCAGACCAATACCGCGGATGGTTCCAATCGAGCCTTCTTACCGCTGTCGGCGCACTTGACAAGGGTGCTCCCTTCAAGCAGGTATTGACTCACGGCTGGGTAGTTGACGGACAGGGCCGCGCGATGCACAAGAGCCTCGGTAACGGTGTAGACCCTGCAGATCTTATAAAGGATTTCGGTGCAGACATCGTAAGACTTTGGGCGGCATCCTCGGACTACCACGCAGACGTTCGCTGCTCCAAGGAAATATTCAAGCAGCTTTCGGAATCCTACCGCAAGCTCAGAAACACGTTGCGTATTCTTCTTGCAAACCTCGGCTCGCCCGAAACCGATTTCGACCCTAACAAGGATATGGTCGCACCCGAAGCGCTTTCGGATATCGATAAATGGGCACTTTCGAGATTGAACAAGCTTGTCAAGCGCGTTCGCGAGGCATACGACAGCTATCAGTTCCACATCGTATATCACGATATTCATAACTTCTGCTCTATAGATATGTCGAAGCTTTACATCGACATCACCAAGGACAGACTCTACTGCGAAAAGAAGGACGATATCGCTCGCCGCAGCACTCAGACGGCTATGTATATCATCGCAAACGCTCTTACCAAGCTTCTTGCACCTATTCTTTCCTACACCGCAGAAGAAACCTGGGGCTATATGAGCCACGCCGCAGAGGACGATCTTTACAGCGTATTCTGCAACGAAATGCCCGTATTTGAAGAAAAATACGATTTCTCGGAAATCGAAGAAAAATACGAAGCACTCTTCTCTCTCCGCGACGGCGTAATGAAAGCGCTTGAGTTGGCAAGAGCAGAAAAAACCATCGGCAAATCGCTCGAAGCAAGCGTAACAATCTATGCTGATGAAAACAGCGACGCCATGAAGCTGTTCACCGAATTCGCAGGCATTCTTCCCGATATCTTCATCGTAAGCAAGGTTGCGGTTTCTACCGAAACAGCTCCCGCGAATGCATATACCGACGAAGAAAGCGGCATTTCCGTGCTTGTTACCGTTGCTGACGGTGAAAAGTGCGTACGTTGCTGGATGCACAAGGACGATTGCACTCACGACGAGGACGGTCAATGCCTCTGTGAGCGTTGCCGTAACGCTGTATGTTAGCAATAATAATCGCATTATTCGCGGTAATTGCCGATCAGGTATCAAAATATATCGTCGTCGAAAATCTCGAGCTATACGGCTCTGCGCCCTTTATTCCAAAGGTGATGAGCTTTTATCACACCAGAAACACGGGCGCGGCATTTTCGATGCTCAGCGATAAGCCTTGGATATTTATGGTTGTTTCGGTCATCGCGATGGCTGTGATCATATATCTGCTTTATTCGGAATACAAGCGTCACCTGCTTTTGACTATATCCTTGAGTATGGTTTTGGGCGGCGCGATAGGAAATATGATCGACCGCTTCCGTTTGGGCTACGTGGTTGACTTCTTCCACGTCGATTTCTTCGATTTCGCCGTATTCAACGTTGCGGATTGCTTGATAACAGTAGGCGCGGTTTTACTCGGCGTGTACGTCGTATTCTTCGAAACGAAGGTAGAAAAGCGTATTCTTGCCGAAAAGCAGGCGAAGGAGGCCGCGTTAGCCGAATGTGCGGCAGAAACGCCCGCCGAAGCCGAAGCATCTGTCGATACGGCTGATGCAACCACCGAATCACACGCCGACAAGGAAAGCGAAAATGGATAATTACACCGTGACCGCGCAGGACGCCGCAGAGGGCGCGCGTCTTGATGCGTTTGCTGCAAAAGTTTTCGGCATAAGCCGTTCACGTGCGCAGGAGCTTATTGCGGACGGGCTTATATCGGTCGATAACAAAAAACGCGAAAAAAAGTATATTCTGTCGGAGGGTGAAACGGTATATATCGATATGCCGCCCGAAAAAGAGCTTGAGGCGATCCCACAGAATATTCCCATTGACATAGTTTACGAAGACGATTATCTTCTCGTCGTAGACAAGCCGCGCGGAATGGTGGTTCATCCCGCCGCAGGCAATCCCGATCAAACGCTTGTGAACGCTCTGCTTTATCATTGTAAGGGCAGACTTTCCTCGATAAACGGAGTTATCCGTCCGGGGATAGTGCACAGAATAGATAAAGATACGTCGGGACTGCTTATTGTCGCAAAAACCGACGAGGCGCACAAAGGACTTGCCGAGCAGATCGCGGTACACTCATTCACGAGAAAGTACGAAGCAATAGTCGGCGGTCATATGCGCGAAGAAAGCGGAACGGTCTGTGCCCCGATAGGCAGACACAAGACCGACCGCAAAAAGATGGCTGTAACCGAATTGAATTCGAAGGAAGCCACAACACATTGGCGCGTGCTTGCCGAAAGCGCCGATTATACCCATTTGGAGCTTACGCTCGAAACGGGCCGCACTCATCAGATACGAGTGCATATGGCATATATCGGTCACCCCGTTGCAGGCGATACGGTATACGGAAACGCACGTTACAGACTGTCTATGGAAGGACAATGTCTGTTCGCGAAATATATCTCTTTTGTCCACCCCATAACGGGTGAGACCATGACATTTGAAGCGGCAAGACCTGCGTATTTCAGCGATGCGCTCCGCCGTGCCGGGCTTTAGTCAGAAAGGAAACGAGAAATGGAAAGAAACACCTTATTGATGCTGAAGGAAAAAGCCGCAAAGATAAGACTTTTGTCTGTTGATGCGGTATACGGCGCAAAAAGCGGCCATCCGGGCGGATCGCTGTCTATTGCTGACGTGATCGCGTACCTCTATTTTCACAAAATGAACATCGACCCGAAGAATCCCACTATGAAATCGAGAGACAGATTCGTCCTTTCCAAAGGACATTGCTGTCCCGCGCTCTATTCCGCACTCGCAATAAAGGGATACTTTGCCGAGGAAGAGCTCAAAAAGCTCCGTAAGCTCGGTGCAATGCTTCAGGGTCACCCCGATATGAAGGCTATCCCCGGTATCGATATGTCTACCGGCTCGCTCGGTCAGGGCTTCTCTACCGCTTGCGGTATGGCGGCGGTTGCAAAGCGCAAGGGCTTTGATTGGAAGGTATACACCGCATTGGGCGACGGTGAAATAGAAGAGGGTCAGGTTTGGGAAGCGGCTATGTTCGCAAACCAGTACAAGCTTGACAACATTATCGCTTTTGTTGACTGCAACGGCTATCAGATAGACGGCGCGGTCGAGGACGTTATGAACCCCCACCCCGTGGATGAGAAATTCCGCGCGTTCGGTTGGTTCGCGCAGGTTATCGACGGTCACGATTTCGAAGCTATCGATAACGCAGTAAATGCGGCGCTCGAAAGCAACAAGCCCTCGGTTATCATTTGCAAGACCGTAAAGGGCAAGGGCGTTTCTTTTATGGAAAATAATTACACCTGGCACGGAAAAGCTCCCAAGGACGATGAATTTGCTATCGCAGAAAAAGAGCTTTTGGACGCATGGAATAAAGCAGTGGAGGACGTAAAAAATGGCTGAAAAAGAAGCAACCCGAGTCGCCTACGGCAGAAAGCTTACCGAGCTCGGTGAAAAATATGATTTTTATGTGCTCGATGCCGATCTTTCCGGCTCGACACAGACCGCTGTTTTTGCAAAAAAATATCCCGAACGCTTCTTCAACTGCGGTATCGCTGAAGAAAATATGATCTCGGTTGCCGCAGGTATCGCTGCAACCGGTATCCCCGCATTCGCATCCTCTTTCGCGATGTTTGCTTGCGGCAGAGCGTTCGAGCAGATAAGAAACTCGGTAGCATACCCCCGTCTCCCCGTTAAGATCTGCGCTTCGCACGCAGGCATCACCGTTGGCGAGGACGGCGCTACCCACCAGTTCTGCGAAGATATCGCTATTATGCGCGCACTTCCCGGTATGACCGTTGTTTGCCCTGCAGACTCGGCATCGACCGAAGCCTTGCTCGAAGAAATCGTTAATTACGACGGTCCCGTTTATATGCGATTAGGCAGATTCGCTGTTCCCCAGTTCTATGAAAAGGGCGAACGCGAATTCAAGCTCGGCAAGGGTATCGTTCTTGCCGACGGCAGCGATGTTACCATCGTTGCAACCGGTATTATGGTTGCGGCTGCTATGGAAGCACGCGAAATCTTGGCAAACGAAGGCATCAGCGCGGCTGTTATCGATATCCACACTATCAAGCCGCTTGATACCGAGCTTATAAAGGAATATGCTGAAAAGACGGGTCACGTTGTTACCACCGAGGAGCATTCTGTTGTAGGCGGCCTTGGTGACGCTGTTATCGCCGCTGTTGCGGAAACCGCAAGCGCAAAGGTGATCAAGCACGGTATCGATGACGTGTTTGGCACAAGTGCACCCGCAGGCGTGCTTTTGGAGCACTACGGTCTTAACGCCGCAGGCATCGTAAGCAAGGTAAAGAAACTTCTTAACAAATAAAAACTTATAAACAAAAAACCGCTTTGGCGGTTTTTTGTGAATAACGAGGTTTAATATGACGGTTGAACAGCTCGCAAAATTGCTTGACGAACGTATTCCCTCCTCCCTTTCGGAAGTGTGGGATAACGACGGAAGAATGATAATTCCCAATAAAAACGCCGAGGTAACACGCGTGCTTTGTGCGCTCGATTGCACAAGCGAGGCTATCAACGCCGCACGTGCTTGGGCTTGCAACGTAATAATCACGCATCATCCGCTTGTTTTCAAGCCGGTTGGCGCGATCACGCAGGATGATAGCGTCGGCAAGCGTATTATTGAATGCATTAAAAACGGCATCGCCGTGCTTTCCTACCACACTCGTCTTGACAGCATGGATGGTGGCGTGAACGACCGTCTTGCCGATATTCTGGGCTTGGAAAACGTAAGCGCGTTCCTTCCCTACGGCAGGATCGGCGACGTCGAAGACCCCGATTTCGCAGGAGTCGAGCAGACGTTCGACGGATTTATCGACCTCGTTGCCAAAAGATTGAGCATAAAGCCGAGCGACGTTAAATACGTTCGCACCAAAAACACGGTGAAGCGCGTTGCTATCGTTTCGGGCTGTGGCAAGGACGAGATCGACGCTGTTATTGCCGCAGGCGCAGATACGTTTGTAACGGGCGAGGTTATGCATAACCATATGATAGACTGCAAGGAATTGGGTCTTAACCTCATTTGTGCAACTCATTTCGCAACCGAGCGTATAATAATCCCGACGCTTGCCGATATTGTAAGACAATTAGGCGTCGCGGCAGAGATATTTATGTTCAGAACAGAAAACGAATTCGGAAATAAACTGTAGCCGAAGCATTGAAACTCGAGAAAATTTTAATGCAAAGGATTACGCAATACGTGTGTATTGCAAAGACTATAAACTAAAATTTGCCGAAAAGCAAACGCGTTTCAGTCCTTTTGGGCCGGTTCACGTTCCAATGCTTTGGCTAAAGAGAATTAATATGGCATTTGACGGACTTTTTTGCGCCGCTGTGGCGAACGAATTGAATAAATGGGCGGGCGCAAGAGTTGAAAAGATACATCAAAGCTCGCAAACCTGCTTTTATCTGCAGCTATACCGCGACGGCAAGCGTGGGAATTTCGTTATTTCCGCATCCGCCTCGCGCCCTATACTTGCGATAACCGACGAAGCGGTCGCGCGTCCCGACACACCTACGCCGACCTGTATGCTTTACCGCAAGCATTTGCAAAACGGCAGATTTGTTGCGGCTGAATGGGTAGAAAACGAACGTATCGTGCGATTTGTCTTCGACTGTGCGGACGAAATGGGATATATCAAGCGTAAATTTATTTACGCCGAGATGATGGGTAAATACTCCAACGTCATTCTCACCGAAGAAAGCGGAAAAATACTTTCCGCCTCGTCGGTTTCGGATATAACCGCGGACGTTCGTCGAATCATGGCAGGTCTTCCCTACGAATTGCCTCCAAAGCAGGATAAGCTTTCGGTATTGGCGGTAAGCGACAGCGGATTTTTATCGCTTACAAACGAAAAATCGGGTATGCCCGCAAACGATTTTCTTTTAAAAACATTCTTCGGCATTTCTCCCGTCGTGGCAAGAGAGATCGCATTCCGCGCATACGGCCGTACCGATGCGCTTATTGATACAGTCAACGCCAAAAAGCTTTTATATGAATTCAACAGCTTAAAATCACGTTTGCAGAATAACGAATTTTGCCCCAATGCCGTACTTGACGGCGAAAACGGAGTTGAATATTCGTTTATTCCGCTTACACAGTACGGAAGCGGATACGAAATACGCGAATTCGATAGCTTTTCCTCGCTCCTTACCGATTATTTCGGTAAAAAGGAAGAGGCTGTCAATATCGGCAGGTATTCGCGCGAGCTGATAAAAACGGTGAACGGCTACCTTTCCCGCACAAAAAAGAAAATAACGCTTTTGCAAAACGAGCTTGACGATTGCGCCGATATGGAAAAAATGCGCATCAAGGGCGATGTTGTAACCGCTAACATCTACCGCATACGCCAAGGCGACAGCGAAATCACTGGAATGGATTACGAATCGGGTGACGTTATAACCGTTCCGCTCGATATTGCGTTATCCCCCGCAAAAAACGCGCAGAAATATTACAAAAAATACTCGAAAATGAAGCGCGCGTCGGTAATGCTTGCCGAGCAGATCCAAAAAGCAAAAGCAAACGCGCATTATTTGGAAAGCGTGCTTTCCTTTATCGACCGCGCCGCAAATCCCCAAGAGCTTGCCGAGATAAAAGCCGAGCTTACCGAGGGCGGATATATCGCCGACAAATCGGGCGGAAGCAAGAAGAAAAAAACACAAGCCGCTAAACCACTTGTGCTTAAAACTACCGACGGATTAACACTTCGTGTAGGGCGCAACAACCGACAAAACGATGCCCTTACGGGAGGCGCAGAACGAAACGAGCTTTGGTTTCACATCAAGGGCTTCCACGGCTCGCACGTTATTTTAACACCGAACGGAAGCGAGGAACCGTCCGACCGCGATTACACCGAGGCGGCTATGGTTGCCGCATATTACAGCGAAAAGCGCGGAAGCCGCAACGTTGAGGTGGATTATACCCACGTCAGATGCCTTAAAAAGCCGTCGGGCAGCGCACCCGGATTTGTAACGTATGAAAAATATTGGTCGGCAGTAGTTGATGCCGAGCTTCCCGAAAGTATAAAATTATGAGTTTACTTGAACGTTCTATCCCTCTTATAACCGAAGAGGGCGCAAAAAAATTGAATAATGCAAGTGTTATCGTGTTCGGTGTCGGCGGTGTCGGCTCGTGGTGCGCCGAGATGCTTTGCCGTTGCGGTGTGGGTAAAATCACCGTTGTCGACGGCGATACCGTTTCCGAAACCAACCGCAACCGTCAGATAATTGCGCTGAACTCTACCTTGGGCCAATCCAAGGCGCAGGTATGCGCAAACCGACTTTCAGATATCGAGCCGAGCTGTAACGCAACTGCGATAGATATGTTTTATTCAGCCGAAACAAAAAGCGAGATTGACCTTTCGGAATACGATTACGTTGCCGATTGCATCGATACCGTAACCTCGAAGCTCGTGCTTATTGCCGAATCAAACGCAAAAGGCGTACCCATTATTTCTTCGATGGGCACCGGCAACAGAATGAATCCCGCATTGGTCACGGTAAAGGATATTTACAAAACGGCAGGCGACGGCTTGGCACGTGTGATGCGCAAGGAGCTCCGCGCGAGGAGCATTTCCGCATTAAAGGTAGTTTGCTCCGACGAAGCGCCGGGCGAATGCGTGGAGGGTCGCAACGAGGAAACGCGCCGTGCAACCCCCTCGAGCATCTGCTTTGTTCCCGCAACCGCAGGAATACGAATGGCGTATGAAATTATCATAGATATTTTAAACTCATAGGTCTATTTATTGTATAGGTGTTTTATGTCGAAAGTGAAATGGAAAGGCGGAGCGTTGCTTTCGCCCGTGCCGGCTGTGTTGGTTTCCTGCGGAAACGAGGATAACGCCAACCTTATAACTGTCGCGTGGACGGGAATCGTCTGCACACAGCCGCCGAAGCTTTATATATCGGTACGCCCCGAAAGGCATTCCTACAAAATAATCGAAGAAAGCGGAGAATTCTGCGTGAATCTGCCGAACACATCTATCGTCAAGGCGCTTGACTATTGCGGTGTGAAATCAGGACGTGATCTCGATAAATTCAAGCAAACGGGTCTTACCAAGGAAAATTCGTTCGAGGTAGGTTGCGTCAGCGTTGCCGAATGTCCGTTAACGCTTGAATGCAGGGTAGAGCAAAAAATTCCGCTCGGCTCGCACGATATGTTTATTGCAGATATCGTTGCCGTTGCCGCCGATGAATCGCTTATCGACGAAAACGGACGTCTGATGCTCGAGCGTGCCGACCTTTTGGCTTACGCGCACGGCGATTATTTTTCGCTCGGCAAAAAAATCGGCGATTTCGGTTTTTCGGTAAGAAAGAAAAAAGCTGTTCAAAAAAGGAAAAACAGACGATGACTTCCGTTACAGTTATCCATGTTGGCGACTTTATATCTCCCCAAAAACGCAAGCGTTTTTAGGGTCCCCGTCTTTTGTGAGTTTCGGTCGCTCGCGCCTGCGCGCCGCTTCGCGTCACTTGCGAAACTCATAGGTGTTTTTTTCGAGGCGCATGTCCCCGAAAAAAACTTATTATATTGTATCACGTAGGTTTGTTATGAACTCTATAACCGTCATTCATGTAGGCGACTTTAAGGAAAAGTACTTCAAGGACGCCGAGCAGGAATATATAAAAAGATTAAAAGCGTTTTGCGACTACAAAACGGTGTGCATCAAGGAAGAGGGCACGTTCGGTGAGGATTCCGAAAAGCTTATACTCCGCGCACTCGAAAAGGAAGCAAGCGCAATCCGCGCCGCAATACCCAAGCAGGCGTTCAAGATTGCGATGTGTATCGAGGGTAAGCAATTATCGAGTACCGAGCTTGCCGACGTTTTCGCGCGTGAATCGCGCCCCATTTGCTTCATAATCGGTTCTTCGTTCGGGCTTGATGAATCGTTAAAAAGAGAATGCGATATGAAGCTTTCGATGTCGAAAATGACCTTTCCGCATATGCTCGCCCGAGTGATGCTTGCCGAGCAGGTCTACCGCGCAAACGCGATAAACGCCGGAAAGAAATATCATAAATAAAAGGACGCATTAAGCGTCCTTTCTTTTTTAATTAAGCATATTCCAATAATAGCTGCAATAGGTGCCGGAATTGCTTGTGGAGGCATTCGCAAAGAAGATTATATCATCAACGCCGAATTCCTCAACTATTTCGGAAACCGAAACGTTTATATGTCGCGGGTCGACAACGATAATATTTCCGTAATGCTCGGTAAGGAAGGGCACGAACGCGTTACCCGACGATTCCTTGATAACGAGCACCGCCTTTTCCTGATCGTTATTCGGAACGTTTATAACGGTAAACGGCTGGTCACCCGTAAGGAAGCAGGAATAGCTATCTTTGGAGGTGTGTATGCAGTTGTTATATACTCTTACAACCTCTCTGTTTGAGTTGTATACCGTCATCGTGTGCGATTTTCTCGGCATATAGGCATATACCGTGTCGACAAACGAGAGTATTCTGTCGTCGTGCGCATAGTCGTTTATTCTGCCGATAAACGAATCGGTAACGGTAACCTGCTCGAAGGCGAAAAGCGGAGTAGGAGTAAGTCCTACCGACTTTGCAAATTCGTAATACGCGTAATACGCACCGCGCTGTGTCCAATGGTAATCGCTCTTGAAAAACAGATATTCACCTCTGTGCTCGAGGAAAATGTCTTTCAAATTGACAAAATTCACGTCGCCGTAAATGTGAGATTCCATTTGATCAAGTATTATACCCTGATCGTTTATCAGCTCGCGAACAGCGGGATTCGTTATATTTATCGCAGAAAGGGGATGGCTTATCGCGCTTATGCGAACATCAGGAAACCTTTCCGCATACGCCGCATATACGTCGGCATAGTTCTGCGAATTGCTTTGCGAGTAATACGTACGGCAATACGCCGCACCGTTATATATCAAATGTCCCGAGGGAAGCACCTCTGCATCGCCAATATCGTAAACAGGGTCATCGGGCTCAACGGGCGGGTCATCGGGTTCGACAACGGGGTCGTCGGGTTCAACAACAGGGTCATCGGGCTCGACAACGGGGTCATCTGGTTCGACAACGGGGTCATCGGGCTCAACGATGGGGTCGTCGGGCTCAACGGGTTCATCCGACGAGGTATCGCTCGTATCGTCGGAAACGTCATCGGAAACGGTTTGAGAAGCATCGTCCGACACGGTGTTCGACGATTCATCGGGCATACTGCTTTCTTCGTTGGAAACCGCGGAATCCTCACCGATACTGTTATCCGAAGAAGTGTTTTCGCTTGATGTATTTTCGTTTGGTGTGTTTTCGCTCGGCGTCTTCTCTCCGTCCGTGTTGTCAGAGGTGTCTTTTATCTCCTCCGCACAGCCGAAAGCAAGGGTCAAAAGTAAAACGCTTAAAATCAAACTGATTATTTTTTTCATACAAGCACCCTTTCCAACTATGCCTTTATTTCTATTTCGGGGTCGAACGAGGGCATAAGCTCGAGCTTGAAGAGATTCATTTTATGTTTTCTGTCGATAATTTCCTTTTTCGCTTCGTCCTCTATCACTCCCGTGCGGATATAGGTGTCGAGCTCGGCATATGTAAATCCGAGGTTTTCCTCGTCGCTCTTTCCGCAAAGACCGTCGATAGGAGTTTTATCCACAAGTACGTCGGGCAAGCCGAGATAACGCCCGATCTCCTTTACCTCGGTTACGGTAAGATGCGACAACGGTGAAAAGTCACCAACCGAATCACCGTAACGGGTAGAATAACCGACCCAGTCCTCGGAAAGATTGCAGGTGTTGCAAACTCGTCCGTTTACGCTTTGCGAAACCGCGTAAAGCGTTGTCATTCTTATTCTCGGGGGAAGATTCTGGCGCGTCATCGCGGTAATTTCGAGCGCTTCGGGAAGATTATACAAGACCGCGTCCACCGCGTCCCTTATGTTCACCACACAATGCCTTATACCGAGGAAGCCTACAAGCTTATACGCCATATCTATATCGTGCTGTACGCCCTGCGGCATAAGCACGCCGATAACGCGCTTCTTGCCCAAAGCCTCAACACACAACGCCGCCGCAACAGAACTGTCCTTGCCGCCCGATATACCGACAACGGCATTACAATCCTTGCCGTTCTTTTCGAAAAAATCGCGTATCCATTCAACGCATTCCTTTGTTACCTTTTCAGCATTAAACATTTTCTGTCCTCCTGCTACGTGTATATTACGCGTTAACTATATTTACCTGACACATCTTCATCGTGGTAAGCGCGGCATTATGGCTTTCGACGGTTACGCCTGCACAGCAAGCCGCATCAACACTCACGCTCGTTTCCAAAAAGTTCGCTTTAAGCAAAAGTGCGTTTGAAACCACGCAGATATCGGTGCACAGACCGATAAGCTCTATTTCGATTTCGTCAACGTTGTAATTGGCTTTTATATGCTCGATCAGCTCCGTAGAACCAAAAGTGGGCTTTTCGATAGACGTATATTCCCTACCGTCGAGCGCAGCCTGAACGGCGGAATCGAGCCTCCAGCCATCGCTGCCCTTTATGCAGTGCGGCACAGGGAGGTTTTTGCCCTCCTGAGTTTCCATATATGCTTCGGAATGTGTATCGTAGGTGACGATAATATCCCCGTCAAACGATTTTATTTTATTCACTACGTTGTAGACGATGTTTACCGCCTCGGGCGTGCCGAGTGCACCGTCGACAAAATCCTTTTGCATATCCACAACGATTAATATTTTCTTCATTGTCACCACTCCTGCATAGTCGGATAAGTGCTGTAATATGCACTTTTATATATTATACCGCAAAATATATAAAACCGCAATCCCTTTTTTATTGGGATTGCGGGGTTGTTTTGTTGGAGGCTGAACTACCGTTGATTATGTGAACACTTAGAACATATTCCGGTTGTAGGGTCTTTCCCGCCATACGAAGCGAAATATCGTTCTTGTTCAATTATTCCGCATATCTCACACTTTATCCATCGTTGACCATTTGAATCATAAATAGGCACATCGTTTTGTGAAAACTTTTCTTTTATTTCTTCATATCCAAGATTTGAGATCTTTTCGTTTTGTTGCTTTTTCTTTTCTTTTGAAATTCTCATTTCATCTCGATAAGCTTCCTCAATTAATGGTTCAAATGCCGAAAGCGAAAACCAATTGCCAATATACGTTGCTCTGTTTAATTTGCTTGTTATACTCTCGCGTTCATCTACATGAAAAATATCATTGATTTTATGTGCATCGGTTTCAAATATTTGTATTTCCGTTATATTTCTTTTCTGTGTACAACCATATTTTGCAACAAACTTATGTTCTTTTAATGTATCGTTGATATCGTCGTGTTCTTTTTTTCGACATTCAAAACTCTGTTTGAAATCTTTGATTGACGAAATTCTCGCTTTACCCGTACAAAGTATAGCGTCTTCATCTTGGCCAACATGATATCTACAGTGAATGCAGTCATCGTAATATCTTGCATAAGTTTTGCCCTTCCATTCGCGAAAACCAATAGGGCAATCATTGACATACAGTGTTGTTCTATTGGTTTTATTACTTTTGCTTATTTTTAGTTTCTCTGCTACTTCCAAAAATCTTCTATGATACAGTTCCGCGCGAGAATTATACACCCATTTTTTATACTGGATTCCTTGCAATAAAATATCTTGCAAACTGTTACTACTAATTACATCAATTGAACTCAGATCTATTTCGATGGTCGATACATCAGCTTCGACAATTTTAGCAAGCTTTATGTCGTCAACCTTATGGGTAACATATATTTCTACAAAGATTTTTTTACCACCTGAAAAAACCACAACATCAGGAACAATTTCTCCGAATCTTTTTTCAAGTTCTACTTTATCAATATAAATTTCTCGTTGTTTTGATAGCAGTTCTGCTTCTTTAGGTGTGTCAAAATTTACATATACAGCAGGTATCATCATTTTTGAAGCTTGAGATAATATTTCTTTTGCTGCTAAATGCAATGATGTTTCATACCCATATTTGCATTCGCGGCCAAAATAATGAGCAAAATGATGCATCATTTTTAAACCTTTTTTTGCAACAAGCTTCTCACCGCAGGCAGGACAAACACATTTGCATTCCAAACCGCTCTCAACGTTGGAAATGTTCACTAATTCACCGTTTTTTAGTGCATATATCAAATTGTAGTGGCTATGTTCCATATAAATTCCTGTAAACAACGAACTAATCGGCTCTTATTTAAATAAGTAAAAATATAATATTATAGTGTTAATTTAGATTTATAATTAACTAAATCAACCGATAGATTTTGAATTTTTTCTATCTGTTCATCATTCATCAATAATGTTTTCAACGTGCCATTTTCAAAGGTTACATTTTGTCCAGACAAACGTTCTAACAATTTAGCTTGTTCTAATAAAAAAAAGCATATTCCCTCCTCAACCATCGTTGTAAATGTCGGAGCGTCTCCAAAAACAGATTTCATTAACGAAGTATACTTTTCAATGATTTGCAATAAATCGTTATTAATTTTTACACTTTTTAGGGTTTTCTTCATAACATTCACCGTATATACAATTTTGATTTTATATATATTATCATATGTTTATATTTTTGTCAATATATCTAATAATATTTCTTCTTTAGAATACGGGATTTGATTTCGCGGTGCCCGTATTTTTGCTCGCCTACACTGGGCGCTTTGGCGCAAAAATCCGACCGCTTCAACTCCAACGGCTCACTGTATCCGTCCCCGACGGCAAACAATCAACGGCGAAGCCGTTGTATATCATCAATTTCGAAGAAATTGTATATCATCAAGACAAAGTCTTGTATATCATCATTGCGAAAGCACTTATACAGCCTGCGGCTGATGATATGCACGCTTCGCGTGATGATATGCGCCTTACGGCGATGATATACCATTGCTTTCGCAATGGATAAAAAATCGACAGGTCGAAACCTGTCGATTTTTGGCGGAGAAGGAGGGATTTTTTGCGAACTCCGTCGCTTACCGTGCGGTTCCTCCGCACTCTCGCTTCCTCCGTTTCGCAAACCTGTGGCAGGAAAAACAGTCCCCCGGACTGTTTTTCTTCTGCCCTTCAAATCCCTTCAGAACAAACAGAAAAGACAGGCAAAAGCCTGTCTTTTCTGTTTGGCGGAGAAGGAGGGATTTGAACCCTCGCGCCAGTTGCCCGACCTACACCCTTAGCAGGGGCGCCTCTTCACCACTTGAGTACTTCTCCAAGGTGAAAATGTTTCTTGAAATATTCTCTTTTTCGGGGCGGACGTTTCTTACCTCCGCCCCTTGAAAAGCTTGGCGGAGAGAGTGGGATTCGAACCCACGTGGGCTTGCACCCAAACGGTTTTCAAGACCGCCTCGTTATGACCGCTTCGATATCTCTCCATGCATACCGATTTTTAGAATGCTTTCTGCTTGCGCTTTCTTCTTACGAGGCTCCGCCTCGTTATGTCCGGCTTGCGGTGCCCGAAAGCTTACTGCGTTCTCTTTCAGAGAACTTGTACCCTTTCGACCGCTGCGCACTGCAATCCTCGCTGCTTCCGCCACCGGCGGCGCTCGGCTCGCACTCCGCTTCGATATCTCTCCGAATATGGTCAGCCCAATTAGAATAGCACAAAAACGCCGATATGTCAATAGTTAGCACGAAAATATTATACAGCTTTAATTCTCATGCGGCAAAAAAGGCAGACATAAAATGTCCGCCTTACTTATTCACGTCTATTCCTTTCCCTTTGGATTAGGTCCGTAGTCATTTGCGCCGAATTCACTATCCTCGATCAAATACATCAGAGCGATATACTGACCGACAATCGGAATATAACCGACAAAGTATGCCGTCCACGAGCGACCCGTGTCATGTAGCCGTCTGATCTCAACAGCTGTTAAACCAATTCCAACAGCAATTGTATATACAACAACTGCTATAACTAACGGTATAGTTATCGCGTCATTATCGATAAATGCTGTGAAAAATACCGCTATGTACAAAACATATATTGCCAATATATGTGCCAATGTTGCAAGCCAATATTCTTTTCTGCGAGCACGGCCTTTAAAATCAAATACTTTCTTGAATATGCTTAGATATGCGGTGAAAAAATTAAATTCCTCATTTCTTGCGCCAACATATTCCTTCGGTTCGCCATTTTTATTAAAATAAAACTCATAGCCGCATTTCGCGCATTTATACACGCTCTTCTGTGATTTCAACGAAAAAGACAGTTCTGCGCATCCGCATTTGGAGCAGCTCTTCGCCTTTTCGATTTTTTCCTCACAATGAGGACATACTTTTTCGCTGTCCGACACGCTTCGTCCACAGTTTTGACATTTTATCATAGCCATAGCAGAACCTCCTTTGTTTACTGATTTCAGTATAATATAGTTTATTAATACTGTCAAGTGTTTAAAGGTTTACAATTAATCAAATCAGTATTATCATAGTCAACCCCAAAAAACAAAAAACGCAATTCTTGATAATAATTGCGTTTTTTAATATACAATTTCATATTTATCAATTTTCATTACGGGGCAATATGCCGTTTTTGCCTGACGCAGACCCTCGTCGCCCATATCTTCCTCGCAGTTTACAAAACGCGCATCTGCACCGAAATTACGCACGAAAAGGCTATTCATCGCCTCATACGCACCGTCATATGCTCTGTTCGCCTTTTCAAAATGCATATAAAGCGTATCGCCCACACGCTCGCCGATTGCGAACGCAACGATCCTATCCTCAACCCAAAGCAAACCGCCCAAAAGGCCGAGCAGCGAATATTCGTCAAGGAGCTTATATATTATCCTCTCTTCTGCCGCCAAGCGTTCGTTCTCCGCAACGTTTTCAGCCGCAAACGCTTTATAAAATTTACGCAGTGCATCGATATTCGAATCGTCTACGACTTCAAATCGGTAATTGGGATAGGTCTTTACAAACTTATTGAACCTATTCTTCTTTTTATGAAGCTTCTTACCCGAAAGCGTCGCAAGCGAGGCAGAATCGTACACGTAATCCGACCAATCGACCAGCTTAAGCGCGCTTCCGCCCTCGAAATACTGCAACACCGATTCGGGCACAAACGAAAACCGTGCTTCTATATTATGATTCTCACAATACTCGAGCAAAAGCGCAACTGCTTTCCTGCCGTCCATTTCTCCCATCGGACAAGCAAACGCCGCGCGCCCCGACTCATCCCTGCCCTTTATAAACAGAGTATCGGCATATTCGCACATTTCGTATCCGTAATATACGCCCCAAAGGTAGATTCCGCTTAAAGTAAAATCACAACTTTGTATTCCGCACTCGTTTGCGTATTTTTTTATTGTATTTATATCTGCTGCTGTTATTGCTCGGAATGATAGCATACTGCACCTATTTGTATGATAAAATAGCAAGATAACAAAAGGGGAAATTTAAGTTTTGAAAACGATGCAGAATGGACAAACAGAACCCGAAGTTGTAGCAATCTACTACGATCGGTTCTGTTTATTCATATCGCAAAAATGTAATAAATCAAGGAAAGACGGCGATAAACGCCGTCTTTCTTCAACAAAATTGACTTGTTAGTTACGATTCGAATTAGCCTTCGATGTCGATAACAACGCCCGAACCAACGGTTCTGCCGCCTTCACGAATAGCGAAACGGAGACCCTTTTCGATAGCGATCGGGGAAATGAGTTCAACCTTCATGTCAACGTTGTCGCCGGGACGGCACATTTCAACGCCTTCGGGAAGATTGATGATACCGGTAACGTCGGTAGTTCTGAAGTAGAACTGAGGTCTGTAGCCGGGGAAGAAGGGCTTATGACGGCCGCCTTCTTTTTCGGTAAGAACGTAAACCTGACCAACGAACTTGGTGTGGGGGTTGATGGAGCCGGGTTTAGCAAGAACCTGGCCACGTTCGATATCGGTCTTCTTAACACCACGGAGAAGAGCACCGATGTTGTCGCCGGCTTCAGCGGAATCGAGAAGCTTACGGAACATTTCGATACCGGTGATGGTTGTCGTGGCAGTTTTGCTGATACCAACGATTTCAACTTCGTCGCCCATCTTAACAACGCCACGTTCTACACGGCCGGTAGCAACGGTACCACGACCGGAGATCGAGAATACGTCTTCAACAGGCATAAGGAAGGGAAGGTCGTCGTTACGAGCGGGAGTAGGAATGTATTCGTCAACTGCGTTCATGAGCTCAACGATAGGAGCGTATTCAGCAGAAGAGTTGTCCTTGTTTTCGGAAAGGAGAGCTTCTCTTGCAGAACCCTTGATGATCGGAATGTCATCACCGGGGAAATCGTACTCGGAAAGAAGTTCACGAACTTCCATTTCAACGATTTCGAGGAGTTCTTCGTCGTCAACGAGGTCGCACTTGTTAAGGAATACTACGAGTGCGGGAACGCCAACCTGACGAGCGAGAAGGATGTGTTCACGAGTCTGCTGCATAGGACCGTCGGTTGCAGCAACAACGAGGATAGCGCCGTCCATCTGAGCAGCACCGGTGATCATGTTCTTAACGTAGTCAGCGTGGCCGGGGCAGTCAACGTGTGCGTAGTGACGTGCATCGGTTTCGTATTCTACGTGACGGGTGTTGATTGTTATACCACGAGCTCTTTCTTCGGGAGCGTTATCGATCTGGTCGTATGCCTGGAATTCGATGTTAGCGTTGGTGAGAGAGAGAGTCTTGGTGATTGCAGCGGTAAGGGTGGTCTTACCATGGTCAACGTGACCGATGGTACCAATGTTAACGTGGGGCTTTGTTCTTTCAAATTTAGCCTTTGCCATTATTAAATCCTCCGTTTTTTCTTATTATTCTAAATTCATTATATCGAATTTTTCGCCTATGTCAAGGCATTTTTTAACTTATTTCTGTTTGCCGCTGGTGATAGCTTCCAAAATAGACTTGGGAACTACTTCATAGTGGCTGGGTTCCATAACGTACTGACCACGGCCCTGTGTCTTGGAACGAAGGTCGATAGCGAAACCGAACATCTGGGAGAGAGGTACGTTTGCAGTGATCTGCTGACCGCCGCCAACGTTTTCGGTTCCCTGCATTGCGCCACGGCGAGAGTTGATATCGCCGATAACGGTGCCGAGATAATCGTCGGGAGTGGTAACTACGACCTTCATGATCGGTTCAGTAAGGATCGGGCCTGCATTCTTCATAGCGTTCTTGAACGCCATAGAGCCTGCAATCTTGAATGCCATTTCGGACGAGTCAACTTCGTGGTAGGAGCCGCCGGTAAGAGTTACCTTAACGTCAACTACGTTGTAGCCTGCAACTACGCCGGAGAGCATTGCGCCCTTGATACCTGCGTCAACAGCGGGGATGTATTCCTTCGGAACGTCGCCGCCGGTAACCTCGTTAACAAATTCGTAGCCTTTGCCGGGGTTCGGTTCAACGTTGATTATAACGTGACCGTACTGACCCTTACCACCCGACTGTCTTGCATACTTGCAGTTTTCGGTAGCAGTCTTGGTGATAGTTTCACGGTAGGAAACCTGAGGCTTACCAACGTTTGCTTCTACACGGAATTCGCGGAGAAGTCTGTCAACGATGATTTCAAGGTGGAGCTCGCCCATACCTGCGATGATGGTCTGACCGGTTTCTTCATCGGTGTAAGCCTTGAAGGTCGGGTCTTCTTCAGCAAGCTTTGCAAGAGCGATACCCATCTTTTCCTGACCAGCCTTGGTCTTGGGTTCGATAGCAACACGGATAACGGGTTCGGGGAATTCCATCGATTCGAGGATTACGGGAGCCTTTTCATCGCAGAGGGTGTCGCCGGTGGTGGTGTTCTTGACACCAACTACTGCAGCGATATCACCTGCGCGGATCTCTTCAACGTCTTCACGGTGGTTAGCGTGCATGAGCAGGATTCTGCCCAAACGCTCACGAGTACCCTTGGTTGCGTTGTATACGGTAGCACCGGACTGAATGCAGCCGGAGTAAACACGTACGAAGCAGATCTTACCAACGAACGGGTCGGTAGCGATCTTGAATGCAAGTGCGGAGAAAGGTTCGTCATCCGAGGTGGGACGAGTTGTTTCTTCGTCGGTCTTGCAGTCGATACCCTTGATATCTTCTATATCGATAGGTGCGGGCATATAGTCCACGATAGCATCGAGGAGCTTCTGTACACCCTTGTTCTTGTAAGAAGTACCGCAGCAAACGGGAACCATCTTGTTAGCGATGGTAGCTGCACGGATAGCCTTCTTAACGTCGTCCATAGGAAGCTCTTCGCCCATAAG
>JAZNWF010000066.1:0-2669 GCA_045593165.1 Eubacteriales bacterium
ACCTGTCCGGGCAAGGTGTGAGCTTCACCTCTTTCGTCGTAAAGCTCCATGTAGAAGTACCATACCGCAGTATCGAGGTTTTTGTGCTTTTCGGGGCAGAAGAATTTGATCACTCGCTCGGATCGCTTCAGCTCGAAAAGCAAATAATCCCTGTCGCTGTTTTCGGGTACGGTGAAGATTGGGAAATCCTTTTCAAACATCAACGAAAAGGATTCGCTTGGCTCGTTGATCAGCAGAAAGTCGGTTTCGGGAACATTCTCGTTGATGAGATATTCGAGACCTCTTTCCACGGGGAATTCAAACCTGCCAAAAAGGATGCTTTTTTCGGTCACATTTCACCACCTCCAAGTTATTCGATATTACTATCTGCCTATATTATACCATAATCCTTTTGATTTTCACTACACCCCTCAGGGGTGAAAATTCAAAATTTAGGGGTGAAAAAGGGGTGAAATTTCAAAAATTAGGGGTGAAAAAAGGGTGAAAGCCGTAATTTAGGGGTGAAGAAAGGGTGAAAGAGCCATTTTTGAGACAAAAAAGGACGGTGTTTGAATTCCACCGTCCTTTGTAAACCTTTGTTTGCTTTTTTTGATGTCATTTCTTGAGAAGAAGCGCGAACAATTCCTCTCGGTTGCTTACGCCGAGTTTGGAATAGAGCGTTCTCGTATAGGTCTTGACCGTATTCTCCGAAAGGCATACACGCTCGGCAATTTCACGTCGTTTCTTATTGTCGAGTATGAGTTCGAGAATTTCTCTCTCACGAGGCGCGAGAGATTCTCCGTTTTTAACAAATTTCAATACTTTACCGATTTTAATGTTCATCGGCATCGTGACGATATCGATTCCAAGCTGCTCTTGCTCGGCAGGCGTGAACGTGGGAACTGCGCTCTTATGAACGTAGTCTTGAAGCATCAGCCACTCAATGAGGAAACCGCCTGCGCTCATAAGGTATGTAACCGAAAGGAATTCTACTTCCCAAGGGATAACCTTGCCGAAGCACCACATGGCGATATTGCCAAGCACGATCAAGAGCATTCCGCAGGCGTGCTTTTGCGATGCGCTCTTATGTTGACCGAGCGATAAACCGATTACGGTTATCATTCCGACGAAATAAAGAATAACGTATATGAGATTTATCGGATGCAAAACTCCGTATTCCTTATGGAGAACGGTTGCTCCGTCAACCTTTTCTATCGTTGCGCTTGTATAGTACCAATCGAGATAGCCCGTGGTGCAGATGATGGCGAACATAATTACCGCCACGCCGATCAACACGCCAAGCACCCATTTCTTGTAGGTGTATCCGCAGAGCTTCGAGATCAGCATGAACATACACAAGGGGATCAGAACTTGTCCGAGGTATGTAATCTTATTGGCAAAGAGCGCGAATTCTACCGTGTTTGAAAATGCTATCAAGGTATACCCGAGGTTGACTACTGCTACGCAAGCGAACAAAAATAACAGCCACGGCTCGTTCTGCTTTTTACGCACAAACAGAAAGTATAATGGTAACAGCGACAGCGAAAGCAAAAACAACGCTCCATATGTCCATTGCATATAGTCACACCTCCTTTGACGATAGTTTCGCATTGTAAATAATTGATTATATTATTATAGCATATAAATGTGAATAAATCAAGGCGTTTTGACACATTTGCAAGGATTCGTGTCAAAAAATCGGCATCGGATTTTGCTCCGATGCCTTTTCGTTAAATATAAACTATGAGATTTTTACCCGATTTTACCCATTCGACGATGTATTCCGCATCTGCCTTGTAGCTTTCCATCTTCTTTTTGCTGATATCGCTGATGAAGGTTTCAAGAATAAAACGCTCGTTTTCACGTTCCTGATCGCTGACGACGGTTATCGGCTTTTCAAGTATGACATAGGCGTACTCTCGCGCATATTCGTCGAGAATACGGTTGTACGCCTTGAGGTAGTCGGCGTTCTGCAAAAGCTCCTTATGTGCCGTAATGTATAAAGCAGCGTGCTTTTTTCTTTCTTCATGCCGTTCATCACGGTCATAACCGAATGGAGCATCGGGATCGTAGAACTCATCCGATTCTTTTCCTCGGTAGTACGTTCCGTCCTGCGGATCTTCGTCGTACAGCTCCATTATGTCCTCATCGTATCTGTTGATAAATCTCATATGTTCCTCTCAATAGCACTTATCCTTTCAATGCTTCATTTAATATCTGCCAATCGTCGCTCCTGATATCGTCCGAGTAGTTCTCGGTGCAGATGCAAAGCTCGTCACTCGCATCATCATAGCGGACGATGCCGCCCTTTAAGCCGTACTTTTCAAGGTATGCCTTGAGTACCGCAAATTTCTTCGGCGTATACAGGTCGATGTCTTGGCTGTTTCCGGCGCGGTCAAAGCCGCCCTTGGTTTCCACTATCCATATCTCCCCTCTAACGCTTATCACGTAGTCGGGGTAGAAGAGCTTTTGTTTGCCCGAGTTGTCCTGATATGCGATGGACAGGTATTCGTTGCCCTTATCGCCGTTCTTGTACACCCACTCCACGCCGTCTGTTCTCTCACAGAAGCGTTCAAATCTGCGCTCTGCGGACGAGCGAGGCTCTGCCGAGGCGAGATATCCGAGGTACACGTTCTTTGTCATCTCGGTCTGAATTTTCGCCCCACCGTCATAGGTAAAGAGGCAAGACT
>JAZNWF010000067.1:0-20057 GCA_045593165.1 Eubacteriales bacterium
CATTTGTAGGTATTCAGAATACATTCATAGAAGTTGTTTCGCTAATATGGATATTCGGATGCTTTATTTCAGTAATAATTACTTATATTATGGCAATAAAAAAATGTAGTTATTTTGGATTTGTCGTTGTGTGGTCTTGTAACGCGATTATGTCTGTATTATTTTCCGTGATAAAATATAATATAAATACGTATAAGATGAATTATTTTATATGGGGAAGTATAATTGCAACAATTTTGTCACTTTCTTTATGGATTTTATGGCATAGAGTTAAGTGCGCTATCAAAAAAAGGAATACATAAACTATAACGAGCAGTATAGAGTAACTTATAATTATCATTACCGACATATAAAAAAGTTCTCCCGAGTTAATTTATCGGGAGATTTTTTTGTTGTGATATTTTTAATTGCACTTGATATTTTGCTGTCGAACATGTTATCATTCTGTCGCAATATAACTTCTTATTATCGAAGGAGGTTTTTATGAAAATCAAGCTCGTTTCTTTGTTATGCTTGGTATTTATGTGTATTTCTTTGGTTGCTTGCGGCGATAACGAAGTTAAAAGACCGATTGATTATCCAGATAGTGAATGGACTTGCAGTATTGCGAATATTTCTTTTTCTGTATCGCAGGATTGCAAAGTAACTGATGCTATTCAAAATATATTTTCAATGGTGATTAACAATTAAATTGTGATTATGAACATTGGCTGTCGAAATAAGCGAATATTTGTAAAAATAGGAAATGCATTTCCTTCTAAAATACCGACATTCATTTTAAAATAGGCTCAGTAGGAGTCGATATGATATTTTATAATGAATTAGGTTCTTTTTTGTATAAAAGACGAAAAGAAATCGGATATACGCAAGAAACCGTTGCTGAAATAATCGGCATAAGTGCCAGAACCTTGCGTAACATTGAATACAACGATACCAAACCCGAATTAAAGAACATAATAAAGCTATGGGATCTGTATGAACTATATCCCAAAGAATTGTTCAACTTTTATAATCGTGATGAGATTATGGATGAAATGGTAAAATATTATTTCAACAAGAAAAAAGTAAAAGCTTCGGTAGGTAAATGAAAATGAACGCAACGACATCAAACGAAGACGCTTTGGTATTCACTCGAATATCCATCATAGTACGGCGCTTAGGGCTATATCGGAATTATAAATGCTATCGGCGTTTGATCTATGCCATATATTTGGTTTTGGAAAATGAAAGTCGGCTGGAAGCTGTTGTAAAAGAGGTGTATATGCCCGTTGCAGAAAAATACTGCTGCTCGTGGTGCGCAGTAGAACGATGTTTTCGCGAGTCGATCAATCGAATTTGGACCGAAAATTACGATAAGCTTTGCGAATTAGCCGATACGCAATTAGTCAAACCACCCACACCTGCCGAACTGTTAGATATTCTTGCTGTATATATGACTACAAAATTATAATCAATTTAAATTTATGGAGTATTTTGTGCGCAGAAAAAAACAGTGAACATATAACAATGTAAGATCGTGGCACAACATCAAAACTCACAATGCGAGAATTGTAATCACTCTATTGTTACTCACTGAATAAAGAAGGAGTTTCGTCATTTGAAACTCCTTCTTTGTCTATTGCGAACCAATTATGGACACTATATTGTGAACGCATCAGTAAGACCATTCAGTCTTGTACGCAGATTTAGGTAAGAACAATACTTTGTTTCTTCTTTGCGCGAGAGCGCAAGCAAACCCGAACTTCTTGCCTCGTTTTAATACATTGCAAAATCTATTCGTTTGTGCTATCCTAATTTCAAAATAGCGTCTGACAAGGAGAAGCTAAATATGGACTATACAAAACCGCTTCGATATCACTATAAACCTAAAAGAGGTTGGATGAACGATCCCAACGGACTCGTGTATTTCAAAGGATATTATCATGCATTTTATCAGCACGCGCCTAACCACGAGATTCCGTGGCAGGAACCAATGCACTGGGGACACGCTCGTACCAAGGATTTCTTGAAATGGGAAGAACTGCCCATAGCTCTTACTCCGGGGGCGCCTTACGACAGTGGCGGATGTTGGTCGGGGACGGCGATTGTTAAGGACGATAAGCTCTACCTGTTCTATTCTGCGATTACTGCAGTGTCTACTGTCGCGGTGGCGGTGTCCGAGGACGGCATTCATTTTGAAAAATGTAAGGAAAACCCTGTTATTGCTACCTATCCACCCGAGGGCGGTCCGGATTTTCGTGACCCTGCGGTCTGTTGTATAGACGGTGTGTATTATTGTATCGTTGCCTCGGGACATCCCGAAACGCAAACGGCACGATTGCTGTTGTATCGCAGCGAGAATCTATTTTCGTGGAAATTCCAATCGGTTTTGTGCGAATGGGATAATGCGAAATACGCGGAATGTCCGTCTGTTGTTCCGCTTGGCGAAAAAAGGTGTCTGTTGGCAACGTCAGTCTGCAATTTGGACGATACTCACTTTTTTCAGATCATGCTGGGGACCTTAGAGGACGGAGTATTTCATTGTGATCTGTCCGATCAATTCGACAAAGGACCCGATCAATATGCAGGTCAGATGTTTAAAGGAGCTGATGGCGAACCTCTTTTGATCACATGGATTCCCGGATGGAAGTTTGCAAGCTTCAGTGAGGGAACAGATGTAGGATGTCTGTCGGTTCCGCGGCAGATAATCGTTCGTGATGGGCACATATGCGGTCAACCCACCAAAGAGGTCGCTCACCTGTTTAAGAACCGCGATCACGCAGTTAACATTACCGACTACGGATTTGTCGTTGAACGTACTGCAAGACCGTCGCTTGTACATAAAGGTGATGTGCGCGACCTTCGGATGTTGCGCGATGAATATATTATGGAAATCTTTATCAACGGCGGTGAAACGGTATATTCGCTATTGCTCTGTTAAACCATTTAAATATCAATACCGCCGAGGAGTTAATTTTCCTCGGCGGTATCTTTATTAATCGTTATACTTGTATTATAATTAATGCAACACGGTATTAATTTTTGTTTTGTATAAAATGATTGTCCATTTTTGCTGTGTTATTTCGTATTATAAGTAGAAGCAATAAACTTTAAAAGGAGGTGTTGACATGAATAATCTGACATGCAATTATCGTTGCAATCAGGCGTTATGCAGAATTTCGGAAGGCGATACAAACGCACTTACCGTTATATATGATTGTATGGCACGTCAAATGTTCGTGTTGGCGTTATCTATTTTAAAGAACTATGCTGATGCAGAGGATGCTATGCAAGAAACCTTTCTTAAAGTGATACAAAGTATCTATACATACCGAGAGAACGGTAATGCAAGAGCATGGCTGCTTTCGATAACACGAAACGTAGCTATTGATATGTTAAGAAAGAAAAAAGATATGACCTGCATAGATGATTTATCTGTAATACCTGAAAAATCAAGCGGAGATTTTGCGGATAGCTTGGCACTTAATGAAGCGTTGATGAATCTCGAGCAAGCAGATAGAGAGATTATTGTTTTAAAGATTGTATCGGGAATGAAATTCCGCGATATCAGTGATTTGGTTGAACTACCGCTGTCAACCGTTCAAAAACGATATCAGCGTGCATTAAAGAAGCTCAAGCGTCAACTTCAACTATGAGGTGATACCATGAAAATCAAAAAACAAATAAAGGAGCATTATAATTCTGTTCCTATTCCCATGGCAGAAAAAGTACTACCCAACGAGATAAAAACAGAGTTGATGTATAGACTACCGAAAACGTCTGCAAGGTGGACGTTAAAACTTGCAACTGTAATTATATGCGTAGTTGTAATCACAGTAAGTCTTATCGCCGGACTAAATAAAACGTCGGATAATATTCCGATAACTAATATTTCCGAGAATGAATTGCAAGAAGGCGACGGATTTGTAAGTGATACAATAGGAAACACCGATAATAATTCCTCTCAAACCGATATCAGCGATTCTGTAACAAATAACAGTGGTAGTGTAGGTGAGGCACATCCCGACATTTCCGATGAGATGGGAGAATCCGTAGAACCCGATACTTCGGAACAACCCATCGGTAAAGAAGATGATGAGTTAACTGTTTACACTACGGTTTCAGCAGGGGAGTTTGCAGGTGATATGTATCGTCCCGAGGGATACGATGAAAAAATCGGTTCTGTTCTTGCAATAAAAATGTCAATGAACGAATCCGAGGAAACAAGATTCAATGTTCTTGTCCAAACATACGATATGATAGACGTATACGAGCTTCTTGTACAAACCATTGGTTCGGTAGATGTTGTAACCATAGAAATCGACGGGCAATTTGCAGGCAAAGCATATTACGTTTACGTTACCGAAGTAGAGATAAATAAATTAACGTCATACGGATTAAAATGTCATTATATCGGCAGTGGTCTGGGCGATATAAAGGATATGAATTGGGAAACCGAGGAGGGTATAAACACCTATTGCGAAATATGGGGGGATATGTATACCTTCAATAACCGCGGTGTTTCTCATGAGCCCGATTTTTATATCGAAGATTAACAATGTTCTATACGAAAACAGAAAGGTGAGCAGAACTGTGAAAAAAGCATTTGCTGTAACAATAACTATCGTGATGTTGCTTACCGTTTTGTGGGGATGCGATTATACGAAAACAGTCGACGATTCGCAAATCCCCAAAATCTCTAATGATAACGAAACTTTTCAAAGCAACAACGAATCTAAAACCTCATTTGGGATATCTGTTAATGAAAAATATTTAATTGATGATAATTTTACTGATGATGACACCTTAAGGAATGACGCAGTTTCGAAGTACGACGAAATCTCGCAAGACGGCGAAATCTCACAGAGCAAGCTTCTAAAAGAAGGTAAAATTAAAGGTGTTCGTGTAACGTCGGTTCCCGCAGGGTATGAATATTCATTTAACGGAAGTGACGTAAATCCTATTGTTGAGTATCTTGTCAACTTGAATTTGATTTCCGATTTCGAAGAAACCCCAGATGAATATATGGGTATGACATGGGTGATTATTCTTGAATATGAGGGCGAAGATACCTTGACTATCTATCACTTCGGTAATATGTTCATTAAAACGAATAATGGGCCGTGGTATAAAATGACTTATGAAGAAGCAAGCGGATTTGATTTGTTGTTGTTCGAGCTTCGTTCATCGTAAAGTGATAGATGATATACATTGTTAATTGTTGGAAAACCTATATCGTATAAACACCGCCGAGGATCAGATTTCCTCGGCGGTATCTTTGTATATAGCGTAAATTCATTGACATTCTAATTCGGCTAAACGAATGTGTTTGTGACATACATTGTTGGTGGTTACAATAATCATTTTAAAAATTTTGAATTTTTTCAAAACTTATGTGACAAAATGCGTATAATTTTCGTCTTATATATCGAAAACGTTTTTACGAGGTGAAAAAAATGAAAAGGTTACTGCTTTTGGTCCTCACGCTTTTAATGGGTATTTCGATGCTCGTTGTGTCTTTGACCGCCTGCGATGTAAATACCGATTCCGATTCAACTGAGGTTTCTTCATTTAACACCGAATCCGGCAACTCAGAAGTTATTTCCGAAAACGATACCGAATCCGACTTCGACATCTCCGGAGCCGTTTCGCAAACTGTTTCCGATGAAAGCAGTGAAGCCGTTACCGACGAAAGCGATAACGACACGTCCGTTGAATCGAGTGATGTTTCTGACGAAACATCAGACGACGTTTCCGATGATAACAGCTCGACAGACGGTAAGAACCCCGTTCCAGAAAAAAACATCATTGCAAATCCCTTGCTGTTTTTGGATACATCTGATTATTTCAGAGATAAAGCATATATAATATGCGCTTTCAACGAGGATGGCATATACACTACCTATGAATTCCCTTATAACGATAAACACCTGCTTGATTATCTTGAGGATGAGGAGTATGGCGTAACGGTTGAAAGCAACATTATAGAAACGTCAAAAACGTTCACCTTCTACGATAGATACGGAAGCTTTTTTGAAGCCGATTGCGATACAATACGATGCTATAGCGAGCCGATTATCTGCGAGGTACACGTACGCGCGGATATTCAAGCAGATATTCCGACAGACAGCCGACGCTTTTTGGGCACATACAGCGGTGTGGATATTTTCCCCGAAGCATTAGAATACGGCGATAATTCCGTCACCGTCGATTTGGATCGCGACGGCGACAACGAAATTATACGCTGGACGTTTGAAAAAGCCGAAGGCGATTGGGGCACGAATAATTATTACTATTACACTCTCGAAGCCGTTGTCGGCGGAAAAACCGTTTCTATAGCCGATAATTACGATTGGGTTCCTACAAAAAGAAGAGATTTCGAAATATTCATAGCCGACGTTGATATGGACGGAAATTACGAGGTTATAGAATATGTAAGAGCCGCATCACGCTTCAATAACGTTTATATATATGAAATCGAAAACGATAATTGCGAGTTGGTGCATTTCTATACCATGACTCCCGAACCGTAATGGACGATATCTATCAATACTGAATAGATTTGTACCGAACTCGTAATTTCAAATCAATAATAATTCAGGGCGTATTTATATGAAAAAAATAATGTTTGTCTTAGCGTTGTTATTAATTACGGCTTTTCTTTCGTCGTGTTTCAATGTTGCTTTAGATGACACCGGTTCATCCTTGTCATCGTATGCGGAATCCGAAAGCACATATGATGTTAGTTTTAACTTCTCAAGCAGCAACAGCAATGAGAACCACCTTCCGAAAACTCCAATTGTGAAGGAAGCTAACAACCAAAAAACAGTCATAGATATGGGAGGAATAGGCAGTTCGGAAATTCCGTATTATTCACGATTTGGAAGTAATATCTATATCCTCTCGGAAGACGAAAACGGAAATATCGGAACGAAAAAAATAACCAATGGCGAAATGGTTGCATTCTATCCGAACGCATACAATGTGATTGAAAAAGACGGTTTTGTATACGGAATGATCGCAGATGATGGTTGTAGCTGTTGTTCTGATCGCGCTTACTGTAAATTGAATGAAGACGGAACTCATGATGTCATAATTGATTGTTCTCAAGTTTTTTATATTGAAGATAAGATCTATTACTATGACTCGGTATTGGATGAAGGCGATGATCAATATCACTTATATATTTTTTCTGCAGATATAGATGGAAATAATATTACAATCGTATCCGATGAAATAACCGGTATGCCAACAAACCCAAGGATAATTAAATACGATGAGCATTTGGTATATTCGGATTTTATTGGAGGAATATGCACCAAAACACCCGATGGCACAAAAATCGATTTGTATTCAAACTATAATGCAATGACTAAAATACAGTTTATTAATAATAATTATGTGTATTATACAGCGTTTTATTCCAGGAATACAATGTTGAGTCATAACGTCTATCATTCGCTTTGGCGAGTGGATTTGAACGGCGAGAACAGAGAATGTCTTATAGAAGCGCAAAGATATAGTTCATTTGATTTCAATGCGGCGTGCTTTGGGGATAAAATGATAGTATTTGCGCCGGATAAAGTATCTGTTTATAATAGCGATTTTTCGCTATATGAAGAATATGATTATAGTTTGATCGGCTTTGATGACATTGAACAGATCTGCTTTTTAGACGATACTGTGTACATAAGCGGCCGCACTGAAAATAGTGATAATTTGGAAAGCTTGATCTATGATTCAAGCGGAGAACTTGAGTTTGAAACAGAATTGAAGTAAGTATTATTACGATAGCTTATGAATATGACCGTCTTGACAGGGTGGTAAAAGTATACTACAATAATACAGAACCGAGTTATTTCGCGTGCTTTTGCCGCAGAGCTTGTTGCTAATCCTTATGTAACTGCAGTTAGTATCTTTGCGTGTTGAGCTACCGCAGAGTTTGACGAAATATTGGGCGTGTGCGACCGGTTTGAAAGCTTCTATGAGGGGGAAAGCAGTATATGTTTGATTTTTCTCGTTTTCGCAGTTTGGGATATATAGGCGGAGCCTTGTTTGGCGGGATGGCTGTTTCTGCGATAATTTATACCTCAGTATTGTATAACACACTTCGATTATCCGGTATTATTGTAATTGTTTTATATGTTTCTTTGATTACGATGATGCTTATAAGTATATTTAAAAAAGAAACAATGGTCTTTTATTGCATTATTTTATTTCAGTTGTTAGCTTGGCTGATGTTGGAAACAACTTTTGTTCATATTACGGGTCACAGTACGATTCCCGGTAGAACTATGCCGGTTGAATATATTTTAAAGCTTCCGTTTTGGGAACAGTCAATGTATATTATATCGTTTGCATTAATAATAATTGCCGTTCTGTTGTCTAAACCTTGTTTTACATTTTTGGAGAAAAGTCAAAACAATAAGAATGACATGGAACAATCAAAAAATACACTGATGTTACTTTCGATTATTATTAGTTGGATGGTAGTATACGAATTTGTTCGTTATACAATAAAGGATTTTTCGGATATTGCAAATATTGTGATTTTTATGTTTCTTTTCTTGTGTTTTCATACGTTTAGTTTCGTCCTTTTCCGTTATGTGAGTTATAATAATGCAAATTAACAGTGTTCGTGATGGGGATCAAAGTGAAGAAAAGTGTAACGATTTATATCACACGTCATATTATTCACGCGCTAAAGTGTTTTATTTTCGGATTAATTTTTGTTGCTCTTTATTGTATATTTATTTTTGAGTATATGGATACCAATTATGTGGGAGCGCAAACAGCTCTTTATACCTACAAGGGTGTATGTTCCGAAGTTTATACCGAGCATCGTGATTCTGTAACTGCTAAAAAACGGCATTCGATAGTTGTTATGGTTATTAATGAAAGAAGGTATTTGCTTCGCGATCATATCGTTTCGAAGTTTTACCAAAACGAAAAGTCTCAATATGAGGGATTCCCTGAAAGCTTTTTAGGTTGCGAATTTAGTATTCAATATACAAACAGTGCAATTTCTGACGAGTGTTATATCGCTTCTCTCGCTTCTGCTGACGGGAAAACTGTCTATCATACTTTGGATGACGAAAAGCAAGAACATTATCCGACGGTTTTGGGTCTAAACATCTTATTTGGAATAATTTCTATTGGTGTTTTTTCTATTTCAGGATTTCTTTATGTAACAAATTTATATAAAGTTCCAACTGTCGCACAAATAGAAAAACAAGTTGCAAAAGAAAAACGCAAAAATCTTAGCACAAAAAAATAGGTGTAGTATTTATTTGGGTCACCAATCACCGCCGAGAATTTTCTCGGCGGTATTTCTTTATTTACCTCATATTATAAAAAACGTAAAATACTATTTACTTTTGTCGCAAAATAGGGTATAATACAATGGATTTTGAATATTAAGCAATATAAGGAGTGTCATTTTAATGAAACTTTCACCTCTTCAGATCGCAAGATACCAGTACAACCCCAATTTGCCCGGTATGCTCAGAAACGGTATTTCCGAAATCTGCGTTAAGAACGGTAATCCTACCGAAAGCGTAGCAGATCAGGAAAAAATTCAGGCTTTGTTCCCCAATACTTACGGTAAAAATGAAATCACCTTCCAGAAGGGCGAAAACACTGCGGAAACTAAAAAGCAGGTTGTAGGTGTTATTCTTTCCGGTGGACAGGCTCCCGGCGGACATAACGTTATCTGCGGCTTGTACGACGCATTGAAGGCAACCGATAAGGACAACGTACTTTACGGCTTCAAGGGCGGCCCCAGCGGTCTTTTGGAAGACGATTATATTATTTTCGATGATGAATACATCAATCAGTACCGCAATACCGGCGGCTTCGATATCATCGGCTCCGGCAGAACCAAGCTCGAAACCGAAGAACAGTTCGCAATCGTTGCAGAAGTTTGCAAGAAGCACGGTATCAACGCTATCGTAATCATCGGCGGCGACGACTCCAACACCAACGCGGCTGTATTGGCAGAATACTTTGCTGCAAATAACGCAGGCGTTCAGGTTATCGGCTGTCCCAAGACCATCGACGGCGACCTTAAGAACGAGGATATCGAATGCTCCTTCGGCTTCGATACTGCTGTTAAGACTTATAGCGAAATCATCGGTAACATCGAACGTGATGCTAACTCCGCAAAGAAATATTGGCACTTCGTTAAGGTTATGGGCCGTTCCGCTTCTCACGTTGCATTGGAATGCGCACTCCAGACCCGTCCCAACATCTGCCTCGTAGGTGAAGAAGTTGCGGCAAAGAAGATGTCTATGGCACAGATCGCTGATTATATCGCAGATTCCGTTGCTACCCGCGCTGCAAAGGGCTGGAACTTCGGTGTTGCTATCATTCCCGAAGGTATCGTAGAATTCGTTCCCGAATTTTCCGTGCTCATCGCTGAAATCAACGAACTTTTGGCAGGCGAAAAGACCGACGCTTTCAACGCGCTTCCCACTTGGGCAGATAAATATGCGTTCATCGAAGCAGGTCTCACCAAGGAATCTATGGCTGTTTTCGCAATTCTTCCCGAATCCATTCAGCAGCAGCTCTTTTTGGAACGCGATCCTCACGGTAACGTTCAGGTTTCGCTCATCGAATCTGAAAAGCTCTTCTCCGCACTCGTTGCAGATAACCTCAAAGCACGTAAGGCAGCTGGCACCTATAACGGCAAGTTCTCCGCACTCCATCACTTCTTGGGCTACGAAGGCCGTTGCGCGTTCCCCTCGAACTTCGATGCTGACTACTGCTACTCCCTCGGCTATAATGCGTTTATGCTTATCCAGTACGGTTACACCGGCTATCTTTCCAAGGTTTCCAACCTCAGCAATCCTGCTGAAGAATGGGTTGCAGGCGGTATGCCTATGACCAAGATGATGAACATCGAAAGAAGACACGGTAAGGATAAGCCCGTTATCCGCAAGGCGCTTGTTGAATTGGAGGGCGCACCCTTCAAGTACTTCGAAGCGCACAGAGCAGAGTGGGCAGAAAACACCTGCTTCGTTTATCCCGGTGCTATCCAGTACTTCGGCCCGACTGAAGTTTGCGATGCAACCACCATCACCTTGGCTCTCGAGCAGGGTAAATAAATTAACCACAAAACACCGCCGACTTAACGTTCAGCGGTGTTTTTGCTTGTTGATAATTATCGAATGTCTTGACATAGGTTATATGTGTTGTTACAATAAACGCAAGTACCGAAAAAGGGGATACGTTATGAAAAGACTTATCGTATTAATGCTCGTATGCACTATGCTTTTTGCCGCGTGCACGGTTGATGAATCTGTAAACAGCAATAGCTCGCAAACCGAATCCGTGGATGAAAAAACGGTAGTCGAGAAAGCACTCGAGCTTGTGGATCAAGAAAAATATGAGGAAGCGTATTCGCTTTTATATAAAAACCGCGGTAATGAAGAAGCCAAGGATATGCTCGAAGACTTCACGGTTGTGCATACAAACGAAACACTTACTTCTTACGAGATATATAACGCTTTTATCGAAAAGACATATAACGAAAACGGCGACATAATTAAGGGTATACAAAAGATGATGTATCAAGGTATGTATTACGTATACGACCTTACTTATGAATACACCTATGATGAAAAAGGCAGGGTGTTGTCCCAAAGCACATATGTTGACGGTTCGGAAAATCCCGATGAAATTGTAAAATATACGTATGACGAAAACGGCAACCTCGTTTTAGAAGAAAAAACAAACAATTCCTACGATTATACCACCGGTGAGCTTTCTACCACCTATACCGAATACACCGCGCGCGAATACGATGAAAACGGAAACGTTACGTATAGTGAGGAGTATTATATAGACGAAGGAAAAAAAGAAATTATCGTTTGCGAGGAAAATACCTACGATGAAAACGGTAATCTGATTCACGAAAAATGGTACAATACCGAGGATAATTATTACGATACTGAATTTGTTTACGATGAAAACGGTTTTCTTGTAAAAGAAATCGAAAAACGTTCCTACGGTGTAAATGTTACCGAATATACAGTGAACGAAAAAGGCGACGCCTTAACAACAAAGATTACGTTTAACTATGACGGAAAAGAAAACGGTTCAGTTATAACTTCCGAATTTGAAACCGTTTACGAATATGACGAAGAGGGAAGACAGACCAAGGTCGTAAATACTTATTCCAACGATACTTCAACAAGTAAGGAATACGTCTATAACGAACAGGGCGATATAATCAAGCAAACCGAAATCGATATCGAGGGAAAGGTAAACGATAGTCGGTTTGAATACGAATATTTCGAAAACGGCAAAGTACGTAAAGAAACCAATATTTTAAACCGTTTTGGAAAATCGTCTATGCGATCCGAATATGATGAACACGGTAATGCTGTTCGCGAATATACCGATGAAAACGAAAGAACTTATGAATACACCTATAACGAACAGGGACTTATCGCTACAAAGCTGCAGACGCTTGACGGTCAGCAAATGTTCGAATATACCTACGATGCAAACGGTAATATTATAAAAGAGATACGCTACAATCCGAAAACACCGGACGATAAAATCGAGTATACCTATACGTACGACGATAAAAACAACCGCACGACGTATAGCGTAACAAATAACGGAATAACCGATACCGATAAGTTTACCTATGTTTACGACGAGGCGGGCAGAATGCTCGAAAAGACTACCGTTACCTATACAGGTTCGGAAAATAAGACTACTTATGAATACGATGCAAACGGCAATCAAATCAAGGTTTCGTGGATCGATAAAGACGGTAATATCGGAGGCTATATAGAGCACACCTATGATGAAGATAATAATCTTATCAAAACCGTTCGCCTCTATTCCGATAGAGATAATGAAATGCCGTATACCGTTAACTATACTTATAATGAAAACGGTATATTGATTTCCGAGCTTACCGAAAATCTCGATTACGCGGCCGCAACGCTTAATGAATATTCAGATTTACTCTATCTCTACACCCCGAAAAAGTAACAATTAAAACACCGCCGAAACTTCGGCGGTGTTTTGTGTGTAATAATACAAAATGTGAATGCTATTCTCTTTCTTTTATACCTATAGCGTTGTGGAATATTACAAGACCCGATTCGTCTTCGTGATATGTATGAGTCAGACTTCCGTGCCAACCTTCTGCCATATCTATAGGTTCGTATTTGCGGAATAAACCGTTTTCGAGAGGGAAGTAACCTTTTCCTTTGCCTATATATTCCGTCAATTCCCAAATTGCAGTTTGAGTACCTCCCCAAAAATCGGTCTCGAATTTTACAACGCCAATCTCGGGAGCAAACCAATAGTGCTTTCTTCCGTTTCCGTATTCCATGCCGCCTTCGTATCCTTCGGCGGTGTATGTAATATGCCTGCAGTTTTCAAATCTGCCTGCGGCAGTTTCCACAGTTTCGTTTTCAAGTACGTCCATAGAAATCTTAAGCTTCTTATAGTAGCTATCGCCGCTTTTCTGAAAGTGATATCCCGGAACCCATTCATCCGACCATAATGTTCCCAAGTCCCTATTCAAACGGTCGAACAAAAAGCTGTAAAGCAGCTTCCAACCGTATACACCGCAATCACCTAAAGCCTTATATTCAAAGCTGTATGTGCGGTTATCTTTAGTGCTTCGCGCTTCTTTGTCTACTTCCAGATAGCAGAAGAAGTTCCAAGCACCCTTTTGTGTATAATCGGGGTTGAATACAGGGTCAGTAAGAAGTATGCGCTCTATAACGTCATACGCTGTTTCTGCATGAAGCTTTTGGCGTTCGGTTTCTGCTAATTCGATTGCACGATTTGCGTGTTTTCTTACGTCATTCAACTCATCATTGAAGTTGTTATAGTAATTATATCTTGTAGCAAGAATATTTCCTCTCCATGTGTCGGCGTATCCTTTGTCTTCGATTATAGCACGGCAGCTCACCGTTGCAGAATTATCCGAAGCAGAAGTTACCTCATAAACATTCTCAATCCGTCGTACAATGTCGGGGTCTGCTACGCACTCATATTCCCATTTGTTTCCTTCTGCAAAGGGAAGATATCCGCTTCCGCCGTTGATACGGGCTTCTTTTAAATACCATGTTTCGTTATTATCTGCCCTTACTATTTGTTTAACGATGCCTATGTTGGGTGCAAAATAGGTTTCGGCATATGTTAAACCATAGCGTTCGCCTTCCAAAACGGTACAGATGCAATCATTGTATATTCCTATGGGTGTTTCAACCGTAAGATGCTTGCCTTTGCATGTTATTTTGGTCTTACCGTCCGAGGAATGAATGACCTGACCTACTTCCATGTTTTCGTCAAGCATCAAACTGTCGCATGGGCTGCAATTCCAAAATAGAGCAGCCCCTAGATCATCTCCTCTGCTGTAACCGGGCTGTGACCAAAAATACCACTTGTTTCCTATCTTTTTGTATACCTCGCCCGTGGCTGCGCCGTGAACAGCCTTTTTGTTATTCATAGCGGCTGTTTCAAACGCGATCGCTGCGAGTGCATTTGCATAGTATACGTGTTCGGGCTTCAGTATTTCCAATACCTTTTTGTATATTTCAATGGCCTTTTCGAACTCTTGATTTTTAGCATAATCATATCCTATCCAGAACCAAACGTAACCCAATGCCTTGATAAAACCGTGTTCTTCCAAAAACGGAATCTGCTTTGCGATTTTATCTTCGTTGGACATATTGATACCTTCTTGGTATATTACCGACTCCATAACGTCTTCATTATGGCTGTCTAAAGCCGCCTGCTTTATACGGGCAAAGGTTTCATCGTTCTTTTCACCGGGCACCCACCAATATCCGCGCAGCAATACATCTGCCAAAGCGTGTTGCTTTTCGGTCGAATCTTCTAAAGCCTCTACGTTTTTCAATACCATTCGATATTCCTGCTCTACACCTGTAAGATCATTCTTTAACCTCCACAACTTTAATTGTTCGACCTGATACATTACCTTTTCTACAAATGTCATTTCTTCATTATTATCGTTCATCACACCGTATTCCTTCCTAAGTAATTTTCTTCCCTCGGAAAGACGCCATTTAATTGTCCCAACCGAAACACCGAGTTCGCTTGCTATTTCCTGAACGGTCATACCTTCAAAATAATGAAGCTCTATAGTCTCTCTTATCTTGTCGCTCAAACGTTCAACCGCTTCGTGTAAGTCCATTCTTTCTTCTATACTGTCATCTTTTACAGCAACAGCTTCGGTGTTTTCCAAAAGATGCAGGCTTATATCACCGCACATGCTTCTGTAATGCGAGACTACCGTTCTTGCGCAATTTTTGGCAATAGAACAAACCCACGAACCGAATTTTTCGCGGTCGTGCAGACTGTCCAGCTTTATCCAGGCGGATACAAATGCGTCTTGCGAAGCATCTTCAGCCGAAAACTCGTTGTTCGTCACTTTATAAGCGGTACCGAGTACGGATTTTTCATGACGGCGCACTAATTCTTCATACGCGGACTGTTCTCCCAAAAGGGATAATTCCACTAATGTGCCGTCGGATTTTTCTTTGTAGTTTTTCATGGCGTTCTCCTTGGCTTTTTGAGTACTCGACCATAAGACGAAAAAAACTTCAAAAAGGTTGGGTGTGATGTGAAAATTTTATCATATAATCGAAAATTATTCAACACAAAAACACCGCCGAAGCTTGTTCCCTCGGCGGTGTTTTGTACCTTTTAAATCGGTTTGTTCCAATCACATGTTTCTTTAAGGCCTTTTACAATACCATAGCTTTCAGATACGTCGGTTATTTCTATAATTCCACCATCGGAACAACTGCCATCGGGGTTAAAAATAATCGCATATTCAAAGCGTAGTAATGTGTCGCCCTGACTGTAGGATTTATGTAAACGTGTGGCATATACGTAATATAACTCTCTGCCGTATTTGTCCGAATTACAGAATTTCGCAAGCTTGAATTGCGGCGTATCGTTTTCCTTATAGCCGTGCTCAACGGCATAATCATAAATGATCTCGTCAAAATCGCTGTCAGATATATCAAGCTGACCTATAGGCTTGTTATCGGTAATCTCGGATTTGGAGCACTTTGAATCGTCAATTTCCTTGTTCCAATCGTTATTTGCTAATAATTCATTGATGATTTCAGGTTTGACGAGCTTTTTTATCTCGTCGTAGTCTTCAACGCTGATTCCGTCGATATCACCAAAATAAGGTGTGTAACAAACATCCTGATAGTAATAGACGTAGTCTTCGTCGCTTTTTTGCAATACAACAAACGCAATGCCGAAATCGGGCCCGCTATGTGAGTCGCTATAATATTCGCTGTACAAAAAGAGCGTTCTTCCGCATTTATCCTTTGCAATAACGTCAATCGTCGGGTTATACGATACTTCACCGTTTGATAAATAGCCTTTGATGCCAAACACGTTATTAACGGCAACTGTATAAAGGTCTACGTGAGCGCCGTTGTAGCTGTACGAGAAGCAAGAAGTCAACATACAAGAACATACTAAAGCTATCGAAAGAAAAATTATAAAACTTTTTTTCATAATATTGCATCTCCTTGATAACTAAAGTTTATCATATAATTAATAAAATTTCAACACGAGTTATTTCGCAATATTGAAAAATCCTCAAACATATGCTAAAATATAAATATAAAAGCATATATCGCGTTCGAGAAAAAATTGTACGGCTATAATATATTGGAAAGGGAATCGTATGAAAAGAACACTTCTGTTTTTATCGTTCATATGCTCGGTATTCTCGTTTACAGGGTGTGAAATACATTTTGCTGACGGTTCGAGGTATAATGTACCGTGGTGGTTTGCTGTGCTTGTAGCTGTACCGTTTTTGATTTTTGGCGGTATACTTGTTTTTATAAACTGTCCCAAAAACTTTTGGGCATACTGCCCGAAATGCAAAAACCGTTTTTACGTTAATAAACGAATTTTCAACCTTTCTTCGCATTCAACCGAGCAGTTCGATTTTATGACAAAATGTCCTTGCTGCGGAGAAAAAACGCTTTGCAGCGTTTCTTACGATCAAAAAGATTGATTAATCATCTATTATCAGGAGTAAATATGAAGAACTCGCTCAAAAAAATACTCTCTCTGCTTCTCGCGGCATTAACGTTAATCAGCTTCACATCTTGCGGCTTAGGCAAGAACCGCGATGATGATGACGAAGAATCGGAGGCGGCACTTTCAAGCCTGCGTGCTGAATTTTCTTATGAAAACGAATATACTCTTCAGCACCTCGAATTCTTGGAAAGTGCAGAGTATAAGGATATCGTTGCCGTAAGCGGTGGACTTGCGTCCAACGTTGCCAATAACTATGAGGATGCCAAGCTCAACTATGTAAACGGTTCCTGGAAAGCACTTTCAAAGGCTGTCGCGGCGGTAGGAGAGGGCGAGATTGAGCTAATTAACGAATACGAAATACTCGTTTCCGAGCTTATGCAGAACAGCGGCGCAGAGGCGGGATATGTCGGAAGCTTTCAGGAAAACTATTATACCGCTGTGCTCGAACTGTTCACAAGCATCAAAGAGCAAATAAGCTCCGCTAAGGACGCAACCGATATTTTCACGGGCGAAGGGCTTGAAAAGGCATCCGAGCTCGCGACTTATCTTGACGGTGCGATAGAGGTGCTTTCAAAGCTCGATGGAGTGTCGGATTCCGAGGCGGAAACATTGTATTCCGATGCTATGGCAAAGGTAAAGGAAGCGTTTGATTCCGATTTTATAAAGGGTAACGAGGCATTTGTAGAAAAAATGACGGGTGCACTCGGTGTGGCCTCCGACGTAACCTCATTCGTTTCTGATTCGATAAGCGACGTTGTTGATGAATACGTGATGTATCAGGCGATGTCCTCCGCGAGTGAGGAATGGGAAATGGTTTGGGAATCAATTTCATCTAATGCAAAATCCTTTGCAAGGTCAACTTCTGATAAAAAGCTTGCCGATTCGTACGAGAAGATTGCGAAATGTATCGATACTATTCTCGAGCGTACAAGAACCTACCGTAAAAGTAATGCGGCGGCGATTTTCGAATCTACCGTGCGTAACGGAAGCAAGAATATGGTTGAGTTTGCATACTCCGCAGGCTACGAGGTATGGGACGGTATGATGAAATGCTGGCCCGTGGGCGCGGCTATAAAAGGCGGTCTTTTGGCAGGTGTGGGCGCGGCAAACCTGCTTGCTAATTCCGATGATATTGCTTATTACGGACAAATGCTTATCGGCTACGGCAGGGTGGCAGAGGCAGCTTTTGATGCGATGACCGATGCGGCAAGAACCTTAAACAGCAAGAAAAACTATAAAAGCGCTCTCCTTTTCGATAAAGCGTTTAATGTTTATAAGGATATCCAGCTGTCTGCGGCATCCTGCGCGATAAATTATCTCAATTCTATTAAAACAAGCACGCTTGGGTTTATATTCAAATATACCACCGATGATGAAGAAGCGGAAATACTTCTTATTCAGATACATATCGCCGATTGGAGTCCCATTAAATGCCACGGCATACAGAAGATTTATAATAACGGCGGTAACGTCGTAGGATATAACGGAAATGTGTATTTCTTTAAGCTTTCCGCAGATTCGCTTTCCGCAACCGGCACTTTCGGATATTTTACCACGAATACCGATGTAAAGAATAAGCTCGTCTGCCGTAATGCCGACGGTAAGGAAAAAACAATTATCGAAACCTATGCATTAGGCAATATATACATCTGTGGCGAAAAACTGTTTTATAAAAGGTACGATACTAACGATTGGTATAGCGTTGGCTTCGACGGAAAAGGCGAAATGCTCGCCACACAAGCCGAAATAGTAGGATATATCGAAAAATACGGTATGCTTATCGTTCAAAGCGAAAACGGATATTATGCGGCAGATTTTACGGGTAACCGCACCGAAGCTTTTATGGATTACGAAAACGGTATACTTTCGCTCAACGGCGATTATATCTATCACTACAAAAAAGTGGGTGAAGACTCCTTCTCAATCTACCGTACAAATTATATAAAGAATACCACCGAAACCGTCGGAAGCGTAAGTATCGATCTCGAGGATATGTGGTACGCCGTTATTGAAGAACCCGTTGCAACCGAAAAAGGTGTATATTTTATGTCGGGTCAGTATGGCGGAACGGGATATTTCTTCGAGGGAGAGGGAATATATTTTATTTCCTACGAGGATGCAAGTCTTAAAACAATTCACGAAGGATTCATCGGCGCTCCCTATATTGAGATAGCATATGAAAACGACACGGAATATTTGTATTATTACGAGGGTATGCCTATTAGCAACACCGGCACACATTACGGTGCGCTTGGCGGTGAAATCTACCGTATCAATACAAAAACCTTGGAAATTACCGAGGCGGCGTTTGAATTGTGTGATCACAATACAGCGTTTATGTGGAACGGCGAGCTGAAGATCAATATAGGCGAAACTGCGCCTAAAATGCTGATTTCCAAGTCTAACGCGACAAGGCTCGGTTATAAGTCACTCGGTGCGCGTGACGATAGGTCACAAACCTATCATGAATGGGTCGAATATGTAAACGGAACCTATTATATCTCAATTGTCGACGTCGTTTACGATGAATCCTCCGAGGTCGGCTGGCGCGGCGGATATAAACGTATATCCACCAAGCTATTTGAACTGAACGAGGAAGAATCCATACCCAAACTCGTGTATTCTTATTAAAGGAAATTATGTATACATACGAAATTATTGCTCAGGCAATAGGTATTGTCGCCATGGCGATAAATATACTGTCGTTTCAGCAAAAGCAGCAACGGAATATCATAATAATGCAATTCTTCGGAGCGGCTTTGTTCGCTGTGAATATGTTTATGCTCGGTGCAATAGTCGGCGGTTGCCTGAATTTACTCGGCGCAGTCCGTGCGATAGTTTATGCCAACAAACAAAGGTTCCGCGCCGACAGCACGTGGTGGCTTGTGGTGTTTATATCCCTCTACCTGCTCTCATACGTGTTGACGTTCAACGTATTTGATAAAGAGCCGAATGCAGTTAATATCGTCGTCGAGTTCCTGCCGATAATCGGTATGACTGCATCGAAT
>JAZNWF010000068.1:0-1578 GCA_045593165.1 Eubacteriales bacterium
GCCCAATACGATATTGGAAATAGACTTTCGTCAATGCGCCCGGAATTGGCTAACATTTTTCCTGCTTCAAAATAGAAAAATCTTTTAGGGTTGGTCGGAGAAATTCCTCTAATTTGATTGTGAATTGATAGCCCTTTAGCAATCGTATGATAGTACATCATACCAACCTGCTCCACAAAACGGCATTCCGCATATGTTAAACCATCAATCCGGTATCCAGGCACTCTTCCTTTTTTTTCGTGATAATTCATTCTAGCATCAAAATTAGCCGTCTTTACGCGTCCCACATAAACAATATCTTTGGATCCACCTGCAGCACTCAAGAAATATACGGTATATATTTTAGAATCATCTTTGTCTTTGGCGCTAAGCCGCGGAATAGCCGCGGCTTGCTTTTTGGGCTCACTACGGCTAATCGCACCTGCAGCAGCTACCGAAGTTACCGCAGAAATCGCAGAGGATAGCGAACTGCCGCCTGAAGCTCCTCCGCTATGTCGAATATTGTTTGACAAAAGATATCCCAGGTCATCATCTGCAGTAGCGCAATCATAAGTTCCGCTCGGATCTATCCTTGACACGGGGTTATTCCGGCAATACGCAAACATATTATTGCCGAGTATGCCCTGTCCTGTCGATGCAAACGCATCCGCATTGATGAACCTACCGACATCCGGATCGTAATACCTGCTCTGCAAATAATACAGCGCCGTCTCGTTGTCGTATACATATCCGCGATAACGGAGCGGATTATGCACACCGAGCGTGCTCGCCATGCTGCCTGTCGTTGACAGGAGCACGCCCCACGCGTTGTAGGTGTACTCAACTACAGCGGTTCCGGTGGAATCGAGAATCGCAACGATGTCACCCTGAAGGTTCTTGACGTAGTAATACGTCGTGCCGTTGTAGGTCACCGTGTCGTTCACGAAATACAGCGTGTTGCCGTTCACCGTCATCTGCGAGAGCGAACTGCCGTTGTAGACGTAGGTGTACGTTGTTGTTCCGTCGCTTCTGTACGTCCTCAAGCCGTCGGCGTTATGCTCGTGAGTCCAAGTTGTGTTGCCGTAGCGTATGCTCGCGAGTTGGCGTTACCGACGATTATATCAACGCTTATACCGTCATTTCCCACGCGATTCGCGCTCACCGTCGTGTTTCCTTTGTCGCGTTATTTACTTAAACCGTACCGAGTTATTCCGCGGACAATTACATTTTCATACTTGGAAAGCGGACGATCCCAAAACGTCCTATAACGCGCTCCCGGTTGCCTAAATATCACTTCATCTTTTGGGAACGAAACATCGGCAAAACGGCCAACATAGATAAGCGGAATAGATTCCACTTGCTTTTTTGTTGCAAACAATAAGCTCACTCTGTATTCATACAAATATTTTGGAGTGAATTGCTTTCCGCTGTTCACTCTCACAAGCGGAATCGAGGAGAATTCTTCATCTGTTTTGGGCAAAGGTCCGTTGCCCAAAAAAGACGTCGTTACAACAGGTACGATCCTTCCTTCTCCGTCGTCTTCTTCCTCAACTTTTCGTATCAACACATATTTTCCCGCCAAGCCTTTTTCTGCTGCGG
>JAZNWF010000069.1:0-1552 GCA_045593165.1 Eubacteriales bacterium
TCGTAAGCGATGAAGGGGGCTGCGCCCCCTTCACCCCTGCTTGCGAGTGCTAACATAGCTTTTGCTTGAAATTTTTCATTTGTAATACTTATCTATACCGCCATAGCCTACTATCATTTTTCCGTCACGAGTCTTTTTAATAAAACTTTCAAGGCGTTTTTTGAACTCGTCGGGGCGCTTTCTTGCGGCATCGATGTAAGCGATACGAATACGCTTGTAAGGCTCGGAAAATTTCTCGTAGTTTGCCCACGCGGCGGCATCTTTCTTTACGGCATCGAGTATATCGTTCGGAAAGACATACGGTGTGCGAATCAAGGGAAGCACACTCTCCCGTATGCTTGGGTGAAGCATTCCTTGTGCGTCAAGCCAAATAAGCCTTTCTATATTTGGGCGTGAATATGGACTGCCGTTTTTTCTCGGCGTGAATCGCTGTGCGCGATGCGTTGGATCAATGTGCTTAATGGTGCTGTCGATCCAACCGAAGCAAAGCGCTTCTTCAACCGCATCGTTGTAGGAAAGCGACATATCGCCCGATTCCTTCATAGGAAAAACAAACCAGATCTCGCTTTCCGTTTCAAAGTGCTCGGCAAGCCACTCGCGCCATGTTGCTCGATCACTTGTGTAAAATGTTTTCATTAGTTTTGCTCCATAAACAACTCTCGCGCTTGAAATCAATTTCAGCCTTTCTTGCCTGCGCGCAGAGGTCCTTTGTTTGCAATTTATATTCCTTGCCGTCCTTGATAAAGTGCGTTCCGCATTGTCTGAATTCGAAGGACACGTTTTTCCTTATGCATTGCTCTCGGATATCAAGCACCCACGCGTAGTCAAGCGGTCTGGCGTTCGTGTCAGATTCGCCGCCGACGACCACGAGCTCGATGCCGTCAAGATAGCGTTCTATGTCGATGGCTTCGATCAGCGGCTGTGCGGTGATGCATTTGTGCCTGATCGGGAGCTTTTCAAAAATTCCGAGCTTATAATCGGCGTTCTTTTGGTTCTCTACCGTACAGCAAACGACCACGTTTTCATAGCCGTCGCCCCAATCATCGGGGATACAGCTCATAAATCTGTCGATGCGCTTTGTGAGAAAGAGAAACGTGCAATCCCCGCGCTCCTTTATCATCTGCCAGCATTCGGGACGCCACGCGTCCGCTTCCTCGATCAGAAAATCGGTTGAAAAACAGGTGTAGACAATGCCCGATTTCATTTTATAATTGCCGTTCTTCAGGCATTCTATGGGCTTTGCAAAGCCCTTGGTCTTTTCAATAATGCTCGTATCAACTCCGCGCTTTGCGTCGCCCTTGTGGATGTAGCAATAAAGACAGCCGTCGCTGCACTTTTTGCAACCTCTCCACGGATTCCACATTGCCATATTCGTACCTCACAAAATCTCTAACGCTCATCGGCGTCCGCTAATTCATCCCCGAGAATGCCGGGGCCGAACGGCGCGAATGCGGTCATAATGTAGGGATTGACGATGTTGTCCTTATGCTCACGGGCGAATTTCCAAAGCTTTTTCCACATTTCCTTTACGATCTCTCCGTAGGGACTTTGC
>JAZNWF010000070.1:0-2713 GCA_045593165.1 Eubacteriales bacterium
CAGCAGATGTACCGCGACGGCGTTTGTCATATCGGCGGTAAGAAATACAGTAAATGCGTTCAGTTTGAGGATATAAACTATCAGCTTGCACAGCCCGACGAAAAGAGCGCGATTTTCGACCATTGGTGCGATTTTCTCAACTACTTTGACGCTTCCGTTTCGGTACAGTTATCTTTCATCAATCAAGGCACAAAGGGCGACGAAGCCGAAAAAGCCATTGAGATCACCTCCAAAGGCGACGACTTTGACATCATTCGCGCAGAGTACGCGGATATGCTCAAAGGTCAGCTTGCAAAAGGCAATAACGGCATAGTCAAAGCAAAATATATTACCTTTTCCGTCGAAGCGGAAAACATCAAGGCGGCAAGGGCGCGACTTGCCCGCATTGAAACTGATATTTTAAGCAATTTTAAGGTGCTTGGTGTGGCGGCAAAGCCGATGACGGGCTATGACCGTTTGGAAACTCTACACGGCACGTTCCACCCCGACGGCGAGCCGTTCCGCTTCTCTTGGAATTGGCTTGCACCGTCGGGACTATCCACAAAGGATTTTATCGCGCCGTCCTCGTTTACGTTCGGTGATGGGCGCACGTTCAAAATGGGGCGCAAGCTCGGCGCGGTGTCTTTCTTGCAAATCCTCGCCCCCGAACTGAATGACCGTATGCTTGCGGATATTCTCGATCTTGAATCGGGTATTATCGTCAATCTGCATATTAAGAGTATCGATCAGGGCGAAGCGATCAAGACCATTAAGCGCAAGATCACAGACCTTGACAAGATGAAGATTGAGGAACAGAAAAAGGCGGTACGCAACGGTTACGATATGGATATTATTCCGTCCGACCTTGCGACCTTCGGTAACGAAGCAAAAAATCTGTTGCAGGAGTTACAAAGCCGCAACGAGCGAATGTTTTTACTTACGTTTCTTGTCGTCAATCTTGCCGACACAAAACAAAAGCTCGACAATGAAATTTTCTCGGTATCGGGTATCGCGCAGAAATATAACTGTGCCTTGACCCGCCTTGACTTTCAGCAAGAAGCGGGCTTTATGTCAAGTCTGCCCCTCGGAGATAATCAGATCGAAATACAGCGCGGGCTGACGACCTCAAGCACAGCAATTTTTATCCCCTTTATCACACAAGAGATATTCCAAACGGGCGAAGCGCTTTACTACGGACTTAACGCACTATCAAACAATATGATTATGTGCGACCGCAAAAAGCTCAAAAACCCGAACGGGCTAATCCTCGGCACCCCCGGAAGCGGTAAATCGTTCTCGGCAAAGCGTGAAATGACAAACGCCTTTCTGATAACCGACGACGATATTATCATTTGCGACCCCGAAGCCGAGTATTTCCCACTTGTTGAGCGTTTACACGGTCAAGTTATCCGTCTGTCGCCGTCGGGTATCGGAAACGACGGAAAGCCGCAGTACATAAACCCTATGGATATAAACCTTGAATACGACGAAAACCCGCTTGCGCTGAAATCCGACTTTATCCTTTCTCTGTGTGAGCTGATCGTCGGCGGCAAGACGGGGCTTGAACCCGTGGAAAAGACGGTCATTGACCGCGCTGTGCGGAACGTGTACCGCCCTTTTATGGCAAACCCCGACCCCGCACAAATGCCTATCTTGGGCGACCTCTACAACGAACTGTTAAAACAGCCCGAACAAGAAGCTATGCGTATCGCGTCGGCATTGGAGCTTTACGTTTCGGGAAGTCTGAACGTCTTTAACCACCGTACCAACGTAGAGCTTACAAACCGCCTTGTCTGCTTTGACATTAAACAGCTTGGAAAGCAGTTAAAGAAAATCGGTATGCTCATTGTGCAAGATCAAGTGTGGAACAGAGTTACCGTAAACCGCGACGCAAAGAAGTCAACAAGATACTATATCGACGAAATGCACCTACTCTTAAAAGAAGAACAGACCGCCGCCTACACGGTGGAGATTTGGAAGAGATTTAGGAAATGGGGCGGTATTCCGTCGGGGCTGACACAGAACGTCAAGGACTTGCTTGCTTCAAAGGAAGTGGAAAACATCTTTGAGAACAGCGATTTTATCCTTATGCTCAATCAAGCGGCGGGAGATCGCGCTATCCTTGCAAAACAGCTTAATATCTCACCGCGACAGATGAAGTACGTTACACAAGCCGACGCGGGCGAGGGGTTGATCTTCTACGGTAACGTCATACTTCCGTTTGTTGACCGCTTCCCAAAGGACACCGAGCTTTACCGCGTGATGACGACCAAGCCCGAAGAAGTGGGAGAAAACACGGTATGAGCGAGAACATCATTATCAACCGCGATTGTCTGTTAGCTCTCCGCGACCTACCCGACGAAAGCGTGAATTGTTGCGTAACGTCGCCGCCGTATTACGCCTTGCGGGATTACGGTATGGACGCGCAGATCGGACGCGAGGACAACCCCGAAGAATACATACGTCGGCTTGTTCTTGTGTTCCGTGAGGTGCGCCGCGTACTGACAAACGACGGCACTTTATGGCTGAATATCGCAGATACCTATTGCGGAACGGGCAACAAAGGCGGCTATCTTGACCCGAAAAATCCCAAAGGCAGAAACGGGCAAAGCGTTTCACTTGCGCGTCGTGCGAGCGAGTGCAAGCAAAAGGATATGATCGGTATTCCGTGGCTGCTTGCATTCGCTCTCCGCGCTGATGGGTGGTATTTGCGAAGCGACATTATATGGTGTAA
>JAZNWF010000071.1:0-82751 GCA_045593165.1 Eubacteriales bacterium
CTGTCGCCAAAGCCGGGAGCCTTAACTGCAACACAGGTAAAGGTGCCGCGAAGCTTATTAACGATAAGAGTAGAAAGCGCTTCGCCTTCAACGTCTTCAGCAATAATAACGAGCTTCATACCGTTCTGAACAACCTGCTCGAGCACGGGAAGGATTTCCTGAACGTTGAAGATCTTCTTATCGGTGATAAGGATAGATGCATCGTCGATAACCGCTTCCATTTTATCGGTATCGGTTACCATATAAGGAGTGATGTAGCCGCGATCGAACTGCATACCTTCAACAACCTCGCAAGAGGTTTCTGCGGTCTTACTTTCTTCAACGGTGATAACGCCGTCAGCAGTTACCTTTTCCATAGCGTCCGCGATAAGCGAGCCGATAACTTCATCTGCAGAGGAAACCGCGCCTACACGTGCGATATCTTCGGTGCCGTTAACCTTTTTGGAAGATGCCTTGAGCTCTGCAACAGCAGTATCAACAGCCTTTGCAATACCCTTTTTAATGATCATGGGGTTTGCGCCTGCAGCTACGTTCTTCATACCTTCGCGAATGATAGCCTGAGCAAGAAGAGTTGCGGTGGTGGTACCGTCGCCTGCTGCGTCGTTGGTTTTGGTGGAAACTTCTCTTACGAGAGATGCGCCCATATTTTCGAATGCATCGTCAAGTTCGATTTCCTTTGCGATGGTAACGCCGTCGTTGGTGATAAGGGGAGAACCGAATTTTTTATCTAAAACTACATTTCTACCCTTAGGGCCTAAGGTTATTTTAACGGTATCTGCAAGCTTATCGATACCACGAAGGAGCGCTTCGCGTGCTTCAATACCGTTTCTGATTTCTTTTGCCATAACTAAATTGCCTCCTTGATTATTCTACGATAGCGAGAATATCATTTTGACGTACGATGATATATTCTTCGCCGTCAAGCTTGATTTCCGTGCCTGAATATTTGCTGGTGATTACCTTATCGCCAACATTAACAGTCATAATGATTTCTTTGCCGTCAACATTTCCGCCGGGACCTACTTCGACAACCTCAGCGATTTGGGGCTTTTCCTTTGCGGCGCCGGTAAGTATAATGCCGCTTTTTGTGGTTTCTTCTGCTTCGACCATTTTTACAACTACACGGTCAGCAAGGGGTTTGAGCTTCATAGATTTGCCTCCATATATTTCTTTTTATTTTTCAAATAATATATACACCCAAATTATGAACAAATATCGATAAATTATAATTCGAATTGTAAACAATTAGCAGACTTATATCGTGAGTGCTAACGTTTCGCAAAACATTTGTCTATTTTTGTTAATAATCGATGTTATTAGTGCCAAACAAATGGTTGTATACCTTTTAAACGACACTTTGTGTATTATATATTAAACAAATACAAATTGCAATATTAATGTTCAATTTATCTGCGTGGTTTAAAGTACTGATACAGATTACATCTTATCATACCATTATACAGCACGCGTTTTTTGTCGCTTCGTCTGCCGAAATAGCGTTCGAACAGCTCATCGGATGTAATTATATACATCTGCCACATAGGAATATTCTTTTCAAAGGTTTTTCCGAGTGCTTTATAAAGGTCACGCGCTTCCGAAAGCTCGCCCAAGCGTTCGCCGTAAGGCGGATTTGTGATAATCGTTCCGCGTGCATTTTCGATTGGCGACAAGAAATCTCTTGCGTTTGCCTGCTTGAACTCGACACAATGCGAAACGCCTGCTTTTTTTGCATTATCACGCGCCAACGCGACTGCTTCAGCATCGATATCCGAACCAAAGATTTGCGTGATCGGCTGTGTTACTTCGCTTCTTGCCTTTTCCCTTTCGAGCCTGAACATATTTTTATTCAAGAACGAAAATTCCTCCGAAACAAACGAGCGGTTAACACCTGCAGCCATATTGCAAGCCATTTGTGCCGCCTCGATTGCGATAGTACCGCTTCCGCAAAGCGGGTCGCAGATTATAACGTTATCGCGCATACGCGACATCTTTACCATAGCCGCCGCAAGTGTTTCGCGAAGCGGTGCGGCACCTGCGAGTGCGCGGTAGCCTCTTTTATGCAAGCCTACGCCGGAGGTATCTATCATAAGCGTTGCTATATCGTTAAGTATAAAAAATTCGATTTGATATTTAACGCCTGTTTCGGCAAACAGCTTGATATTATATTTTGCGGAAAGCGAATTGACGACTGCTTTTTTTATGATACGCTGACAGTCGGGTATTGAAAACAGCTTCGAGCGTATAGAATGCCCTTTTACGGGGAATGCATCGTTTTTTCCTATATAGTCCGACCACGGAAGAGCCTTTACGCTTTCAAAAAGCGAATCGAACGTCAACGCCTTGAATGAGCCGACCTTTATAAGCACACGCTCTGCGGTGCGAAGGCGTATATTACACGTTGCAATTGCTTCAGGGGGTGCCTCAAATGTTACACGCCCATCGATAGTTTCTATGCGCTTATATCCTAAATTATCTATTTCATCGCCTAAAAGACCCTCGAGTCCAAAAAGGCAGGTTGCGATCAATTGCATTATTATCTCCTGATTACATTATTAGTTTTTCGGCATATCCTGCAACGATACCCAACATTGCGGAAAGTAATATCAGCAATATAGGGCTTACCTTTTTAAATCCAAGGAACACTATAAGAGCAAATATTATTACTGAAGCGAAGAATGTATAATCAAACGCGGAAAACGATATTCCAGCGGGAAAAAGGACGCCCATGCCGAGTGTTATTACAGCTGATGCCATAAGACCTATAACTACAGGGCGTATGCCTTTAAGGCAGCTTTCAACAACAAAGCTATTCTTATATTTTTCGTAAAACCGTGCAACGAGCATTATTATCACAAACGACGGCAGAACCACGCCGAGCGTCGCGCAAAACGAGCCAAACAGGCCACCAGTTTCCATACCGATATAAGTTGCCATATTTATAGCAACAGGTCCCGGAGTGGATTCGGCAACAGCGATAAAGTTCAATAACTCCTCCTCGCTCATCCAATTATTAAGCAGTACCTCTTGCTTCATAAAAGGGAGCATAGCGTAACCACCGCCAAAGGTAAACGCACCGATTTTCAAAAATGTCAGAAACAGATGAAGAAAAATCATTTCTTATCTTCCCTCCTTTTTGATATTAGTGCTACAGCAAGACCTAACAACGCTCCGCCAATAATAATGAATAACACATTAACACCGGTAAATAAGTCTACCACAAACGCAGAAACGCCCAAAATTACCGCAAATAAATTTTTCGGACAGGATTTTGCCATTTTCCAAAGCGCTTTAACTATAAGTGCAATAACTCCTGCACGTATTCCGTTGAAAGCAAACGCAACAGGCTCGTAATGAATAATCGCTGTAAGCACCTGAGAAAGTGCAACGATGATAATAAACGAGGGCAAGACAGTACCGAGCGTTGATGAAAATGCTCCCCAAAAGCCGCAAGCACGCGTACCGACAAACGTCGCAGTATTTATTGCGATAGGTCCGGGCGTCGATTCCGCTATTGCAACGATATCGAGCATATCGGACTCTTCGATCCATTTTCTTCTTTCGGCAACCTCGCGCTGAATAAGCGGAACCATAGCGTAGCCTCCGCCTATTGTAAATGCACCTATCTTAAAGAACGTGCCGAACAGAGTAAGACACATTTTGAGTTTATTCATAATAACCGCCATTCTTTATCCTAAATCGGGTGTATCGGTAAATTCAATTTCAAATTTTTCTGCGCCGTGAAGCTCGAAAACAGTAATTTCATTTATTCCGTTTTTTAAAAGCGGAGCTGGAACGTAAAGTGTTTTTTGCGGACCTGCATCTGTCCAATATCTACCGATATTGAAACCATTCACTGTAACAAAGCCCTTATGCAAGGAATCGAGCCTTAAAAAAGTATCACCGGGAGCTTCGTTGATTTCAAGATGTCCGCGTAAAAAGGTTGCTTTTTCAGAATTTGATTCATCCGCAGAAACAAACCTCAAGCCGGACAGATCTTCCATTGTAAGTGGATACATTGTCCATCCGAAAATATACTGCTGACCGAGTCGTGCGGGGCGAACCAACCCTTTTTCGTTGTCAGACATATCGATGCCGTAATTGATGCGACCCATATTTTCTATGAGTATATCTATACGTGTCGTTTCGCCTTTATAATTTTCAATCAATATCTCATCATTTTGACGATCGCGTTCCTTAACACCCTTATATTCACCTTTTACAAATATCAGAGCACGGTCGCGAAGCGGCTCAACCACAAGCGGCGCAACGACGGGATAATCGATAACCGCGGAATATAGAACAAATCCAAAATCAACGCCTAATTCCTCCATAGTTTTAGGTGCCGAGGAAATTACAGCAGAAGATATGGTATCAAGATTTTTCAAAAGCTCTGCTTTTTCGGTCAATTTGATTCTACCATACGCTTTTTTCGGTAAATCCTTTACGGTAAGCTCGGGCAATTTACCAAAATACTTTTCCGCAACCTCGCGCACCTCGAAAAAACGCTTTGTAAGGTCGCCCGATTCGGTTAAAGCAGCATCGTAATCGTAGCTTGTTATAGTAGGTGTATAAACATCATATTGATTCGCACCGTTATAAAACCCGAAATTCGTACCCCCGCAGAACATATAAAAATTAACGTTTCCGCCTACAGAAAGCATTCCGTCGAGCTGATTCGCCACGTCATCGGGAACGCGTCGGTTATGTGGACCGTACCAAGCGTCGAACCAGCCCTCCCAAAATTCCGAGCACATAAGCGGTTGGTCGGGTGTGTATTCTTTTATAAATTTAAAGCTTTCTTCCCAATTCGAACCGAAATTACCCGTTTTTAGCAAGCCGTCGACCGTACCGCCGCCGAAAAAGAGGTTGCTCGGTCCGTCGGAGGTGAACAACGGTACGTCGATTCCACTATTTTTATAATAATTCGCAAGGTGCTTTATGTAATTATGGTCGTTTCCATATGAGCCGTATTCATTCTCGACCTGAAGCATTATAATGTTTCCGCCTTTTGTTATAAGACGCGGGCGCACGATTTCAAACACCTTGTCGAGATATCGTTCCTCATATTTCAAAAACTCCTCGTCCATACAACGTACGTGCATATTACGATGAGTAAGCATCCACGACGGTATACCACCGAAATCCCATTCAGCACAAATATACGGACCCGGACGAATAATACAGTAAAGCCCTAAGTAATTTGCGGTGTCGATAAATCTTCCCAAATCAAGATTTCCCTCAAAATTAAAGCTTCCCTCTCGTCTTTCGTGTAGGTTCCAACAGACATAGGTTTCCACTGTATTGAAGCCGCACTGCTTAAGCTTTAACAGTCTATCATGCCAATACTCGGGTACGTGGCGAAAATAATGAATAGCTCCGGACAATATTGTGAACGTCTGTCCATTCAACAAAAAGGTATCCTTATTATAGCTGAAGCTGTTCATTCTGTACCTCCTTTGAAGTATCAACTATATAATCACACGTCGACTCTATATCAAAATGCGTCAAATAACGCTCCTCAGCAGGAATCCACGTGTTTTTGAAATTGTTATAACCATTCTCGCCGTTGCGGGTAACTATTCTATTTTTTTGAACCTCGCTGCTTACGGTGAAAAATAGCTTGAGGTCTGCATACTCAGAAAGCATAGGGTGAAGAGAATATGCCCCCTCGACGATATATACGTCGCTTTGAGGAAGTATTATATTATGAGTTATTATCCCCTGCTTACAATCGAAAACCCCGTATTCAAGCGGTTTACGGTGTAATACACTTTTGACAATCTCTGTTTTAAAACGCTCGATATCAAAATTGCCCGAATACTCGGATATTTCCACTATTCCGTTTTTGCGCGGACGGAAAAAATCGTCCGTGCATATAACGGGCGAATTTATTTCCTTTTGTAATTTAAAAGCAAATGTGCTTTTACCAGATGCCGCTCGTCCGTCTATTGCGATTACCAACGGTTTTTCTGCTGATGCTTCAGCAACGAAAGCTTTAATTATTTGTAACGCTTTAACAGTATTGATCGTTTTCATATGCCACGTTTAGCCGCAACAACGGACTTGATATTTTCAAGCACTGAATACGGTATCTTCATATCTCCCTGACCAATCCCAATCTCTATATGCGGCTTCATTTTGGCGTGGTAATCTGTTCCACCGGAAATTTCCAATCCAAGCTCGTATGCAAGGTTCTGAAAATACTCCTGCATTTTGGGAGTATATTCATTATAATAGCCCTCGATACCGCACAAGCCGTACTGCTTGAGCTCAAGCAGGAAGCTTCTCAATTCAGTATCGTTCAAACGTATAAGGTGCGGATGCGCCACGAATGAAACGCCGCCCGCGCTTTCTATAAGCTCAACAGCCATTTTCGCTGTTAGATACTGAGTTCCGTCATATGCCGGTCTGCCGTTTGCAAGGTATTTATCAAATCCTTCTTTTACACTTTGAGTGTAGCCCTTATTGAAAAGTATCTTTGCAAAGTGCGCTCTTCCGATAAGTCCAGACGGAGCGATAGCAAATGCATCCTCCATAGTAACGTCAAATCCGAGAGCGCGCAAATTATTACAGGTATTTACAGTACGCTTATATCTGACCTTATTTATATTTTCGAGTGCGTTTTTTATAACGTCGCTTTTATGGTCAATATAAAATCCCAAAATATGCGTTTCTGTTGCCGACTGAACTGAAAATTCGATAGCCGGCACAACCTCTACGCCATATTGCTTCCCTGCTTCGATAGCTTCATCAATACCAGAAACGGTATCGTGATCTGACAAAGCAATCGCCTTTAAGCCGCGTTCCGCGGCGTGTGCAACAAGCTCTGTCGGTGTCATAGAGCCATCCGAGCAATTAGAATGAGTATGAAGATCGATATAATCCATTATTCTTCGTCTTTTCTGATATATATTCCTTTCAAACGCATAAAGTGGTTTGAAAGTCTGATTTCGTTATCTCCCTTAGGTATGGCATCGAAAAAGTGATTATACCCATAGGTTTCTTTATATACCGCATGTGTTTCTGTGCCGTCCGGCCAGCGGATATATACCTTATCCCCCTCGTCGAGCACGCATTCTCCTACAAGATAGCTCATATTGAATAAACCTCACTGAATTTTTCTTCGAGATAATCAACGTAGCAGTTCGGGTTAAATTCGCCGCAAACCTTATTAAAGAGATCGGTGGGATCGTACATACAGCCGTGCTGCCATATTTTTTCGCGCAACCAATCGTTTATAGGAGTAAGTTTGCCGTTTTTGATAGCGGCATCGACGTCAACATCCTTTTTCATTTCCTTTATAATCTGTGCGCCGTAGGCAGAGCCAAGAGCATATGACGGGAAATATCCTACGTTCGCATTCGACCAATGGCTATCCTGCAATACTCCATTTTTATCATCGGGCACATCTACACCGAGATATTCTTTATAAAGTCGATTCCATTCTGAAGGAAGATCCTTAGCGCAAATTTCTCCCGACATCATACGCTTTTCAAGCTCATAGCGAACCATTACGTGCAAGGAATAGGTTAATTCATCTGCTTCGGTACGGATAAGCGAGGGTTCAGAACGGTTGATCATACGGTAAAATGCATGCGCATCAACGCCTTGAAGCTGCTCAGGAAATTCTTTTTTCAAGAACGGCAGAATAAGTTCGCAGAAGGATCTGCTTCTACCGATGATATTTTCATAGAAGCGTGACTGGCTTTCGTGGATCGCCATAGACACACCGCCCTCAAGAGATGAGCGGAAAAGCTCTTCTTTTGAATTCATATCGTATAATGCGTGTCCGCATTCGTGTACGACGCTATAAAGTGAGCTTGCAAGATTATCCTCATAATAATGTGTAGTGATACGAACGTCCTTACCCGTAAAACTTATGGTGAAGGGATGCTCGGTTTCACCGACGGTGAAATGATTTCGGTCGATGTCCATTACATCAACGAGGTAATCGGTAAATTTAATCTGCTTATCCTTAGGATAATTAAGCTTCAAAACAGAATCATCAATCTGCTTTGCATTACCGACCTTTGCGATAAGCGGAACGAGCTTTGCACGAAGCGCCGAGAAAAATTCATCACAGCGTTCCTTGGTAAGACCGCGCTCGTATTTATTTAAACAAACGTCGTACGGATCTTTATCGGGATCGGTATACGCCGCGAACTTCTTTAAAGTATCAAAGGTTTTTTGCAAATAAGGCTCGAATAAAGCAAAGTCGTTATTTTCCTTCGCCTTATGCCAAACCGCAGATGATTCGGTCAAATGTATATTAAAATCCACCATCTCTTGCATCGGTATTTTGCGAGTTTCATCGTATTCGCGATAAAGCTCGGTTACCTTGCGGCGATCTATTTCGGACAGCTCATCGAGATTAGCGTTGAGTATTTCAAGCGCTTCAATAAGCGAGGGAGCGGTTATAAGCTCATAGCTCATACGTGAAAGCTCACCAAGAGTAAGCGCACGTATTTCAACGCTTCCCTCGGGGGCAATGGTATCACCGTCATAATAAAGTATACCGCACGCGTGGTTGATTGCAGAGTTTGCCTTTTCAAATTCTTCGATTTTTTTAAGTGCTTCGTTAACAGTCATATTAACTCCTTAAATAACGATTTTTTGCCATTTTCCACTTATGAATCTATAAGCAGAAAAGCCCAAACGCATATATTGATCTATCAGCAGGCTTATCCACGCACCGTACAGACCCAATCCTATGGGATAACACAGAACATACGCGGTAAGCGGTCTGACGACGCCGATCGTAATTGCCGAAGTGACGGCAACGTATTTCGTGTCACCCGCGCCGCGTAAAGCACCGTTATAAATAACCTGCGATATCTGACCGGGCGAAACAAGCGCAATAATATAAACCAATATTATTCCGTGCTTCATAATGAAATCATAATTGATATCCGTCGGATCAGCAAACATCTCGAGCATCAAATTACCGCCGAACACCAATAGCACGCATAAAAGCAACGAAATGATAACACCAACGCGCTGACCAGCTTTTGCAAAAAGAGATGCAAGATCAGGGCGACGTTTTCCAAGATTCTGACCAATTAACGCACTCGCGGCAACACTCAGTCCGTCGCCGCAGGCAAACGATATGGTTGTGATGTTCATACAAATCGTATGTGTGGCGAACTCGGGCGTTCCGAGATCGGCAACGAGCTTTGCATAAATAAAGAAGCCAATACGCATAAATATTTGTTCGGTGCCTGCGCCAAGTGATACCGAGCCCAGCGTTTTTAGCAGAGGCAGCTTCCAACGGAGCATTCCTTTTAGATCGAAATGCAAGAATTTGCCCTTGCCTAACAAGGAATAAACACTCATACAGAACGAAGCGATGTTACCGAGAAGCGTAGCAATTGCCGCGCCCTCTACACCGAGCTTGGGAAAGAACCACAAGCCGTTGATAAGGAATGCATTAAATATAACGTTAGTAATGTTGGCAACAACGTTCGTACGCATCGAAATTTTAGTATTTCCGCTTCCTCTTTGCGCCGCATTGATTATCATACCGAACGACGTAAACATAAGACCTATCATAGTGATACGGAAATACATTGTCGATTCGGCAATAGTATCGTTATTCGCACCTGCAAAATACAGGAGCGGCTCCGCAGTAAATACAGCGGTGCCACAGAGTATTACCGCAAGAACTGCGGTAAGGCCGAGTGCCTGCGCAAGTGCAGCGTTTGCACCCTCCTTATCGTTTTGACCTTTACGTCGAGACACGATTGCAGTCACGGCGATATTCAGTGCAAAAAACACCGAATAGAATATCATTCTCGGTTGGGTGGTAAGTCCTACCGCGGCCACGGAATTAGTGCCGCATGAGGAAACCATCACGGAGTCGACGAGATTGACAAGGCTCATCAGTATTGACTCGACCATCGCGGGCCAAGCCATTTTCATAAAGCCTTTATATAGAGATTTTGTATCGGGGAGTTCGCCGTGAATCTTTAATTTTCGCGACATACCTTCCGAGGTAAAAAGTCTTGAAATAAGCATAATTAGTTATGATAAAGTTTTTTGGTCTGGTAGCGGGGCTCGCACGTAAGATTGATGCCGAGCTTCTTTAATAATTTTTCATCCACCTGCGAAAGCAAAACCGAAGAGTGCATTTCACAGCCCGTAAGATTCTTCAATTGGTCCAACGCCAAGCGTGCGTTTTTATCGGTAACCGCGCAAACCGAAAGTGCAATTAGTATTTCATCGGTATGCAATCGCGGGTTACGGCTTCGCATATGATTGGTTTTTAATTCCTGAATAGGCTCGATTACCTCAGGCGAGATAAGCAAAACCTTCTTTTCGATTCCTGCCAGATGCTTAAGCGCATTCAAAAGCATAGCGCTTGATGCGCCCAACAACGATGTGGTTTTACCGGTTATAACGGTTCCGTCAGACAATTCTATTGCTGCCGCAGGGCCGTTTGTTTCATCAGCGCGCTTGTTTGCAGCAAGCGCAACAACACGGTCATCTTTTGAAATACCGCATTGGTTCATAAGTATTTCTATTTTATAAACCGCACCGTCTTCCCCTAATCCCTTTCTCTGCTGACCGAGAGCTTCATAATAGCGTCTGATTATTTCCTGCTTTGCGGCTACGCGGCACACTTCATCATCACATATTGCATTACCTGCCATATTAACTCCCATATCGGTGGGAGATTTATAGGGTGATTTACCGTAGATGCGCTCGAACATAGCATTCAACACCGGGAAAATTTCAACGTCGCGGTTATAATTTACCGTCTGCACGCCATACGCTTCAAGATGGAACGGGTCGATGCAGTTTAGGTCGTCAAGGTCGGCGGTTGCAGCCTCGTAAGCTATATTCACGGGATGCTTGAGCGGAAGATTCCATATCGGAAATGTTTCGAACTTTGCATAACCGGATTTGACACCGCGCTTATGCTCGTTATAAAGCTGTGACAAACAAACTGCCATTTTTCCGCTACCGGGGCCGGGCGCAGTAACCACTACCAAACGTCGTGACGTTTCGATAAAATCGTTACGTCCATAGCCGTCATCACTTACTATGTATTTGATGTTCGCAGGGTATCCTTCGATATGGTAATGCTTATACGTAGTTAGTCCAAGCATTTCCAAGCGTTTTTGAAAAGCAACTGCAGCAGGCTGAGAGTTATATTGAGTAAGAACAACGCTTCCCACGAACAATCCGCAGGCACGGAACGCATCGATAAGACGCAATACCTCCTGCTCGTACGTGATGCCCAGATCTCCGCGAACCTTGTTCTTTTCAATATCGTTACTGTTAATGACTATAACGATCTCCGCTTCATCCTTCAATTCGGTAAGCATATCTATTTTTATGCCCGGCTTGAAGCCCGGAAGCACACGCGATGCGTGATAATCGTCAAACAGCTTTCCGCCGAACTCCAAATACAGCTTTCCGCCAAACTGATCGATTCTTTCTCTAATATGACGTGTTTGCAATTCCACGTATTTCTCACAATCAAAGCCCATTTTGTTCATTATAGTACCCTCAAAGAGAATCTTTATTTATAATTCCGGGAAGCTCTGATAAATCGGAAATAACAGTTCTTCCCGTTGCAACAAGTGCTTTTTCACACTGATGCCCTGCTGAAATTAATATACAATCCGATCCGATGCAGGATGCGGTTTCACTATCATGCACCATATCACCGATAAACACACACTCGTCCTTAGATATGCCGTTATTCAGCAAATAATCACGTGTACGTTCTATTTTACTGCCAACATAACAATCCGAGGCTCCGAGTATTTCTTCAAAATAAATATCCAATCCATAGCGTTTCAGCACAGGCTCGATATATTTATTCTGACTCGAGGAAAAGATATACTGTTTATAGCCCTTCTGATGAAACAACTCCAATGTTTTCTTGGTGTTTTCAAACAGAGGGTAATTCCGCATATGCTTTTCACACAAAGGATTAAACTCGGCGGATAGCTTTTCCATAGTTTCATTGGAAATATCCATAACCTTTTTATAAAACTCGATTATGGGCATTTCTATCAAGTCGCGATATTCAGTTAGACTAATGCTTGGAACACCTCTGGCATCGAGCATATCGTTTACAGCATCGCACGTAGCCTCCGCATCGTCGAGCAGTGTACCGTTCCAATCCCAAAATATATATTTATACATATTATATTACCTCAATAATATAATGTAACATATTAAACAATTATTTTCAACAGTTTTCGATGAGTAAAACCATTTTTTACCGAATATTTTAAGTAAAAAACGCCTTGCTGTCGCAAGACGTTTTTATTTTGTTTACTTTTGCTTCAATGCTCTTTCAAGCCAGATAGTTCCGATTTCGAAAGCATCGTAAAAATTGCGTTTTTCGCATTGCTTTACGACCTTTTCGTTAAAAGAAATATCGTCGTCTGTGTTTTGTATCTGAACAAGCACCTTTGTAGCAACCTCAAGCTCGCCGACCTTTTTTACCTCAAGAATATTCATAAATAGTATGAATTTATCGTCAGGAAAGCCGTAGAACAGAAATCTGCCCTGTCTTACAAGGGGCTTACCCTTATACATAAGTGTTTTGATTTGACTCATTGAAAAATCAGCCTTTCTTTTTGCCGTCTGTATTGATGAAATCCTCTACAAGAGTGCGTAAAAGCTCATCGCGGTCTATCTTGGAGATGATCGCACGTGAATTGTTATAGTTGGTGATATAAGTAGGATCCTCAGAAATGATATAACCTACGATCTGATTTATAGGGTTATATCCCTTTTCCACGAGAGATTCATATACGCTCTGCAACTGTTCGCGCATTATTTCCTTGTTCTGTTCCTTTATTGGAAACATCAAGGTTTTTTGCTTATTATCGACCGGTTTTTGGTTTTTGTCCTTCATTTTCGACCCTCCTTGACCGATTTGTCAGATAGCACTTTTGAATATTATACAACAAACTTTTGTTCTTTGCAAGACTTTTTAATATATTTTTATGAACGAAGAACGATCCCATGTTCCTTATCAAGCTTTTTGAGTATCTTCTTAACGCCCGCATCGGCATCCTCATCGGTAAGTGTTTTATCCGCAAGACGGAATACCAATCTTACCGCAACGCTCTTTTTGCCCTCTTCTACGCCCTTACCGCTATATACGTCGAACACGTACGCATCCTCAAGCGATTTTCCTGCATAGGAGCGGATATCCGAAAGAAGCTTGCCCGCCTCGTGATGCTTATCACAAATAAGCGCGATATCTCTTTCCATTGCTGGATATACGGGAAGCGGTATATAGCCGCGTTCGTTCTTAACCGATTCAAAAAGCGTTTCAACAGAGATTATAGCAACGCACACGCCCTTGGGAAGATCGTAATTTTCGCAAACGAGCGGATGAACCTCTCCGATAGTACCGACGGTTTTATCTCCGACTACTACGTTTGCACATCTGCCCGGGTGGAAATAAGGCAAATCGCTCTCGGCTACGTATTCACGAGCGCAAATATTCATACGGGTGAACAACGCCTCTGCATCCGCCTTTAATTCATAGAATCCGCCGCAATCGGGTGTAAATGCGAAACAAAGTGATTTCTTTTCAACCGACAGATCACCGTCACGATAATACAGCGTCATTATTTCAAACATGCGGCATTTTTCTACCTTACGGTTTACATTTCTCGAAAGGACCTCAAGCATAGAGGGCAACGGATGAGCACGCATTACCGAGGTATCCTCGCCAAGCGGATTGATAAGCTTAATGAAATCGCGAAGATTACTGTCTGCGGGGATATTGATTTTATCGAGCGCATGCGGAGAAACGAACGAATACGTGCAGCATTCGCAATAGCCGAGGCCTGCCATAACATCGTTTACGTTATAGCGGAACGCCTCGAGAGGCAATCTGCCGCCCAAATCCGCTTCGCCCTTGAACATTGTGGGCTCGATATTATCGAATCCGTAGAGACGAACCACTTCCTCTGCAATATCAGCGGTATTGACAATATCGCTTCTGTAAGGAGGAACAATAAGACCGCCCTTGCCGTCTGCGATAAGCTCAACGGAAGAAAGAAGCTTATCCATTTCTTCATCGGAAATATTCGTACCTAGGAGTGCGTTTACCTTTGCACGGTCGTATGCTACGACACGCTCATTTATATCTGCATTATTGATATCGATTACGCCCTCAACAACCTCACCGCATCCGAGAAGTGCTACAAGCTCTGCCGCACGGTCGACTGCAGGAAGAGTATTGCAAGCAGGAAGTCCTTTTTCGAACTTTGCGGACGAATCGGTACGCAATCCAACGGCTTTAGATGTCTTACGAATACTTTCACGTGCAAAGTTTGCACTTTCAAAAACAACGGTAGTGGTAGAATCGAGAATTTCGCTATTCTCGCCGCCCATTACGCCTGCTAATGCGACTGCACGGCTACCGTCGGCGATAACGAGCATTTCGGGAGTGAGCTTACGGGTGATTCCGTCGAGAGTTACGATTTCTTCGCCTTCATTTGCATTGCGAACGTTGATTTCGCGGCTCTTGATATATTCATAGTCGAACGCGTGCATCGGCTGACCGTATTCAAGCATTACATAGTTAGTAATATCGACGATATTATTGATAGGCCTTACGCCTGCGGCACGAAGCTTTGCACGAAGCCAAAGCGGCGAGGGTGCAATTTTTACGTTTTTAACAACTCTCGCGGTATAACGGGGGCAAAGCTCCTTATTAAGCACGTTGACCTTAATATAATCGCTTGCCCTTTCATCCTTGACCTCTTCTACCTTCGGGGTGGGAACGTTTACCTTTTCGCCAAAGGTTGCTGCAACCTCACGCGCGATACCTATATAGGAAAGACAGTCGGGACGGTTAAAGGTAAGCTCAAATTCAACGATGGTATCGTTAATCTTACATACGTCACGGATGTCATCACCGAGATTGCATTGCTCTTCCAAAAGGAAGATGCCGTCCTCGATCGCATAGGGGAAATCATTTACGGTAAGTCCGAGTTCACCCAAGGAGCATAGCATACCTTGAGAAACAACACCGCGGAGCTTGCCGGTCTTTATGGTTTTGCCGCCGGGAAGCTTTGCACCGTCGAGACACACGGGAACGATATCACCCGCCTTGACATTTTGTGCGCCGGTAACAATTTGAAGTTTTTCTTCACTTCCAACATCGATCTGGCAAACGATAAGATGATCGGAATCGGGGTGCGGTTCGGTTGACATAATTCTGCCAACAACAACGTTTTCAATATCGCTTCCGAGAACCTTATATCCTTCTACTTTAGTGCCGGACATTGTCATGCCATCGCAAAAGGTCTTTATATCCTCGGGAACATTTACATAGTCTTTAAGCCAATTAAGTGATACTTCCATTATCTGTTCCTCCCTTGATTAAAACTGCTTGAGGAAGCGTGCGTCATTTTCGTACATAAGACGAAGATCGTCTATGCCAGACATAACCATCGCAACACGTTCTACGCCCATACCGAATGCAAAGCCGGTATAAACCTCGGGGTCGATTCCGCCTGCGCGAAGAACCTCGGGATGAACCATACCCGAGCCGAGTATTTCCATCCAGCCCTCACCCTTACACAGACGGCAACCCTTACCGCCGCATACGAAGCAGGAAACGTCAACTTCTGCCGAAGGCTCGGTGAACGGGAAATTATGAGGACGGAAACGAGTCTGGGTTTCGGGTCCAAACATTGTTTTTGCGAATTTCGAAAGTATTCCCTTGAGATCGCCCATAGTGATGCCCTTATCGATAACAAGACCCTCGAGCTGATGGAACATAGGCGAATGCGATGCATCGGCAACGTCGCTTCTGTACACTCTGCCGGGAGAAATGATACGGATAGGAGGTGTCATATTACGCATTGCACGTATCTGGACAGGAGACGTTTGGGTTCTCAAAAGAGTGTTTTCGGTGATATAAAACGTATCCTGAAAATCACGCGAGGGGTGATCGGCAGGTGCATTCAACGCATCGAAGTTATTATAAACAGTTTCTACCTCGGGGCCCTCTACAACAGAGAATCCCATATCTATAAAGATGCTCGTCATACGCTTCATAGCCGCGGTAATCGGGTGAATATGACCTGCGGTTGCAGGAACTGCGTTATATGTAACGTCAAGCTTTTCAGCCTCGAGACTACGCGCCAATTCAAGCTTTTTCAGCTCTGCGCCGCGAACCTCGAGTGCGTTTTCAATGCAGTTTCTTACTTCGTTTGCAACAGCGCCGATTATAGGTCTTTCCTCGGGAGTGAGTGAGCCCATACCGCGAAGAATAGCGGTGAGTGCACCCTTTTTACCGAGGTATTTGATTCTGATTTCCTCTAACGAGGTCTCCGCAGCTTCAATTTCAGCCACAGCATTTGTTCTTATAAGCTCTAGTTGTTCTTTCATTTATAAATGCCTTTCTGAAGCGACTTATTCAAGGTAATCCTTTAATTTTTTGGAACGGCTCGGATGACGAAGCTTACGCAACGCCTTTGCCTCTATCTGACGGATACGTTCACGGGTGATATCGAATACCTTACCAACCTCTTCCAACGTACGGGGTCTGCCGTCTTCAAGACCGAAACGCAATTTAAGCACTGCCTCTTCACGCGGAGTGAGAGTATGCAATACCTCGAGAAGATGCTCACGGAGCATCTGATACGAGGCTGCATCGGCAGGTGCGGGAGTATTATCATCCGCGATAAAGTCGCCAAGGTGAGAATCCTCCTCTTCACCGATAGGCATTTCGAGCGAAACGGGCTCTTGCGCGATCTTCAAAATATCGCGAACCTTATCGACGGGCATATCCATTTCCTTTGCAATTTCTTCATCGAGAGGATCTCTTCCCTTTTCCTGAAGAAGCTGACGTGAAACGCGGAGTACTTTATTAATAGTTTCAACCATATGAACGGGTATTCTTATGGTTCTTGCCTGATCCGCGATAGCACGGGTAATTGCCTGTCTGATCCACCAGGTAGCATAGGTAGAGAACTTAAAGCCCTTACCGTAGTCGAACTTTTCAGCCGCCTTCATAAGACCCAAATTGCCCTCTTGAATGAGGTCGAGGAAGAACATACCGCGGTTTACATAACGTTTCGCAATGCTAACAACAAGACGAAGATTTGCTTCAACGAGCTGTTGCTTTGCGGCAAGATCGCCGTGAGACATTCTGTTAGCCAATTCGAGCTCTTTTTCTGCCGAAAGAAGCGGAACCTTACCTATTTCCTTAAGATACATTCTTACGGGATCGTCGATAGAAACGCCCTCCTGAGTAAGAAGCGTATCAACATCCTCGGGTGACTCCTCAAATTCCTCATTATCGATATCGTCTTCGGACATATCGAATACAGCACTTGCGTTTTCGGCAGCAATCTCGATACCGTTACGCTCAAGCGCTTCGCATACCCTTTCAATTTTTTCGATAGAAACGTCGGAATCGGCGACTGCTTCAAGTATCGTCGCAATCTTTATAGTGCCTTTTTCCTTTGCTTCATCGAACTGTTCCTGAGTAAAGCCGGACAAATCCTTATCCATTTTTATCCTCCTGTATGTTAGACTTTTTATTTTTTATCATATTCAAATACTCACCGAGCGCACTTGCCGGATCCGATTCGATTTTTTTATCATATTCATTGCGTTCGCGGAGTGTTTTCAACGCGTCTATATGCGAATTCAATGCGGCCAATGTGATATCACCAAGCTCAAGACGGGACGCTCTGCAATTTTCCAGAGCACCTATTTCTCGCGCAGTAAGCACACCGTCCTTTGATAGAAGTATTTCTCTGCCCTCTGTAAAATCATCACGGAATAAATTAAATATCTTTTTATTCAACGAGGTTGCAAAATCGTCCTCTGTCAAGCGTTTCAGAGCTTCGGGACCGAAATCGCTTCTGATAAGCAACAGCCCCAATATCGATTCCTCATGAGAGGCTTCGGACGAGAAGCGCAATTTATCGGTGTTTGCGCCGCCACCGTATCCGCTTTGCTCCCTGAGTGCCGCACGTGCTATTTCTCTTTTTGCTTTGCTATCCTGCTTTTGATACAGGCGTTCAACCTCTGTTCGAACAGCCTCTGACGTAAGTCCAAGCTGCTGTGCCGCACGAGATGCATATACCTCACGCTCGGGACGCGAGGCGAGAGAAGCAATAAACGAGGTCACCTCAGAAACAGCGCGAAGCTTTTCCTCGGCTATCGAAACATCAAAGCGTGAAATGATTTCGTTTATGCGGTAATCTATCTGTCCGGACGATCCGGTTAGCTTTGCTCTGAATGCGTTAGCACCGAACTTTTTGATAAATTCATCCGGGTCCTTTGCTTCCGTGCCGAGATTGATTATTTTTGTATCGACACCTACCTGATTAAGCAGATCGATACCCTTTAAAGTTGCTTTTCTGCCCGCTTTGTCTATATCATATGCAAGATAAACGGTACGGCAAAAGCGTGCTATTATTCTTGCGTGCTCAGACGTTATCGCAGTACCGAGCGTCGCAATTGCGTTATCAAAGCCTGCCTGATGCAGAGCTATAGCATCGGGCGAGCCTTCACAAAGTATCAACGTACCTGATTCGGTATTTTTAGCAATATTCAAGCCGAAAAGAACTCGGCTTTTTTTGAATACGGGGGTATCGGAGGTATTAATATATTTCCGTTCATCCTCTTCGTTAAGTCGTCGTCCGCTGAACGCTACCACCTCGCCGTTGGTATCGAACACAGGGAACATTATACGGTTGCGGAAGATATCGTAAAGTCTGCCCTTTTTATTTTCGCCGCCCAAAAACGCAGTTTTAATTTCTAACGGAGTAAAGCCCTTTGCCATAAGATGATCACAAAGCGGAGCTTGTCCGAAGGCTGAATTGGGAGCATATCCGATACCGAAGCGTTTGATTGTGGTCGAGCTGAATTCTCTTTTCGCAAGGTATGTTCTTGCCTGCTCACCCTGCGGAGCGACGAGCGCTTTATAGAAAAACCTTGCGGCTTCTTTATTTATCTCAAGCAGTCTGTCACGGCGCACAATCGGCTCATTCGAGCGTTTTTCATAATTTTCTTCCACTTTAATCCCTGCGCGCTTCGCCAAAAACTCAATAGCCTCGCGATATTCGAGGTTTTCTGTCTGCATTACGAACGTAACGACATCACCGCCTGCGCCGCAGCCGAAGCAGTAATAGCTTGAGGTTGAAGGAAATACCGTAAATGACGGCGTACGCTCGCTATGGAACGGACAACGTCCGACAAGATTACTGCCCGCACGTCTTAAAGTAACGGTTCTTCCGATAACCTCCTCGATGCTGTTACGCATTTTCAGTTCTTCCAAAAATTCACGCGTAAACGCCATCGTATTTCCTCCTTTCATAAAATCGAACAAAAACTATTTATACTGCCAAACCTTCGGCACAAAAAGCTCGTTAAAGCAGCCTAATGCATATCTGTCGGTCATACCTGCGATAAAATCGGCTGTTACGATGCTGATTCCGTCACGCTCGGCATATTTCATATATTCCTTTGGAATACTTTCGGGGTGAGCTGAAAAATGTTCGAACAGGAACGTAATCATATTTATAACCTTATTGTCCTCGCTCTTGGTAACCTTGTCGCGATATACGGCATCAAACATAAAGTCACGAAGCTTATCCATAGCCGAGTAATACGGCTCCACAAGGCCAATTCCGTTTTCTATGCCGTGGTTTATAGCCGCCTGAACGAGATTGGTAATTCTTACTCCGTGAGTATAACCGAGGATATCCAAGACGTCCTTGGGGATATCGTCAATGCGCAAAACTCCGGCGCGGACAGCATCATCAATATCGTGATTTATATACGCAATTCTATCGGCAATCTTTATGATCCTTCCCTCTAAAGTGGATGCCGGTTTATCTCCCGTATGGCAGAGTATGCCGTCGCGTACCTCGTACGTAAGATTCAAGCCATTGCCTTCGTTTTCGAGAAAATCAACGATGCGCAGGCTTTGCTCGTTATGTCTGAATCCGCCGGGAAGAAGAGAATCGAGCGCTCTTTCTCCCGAATGACCGAACGGAGTGTGTCCGAGATCGTGGCCCAACGCCGCAGCTTCGGTAAGATCCTCGTTAAGACGTAACGCACGTGCAATTGTACGAGCGATCTGAACAACCTCAAGCGTATGCGTAAGGCGAGTACGGTAATGATCGCCCTCGGGTGCTAAAAACACCTGCATTTTATGCATCAAGCGACGAAAGCTTTTACAGTGAGTAATACGGTCGCGATCGCGTTGAAACTCGGTACGGACAGGACAATCCTCGACCGGACGTAATCTTCCGCGAGTATCCTTTACACGAAACGCCTCTTTGCAAAGAAACGCTTCTTCAAATGCAAAAGTGCCTTCTTTCATCATAAATATCACCCTCACGATTTTGTTTTACAAGAATATATACGCTAAAATATGCAAATTTACTTTTTTGTTTTACTTTTTTTGCAAAAAATTAGCAAATTGTCAATTTCTTTTTTTCGCTTTCGCTTGTCTTTTACTGAAAGTAATGGTATAATTGTTTCTGTATTATTATACAATCACGGAGGCACGATGTTCGGTTATATCAGGCCTGTCAAGGCCGAGCTCTATGTTAAGGACAGCGAATTTTATTCCGCAACCTATTGCGGTTTATGCCGATACGGCGGAAAAAACATATCGCATTTAACACGTTGGCTTTTAAACTACGATTTCGTATTACTTGCTTTATTACGAATGTCGTTGACCGACGAATCGGTTTGCGTTCAAAAAAAGCGTTGCCCTTATAATCTACGCAAAAAGAACTGCACCTGTGCTGATGAAAGCTATTCGTTTGTATGCTCTGCATTTGGTCACCTTACGTACGGAAAGCTTTTGGATGACATAAAGGATGAAAAGGGCCTTAAGCGTCTTATAAAAAAGGCTGTCAAGCCCATATTCAGCCATATCAACCTGAAATCCGATAAATTTGAGGGTCTTCAGGATATCGTCGTTGACGGCCTTTCAGCCACGGATGAAGCGGAGAAATCACAATGCTCATCCCTTGACCGCGCCGCAGACGGATTTGCCGCAATGGTGAAGAAAATCGCTTCATACGGGCTTGAAGGAGCAAAAAAACGCATAGCCGAGGACTGTGGATATCACATAGGCAGATTTATATATATAGCTGATGCATTCGACGATATGGAAAGCGATGAAAAAAGCGGCAATTATAATCCGCTTCTTCTCCGCTACGGAAGTGCTGAAAACGCTATGAACGATGTCGAAGCTATTAAAGAAACGCTGTTTGACAGCTTGAACGCATTTTCACACGCCTATGCTCTTGCGGTTCACGAGCCGATGAATGGTATAGACAGAATAATATTTAACATAACAGAGCTCGGCGGAAGAGCCGCCGTAGCGCGCATTATCGAAAGGAAAAGCAAAATATGACCAACCCTTATGAAGTATTGGGAGTTTCGGAAAACGCATCCGACGAGGAGATAAAGAAAGCGTACCGAAAGCTCGCAAAGCAGTATCATCCCGATAACTACGTCGATAACCCCTTAAAGGATCTTGCGGCTGAAAAAATGAAAGCCATCAACGAAGCTTACGACACAATTCAGAAGCAACGTGCTAACGGTTATTCGGGCAACACAAACTATAATAGCAATAACAGCTCTAATTCCTATAACGGTGATAACGGATTCGTTCGCGTACGCAGGCTTATCAACGCTAACCGCATCGACGAGGCGGAAGCTGTTCTTAACGGTATGTCCGCCGGCGAACGCAACGCAGAATGGCATTTCCTTATGGGGCTGATCTTCTACCGCAAGGGTTGGCTTCAGGATGCAAGAAACGAAATCAACATCGCTTGCCAAATGGATCCCTACAACCGTGAATACCGTGCCGCTCAGCAGAGGTTGAACGGCGGCGCATATTCGAGTCCTTATGCAGGCATGAATACTAACACGAGCGGGTGTACCGGATGTGACGTTTGTCAAGGATTGCTCTGTGCTGACTGCTGTTGCGAATGTATGGGCGGCGACCTGATACGCTGCTGTTGATATGAAAAAAGCAAAAAAAATTGCCATTGCGGGAATTTTGACTGCATTGGCAGTAGTGTTTTTATTTGTTGGTTCTTTATTTCAAACACTCGACTTAAGTGCGGCGGCATTGGGCAGCATAATAATTCTCATCGCCTTGATAGAGCTCGGAAAAAGCTGGGCTATGGGTGTTTATGCTGGCGCTTCTCTGCTTTCCATGCTATTGCTTCCGAATAAAACGGCAGCTTTGATATTTATGCTTTTTGCAGGGTTTTATCCGATTATCAAGCAACCCTTAAACCGCATTAAGCCCATATGGTTTTCATACCTTGTGCGCATTACCGTGTTCAACGCATTATTAACCGTACTGGTATACGTATCCACATACTTTTTCGGTATTGATGAAAGTTTTATTGGGTTCGGTGTTATAATTTACGCGCTTTCGAACATTACCTTCCTCGTATATGATTTCGCTTTGGAGCGCATAGCCGTTACCTATGCAGTACGTATAAAACCGATGCTTTTCAGAAGACGGTAGTTGACAAATTTAAACACGCGTGATATAATTATATGATATTTTTTCCGGAGGTCCTATATGATAAAGAGCATGACCGGCTACGGACGCCACCGTGAGGTGATAGACGGCCGCGACATACTGTGCGAGGTCAAGTCGGTAAACAGCCGCTACCTCGACACTAACATAAAATTAGGCAGACTTTATTCCGCGCTTGAGGACAAGGTCAAGCAGTACGCTTCGAGTCGTGTTTCGCGTGGCAAATTGGATATATACATCTCGATCGACAACATTCAGGGTGATGATAACGGCCTTTCGGTAAACGAAAAGTTTCTCGAAAGTTACGTTGCGCTTCTCCGTGACATCAAGGACAGATACTCATTAGGCGGCGACGTTACGATACAAACAGTTGCCGGCAGAAACGAAGTATTCGTTCAGACCCGTCCCGAAGAAGACACCGAAGCCGCAGGAAACGCACTTTTGACCGTTATGGAAAAGGCATTTGACGGTTTCACGGCTATGAGAGAAGCGGAGGGTGCAAAGCTCGAAGCAGACCTTATTTCTCATCTTGAGGTTTTAGAAGGCATTCGTGCAAGCATCGCGTTAAGAGCGCCCGAATCGGTAAAGGAAAATAACGAAAAGATGAAGGCACGCATTCGCGAGCTTTTGGACGGTGCCAATTACGACGAATCTCGCTTGCTTACGGAATGTGCGGTATTTGCCGACAAGGCTGACATCAGCGAGGAGCTTGCAAGGCTTGATTCGCACTTCACACAATTTCGCAAGATACTTAAAGAAAACGCACCCGTGGGCAGAAAGCTTGATTTTCTTGTTCAGGAAATGAACCGCGAGGTAAACACCATTGGCTCGAAATGCAACGACAGCGAGATAGCGAAGCAGGTCATCGAAGCGAAAAGCTACGTTGAAAAGATCCGCGAGCAGATACAGAACATTGAATAGGAGGCCGAGTCTATGAAGCTTATTGATGCGGGATTTGGCAACTATATAAACTGCGAGCGTATTATTTCGGTGGTATCGCCTGATTCGTTACCCGTAAGACGCTTGATACAAGATGCAAAAAACGCAGGCAGAATGATTGACGTCAGTTGCGGAAAAAAGACCAAATCGGTTCTTGTAACCGACAGCGACCACATAATATGCTCCGCAGAAGAGCCCGAAGTAATAATCAAAACCATTGAATCGTGTAATTAATTTTCAAAAATAAAGAGGTAATCACATTATGATGCTTTATCCCAACGTTCAGGACCTTACCAACGATAAAGTGAACCGCTACAAGCTTGTTATTGCAACCGCTAAATGCGCACGCCACCTTATCGACAAAGCAAACGACGAGCGTGAGCTTGAAGAAAGACGCAGATTGGAAACCGATCGCTTCTCCAAGGACAATAAGTACGAAAACGATATTCTCCTTACCGAAAAGCCCGTATCGGTAGCCGTTCAGAAGCTTTACGACGGCGAATATACCATAGTTACCGAATAAAATGAAGAAAGCGTATGCCTTCGTACACATAACCGATATAAATTACGGTATTGACAGAGAATACAGTTATTTCGTGCCGGAAAATCTCCGTGACGAAATTAAAATCGGTTCGGTGGCGGTCGTGCCTTTCGGCAATTCAAACAAAAGAGTTAGTGCCGTCGTATGCGGTTTTGCGGAGTCTTCGGATTATCCGCACTGCAAATCGATCGACAGTATTTTGGCTTACCCGTTTGAAGTGCCCGAAGACCTCATCCGCACCTGTACGTTTATGAAGGAGCGCTTTTTCTGTACATTCGGAAGTGCTTTTCGCACGGTTATACCGCCCGGCGTAAATCTCGGAAGCGAAACCGTTTACGAAGCGGTAAGCGATAAAAGCGTCGATAGGCTCAACAGCTCGGCTGAGGTTTTATTTAGACACATCAAGCTAAACGGTGCTTGCAACGAGCGTGAACTGGTAAATGAGTTCGGCGAGGAATGCAAAAAGCTTTTATCGTCGCTTACAAAAAGCGGGTACATCGTACGCGACACACGCGTGCCGGAAAAACTGAACGAAAAGAATCTTCACACCTATACGCTCACCATTCCGACAGAAGAAGCCAATGCGCTTTGCGAAACAGGCGAAGGTCTTACCGAAAAGCAGAAGGGACTTATAAGTCTTCTGACACACTTCCCCGCCGCTACAATGCGCGAGATCGAGGAGTTGGGCGGTTATTCATCCGCTATTGTAAACGCTCTTGTTAAAAAGGGATACGTCGAAAAACGCGATACGACTTTTTTCCGCGAAGCATACAATTTCAGCAACGTCGAGCCTGAGGGTGAATATCATCTTTCCGATGAGCAAAGAAATGTTGTTGACGGGCTCACAGAGCTTTCCAAGGCAAAGGAAGCGAAGGCGGCTTTGCTTTTTGGTGTTACAGGAAGCGGAAAGACAAGAGTTATAACCGAAACCGCAAAGAGTGTCATTGCCGACAGCAAGCAGGTTATTATTCTCGTTCCCGAGATAGGACTTGCATCGCAGGCTGTTAAAGCGTATGCGGCGGCATTCGGCGAACGCCTGGCAGTTATACATTCGATGCTGTCCGTCGGCGAACGTACAGACACCTACAGGAAAATCCAAAGCGGCGAAATAGACATTGTTATTGGCACACGAAGTGCAATATTTGCGCCGTTTAAGAATTTGGGTATGGTCGCTATTGATGAGGAGCAGGCGCACACATATAAAAGTGAAATGCAACCCAAATACAACGCTATAGACGTCGCTCGCTTCAGATGCGTCGAGGCGAATGCATTATTGCTCCTTGCATCTGCCACACCCTCGATCGAAAGCTTTTACAAAGCAAAAAAAGGAATATATTCCCTTTTCACACTCAATAATCGTTACGGCGGAAGCGAGCTTCCCGAGGTGATCATTGAGGATCTTCGCGAGGATCCGACACGGTTTTCGGAAAAGATGATAGGCACACGCTTATCGTACGAATTGAAAGCAATAAAGGCAAACGACGAACAGGCTTTGCTCTTTGTAAATCGCCGCGGCTTCAACTCCCACATTTCCTGCAGAGAATGCGGCTATGTTTTTACTTGTCCGAACTGCTCGGTATCACTCACTCACCACGCTTACGAGGGAAACAGGCGAGGCGGAAAGCGTTTATCCTGTCATTATTGCGGATACACAGTGTCTCTTCCCTCACAATGCCCAACCTGCGGCGGCAACAAAATCGGATATTCGGGATTTGGAACCCAGAAGCTTCAAGACGAGCTCGAGAGCGATTTTTCCGAGCTTAAAATAACGCGAATGGATTCTGACACTACCGGAGGAAAATTCTCGCACGATAAGCTTATCGAGGAATTTGCCAACCGTGAAAGCGATGTTCTTATAGGCACGCAGATGATTTCCAAAGGCTTGGACTTCCCCGGAGTCAAGCTCGCAAGTGCGGTTTCCATCGACAATTCGCTTTATATGGATGATTTCCGTGCAGGCGAGCGCACGTTTTCTCTTATTGCACAGCTTGTGGGACGTGCGGGACGCGCAGGCGGTAAAGGAAAAGCAATCTTGCAGACATATAATCCCGAAAACGAAACGTTAAGGCTTGCCGCAACACAAAATTATGAAAAATTCTACGAAAGCGAGATACGCTTAAGAAAAGCCGTTGTATTTCCGCCGTTTTGCTCGATGGCGGTGTTTGGTTTTGCGTCGGTTTCCGAATCGGAGTGCGAAGCGTTTGCGCGCAGATTTGACACAATTTTGCTTTCGAAATACGATAAAGAATTCAAAGATATTAAAATAATAAAATTCGGTCCGTTCAAAAACGGAGTTTACAAAGTAATGGGCAGGTTCCGTCAGCGCATTATTATAAAGTACAAGGACAGCGCACGAGCACGCGAGTTTTTATCCGCGCTATACAAAGAAGGTCTGACAGCTTCTCCAAAGGGAGTAAAATTCGACCTTGACGTGAACCCCACTCTTATTTAGGAGGACACATATGGCTATTTTAAACATTCTCAAAGAGGGCGATGAAACGCTTCGAAAGAAGTGCAGACCCGTTGAAGAAATCACACCGAGAATACTTACACTTCTTGACGATATGCACGACACGCTCGAAAAAGCTCAGGGTGTCGGTCTTGCCGCACCTCAGGTAGGCGTACTCAGAAGAATCGTTATCGTTGAGATAGGCGACAAGAAATACGAAATGATCAACCCCGAAATCGTTGCCACCAAGGGCAAGCAGGAGGAAATTGAGGCTTGTCTTTCGGTACCCGAAAAGTACGGTCTTGTAAAGCGTCCTGCTTGGGTTAAGGTACGCGCCACCGACAGAAACGGCAACGTTTACGAAGTGGAGGGCACAGAGCTTATGGCGAGATGTTTCTGTCATGAATTGGATCATCTTGACGGTACATTATACATTGACAGAGCCATCGAGGTCTACGATGCCGACGAAATCGAGGACGAAGAATGAAAATCGTTTTTATGGGCACGCCCGAGTTTGCGGTTTCCTCACTCGAGGCAATATATGAATCGGGTCACGAGGTAGTGTTAGTCGTAACACAGCCCGACAGACCCAAGGGACGCGGCTACACGCTTACCCCCTCCGAAGTAAAGCAATACGCGCTTTCAAAAGGCACTGCGGTTATTTCCCCCACCTCCTTGAAGGACGAGGACGTAATTAAAGCTCTTGAGGATACAAACGCCGACCTTTTTATAGTAACAGCGTACGGCAGAATTCTTTCAAAGCGAATTCTCGACATACCCAAGCTCGGCTGTATAAACGTCCACGCATCTCTTCTCCCCGAGCTTCGCGGTGCGGCCCCCATAAACCGTGCCATTATGAACGGCGATACCATTGGCGGCGTGACCATTATGTTTATGGACGTAGGCATGGACACGGGCGACATTATTTTGAAAAAAGAAATTGAGATCAAGGATGAATGGTGTGCGGGCGAATATCACGATGCACTTATGGAATGCAGCAAGGAAGCATTGAAGGAATTCATCTCCATTGCAGAAAGCGGAAGCATTCCGAGAGAAGCGCAAGACACCGAACAAGCCACCTACGCCGCAAAAATCGGTAACGACGATGCATACCTTACCTTCAACGAAACGGCTGTTGCAGTACGAAACCGCATAAGAGGATTATCCCCCTTCCCCGGCTCGTTCTTCTTCCTGCGCGGCAAGCGTATAAAGGCAAGAAATGCAATACTTGGCAACGGTTCCGCAGAACATGGCACTATTCTTTCCACCGACAAGGGCGGTATCGAAATCGCCTGCGCTGAAGGAAGCGTTATTATTACACAGCTTTGCCCAGAGGGCAAAGGCGTATGCGATGCCGCAAGTTATCTCCGCGGAAACAAAATTGAGATCGGTATAAAAGTAAATGAGCGATAAAGCAAGACTTGCCGCCTACAACGCAATTAAACGTATTTTTGGCGGTGCATACTCAAATCTTATAGAATTCGCCGAAGATTTAAAGGGCATAGACCGTGCTTTTGCCGAAAGCATTACGTTAGGTACGCTCGAAAGAAGACTCACGCTTGAATTCGTACTGAACAGCTTTATCAAAAACGATACAAAATCCGATGTAAAGCTTCTGTTGATGACCGGTGTATATCAGATACTTTACATGGACCGCGTACCCGACAACGCCGTTTGCGACGAAACGGTTAAGATTGCCAAGGATTTATTCGGTAAAAACGTATCGGGATTTGTCAACGCAGTTTTACGAAACGTATGCCGCGGCATCACGGATATTAAAGACAGCATCGAACATGCAGATGAACACATTAAATATTCGGTAAACAAAGAGTTATTTTCGCTTATCAAATCGCAGTACCCTGTAGAATACGAGCATATTTTTAATGCTTTTTTTAAAAAAAGCGAAAACGCGTTACGCGTAAACACCTTAAAATCCGACGCCGAAACCGTCGCAAAAGCAACAAACGGAACGGTTTTAAGCAAAAAAACTGTTATTTGTACCAATATTGCAAACGCGCTTAGCTTTATAGATAACGGTCAATTTTATATTCAAGGGCTTGCATCGCAAAAAGCCGTCGAGCTATTAGAGGCGCAGCCCGGTAATACGGTCATAGACGTTTGTGCATGCCCCGGCGGAAAAAGCTTGGGCGCGGCGTTAGATATGGATAACAAGGGAAAAATTTATTCCTTTGATATACACGCAAAAAAGCTTCCGCTTATCGAAAAGAGCGCATCGCGGCTCGGCATAAGCATTATCACCACGGCGAATCAGGACGGACGGACGGCGCGTGAGGATTTGATAGGAATTGCCGACAGAATTATATGTGACGTCCCCTGCAGCGGAACCGGCGTTATGGGCAGCAAGCCCGAAATCAAATACAAATCGCCCGCGGAGTTCAGAGGTCTATACCCGACTCAGGCGGCGATAATAGAATCTGCGTCAAAATATCTTAAAACAGGTGGTATCATGGTATACTCTACCTGCTCGATAAACAAGCTTGAAAATGAGGATATAGTGCACGGATTTATTGATAAAAACGAACATTTCAAGCTCATATATGAAAAAACCTGTCTTCCTTACGGAAACGAAAAGGAAGGGTTTTATATGGCAAAAATCATACGGGAGAAATAAAAATGAAGGCTGACGTGCTTTCGATGTTTCCCGAGGAATTGGGCGCGTTTTGCGAATCGCTTAATCAACCCAAATACCGAGGAAAACAGATTTTCGAGGGTCTTTACAAAGGAAATAGGAATTTTTCGGAATTTTCGTCGCTCCCCAAGGCGTTCCGTGACAAGCTTGATGAAGAAGCCTTTATCCCTACGGCAAAAATCAAGCGCAAATTAGTTTCTGCTATCGACGGCACGGTGAAATATCTATACGAGCTTCACGACGGTGAAACCGTTGAAAGCGTATTTATGCGCTATCATCACGGCAACACGATGTGCATTTCAACGCAGGTCGGTTGTCGCATGGGATGTGCGTTCTGCGCATCTACCAAAGCAGGTCTCGTTCGCTCGCTCGCACCGTCCGAAATGCTTTTACAGATCATTGAGGCAGAACGAGATCTCGACGAGCGCGTATCTAACGTGGTGCTTATGGGTATGGGCGAGCCTTTGGATAATTACGACAACGTAATGAAATTCTTACGTCTGATCAACCACGAAAGCGGACTTAACGTAGGACTTCGGCATATTTCCCTATCGACCTGCGGTCTTGTAGATAAAATAGACAGACTTGCCGACGAGGGATTGCCCATTACACTTTCGATTTCACTCCACGCTCCGAATGACGAAATACGCAGGCAGACCATGCCGATCGCAAACAGATATTCCATAAAAGAGCTTTTAACTGCTTGCAGACGATATATTGACAAAACCGGAAGGCGTATATCCTTTGAATACGCACTTATTGCAGGAGTAAACGATTCGAAAGAAAATGCACACGAACTGGGACGTCTGCTTTCCGGAATGATATGTCATTTGAATCTTATTCCGGTTAACCCTATAAAGGAAAAAAACTTCCAAAGAAGCGAAAAAAATGCCATAAAGGTATTTACAGAAACGGTTGAAACATATAAAATAAACGTAACGGTACGACGCAAGCTCGGTGCAGATATAAACGCATCCTGCGGACAGCTCCGTGCCGAAGACAAGAATCAATAATCTTTAAGGACGAACCTCTATGAAATACGGCGGAAAAACCGACGTTGGAATAAAACGCAAATGCAACCAGGACAGCTACGCCGTTTTCTCCAAGGATGGATATTTCTGTGCCGTCGTATGCGACGGTATGGGCGGTGCAAAGGGCGGTAACGTGGCAAGCGGTCTCGCCGTTAAAACCTTTGCATCCGTAATTAAAAAGGCGTTCGCCGCCAACAGTGCAGACGATTTTGACGAAAAATCCATAAAACGATTATTAAAGCTTGCTATTGATGAAGCAAATACCGCAGTCTACAAAAAGTCGCTTGCCGATGACGAGCTCGAAGGCATGGGAACAACACTTGTCGCCATACTCATATGCTTGAACGGCACGTACGGAGTAAATATAGGCGACAGCAGACTATACTGTCAGCGAGACGGTGTTTTGAAGCAAATATCCAAGGATCATTCATTTGTTCAGTACCTTATCGACAAGGGCGAAATCAAGCCTGATGAGGCTGCTGAGCATCCGAATAAAAATATCATTTTAAGAGCATTGGGCGTAAACGAAAAAGTCGAGTTTGATAACTTCAGAATCGACAGCTACGATCGTTTGTTGCTCTGCACAGACGGGCTCACTAACCACGTAAGCGACCAACGTATCGGAGAGATAATCTCCGGCGCATATATTACAAAGCCGCCTTCATACAAGGCACGTGTCGAAAGACTTATTGCCGAAGCCAATAATGGCGGCGGACTCGATAACATCACCGCGGTTCTCATCGCAGGGGATTGTGATTAGTCCTTATAACAAAGCGCACGAAAGGAAAAACAACATGAACAAATACGAAGGTTTGGTCGGAAAGGTACTCGACGGCAGATATAAGATCCTCGAGCTTGCGGGCATGGGCGGTATGGCATGTGTTCTCAAGGCGCAGGACCTCGTCATGAACCGCATCGTTGCTATTAAAATCCTTAACGACGAATACAACGGCAACGAACAGGCCGAGGCAAGATTCATTGACGAATCCAAGGCCGTTGCTATGCTTTCCAACAAGAATATCGTAAGCGTTTATGATGTCGCCATCTATCCCGACATCAAATATATCGTTATGGAATATCTCGACGGCATCACGTTGCGAGAATATCTTGACAACAAAGGCGCGATCGATTGGAAAGAGGCGTGCATTTACACGTTGCAGATTCTTCGCGCACTCGAGCATGCCCACAGCAAGGGTATTATCCACCGCGATATCAAACCGCAAAATGTCATTCTGATGAAAAACGGAGACATTAAGGTTACCGACTTCGGTATCGCAAAGCTTCCCAATTCGATGCTAGAGCAAAAGGACGAAAAGGCCATCGGTACGGTATACTACATCTCACCCGAGCAGGCCTGCGGTCAGGACACTGATTATTACTCTGATATTTATTCCGTCGGTATTATGCTTTACGAGGCTGTTACGGGAACACTTCCCTTCGTTGCGGAAACGCCCATGGACGTTGCGATGATGCAGGTAAATGATGAACCCGTACATCCGCGCGATATCGTTCTGAATATCCCGGTCGGAGTTGCGCAGATAATCCTTAAGGCAATGGAAAAGTCGCCGTCCGACAGATTCCAATCTGCTCATACTATGGCAAAAGCACTTGAATGGGTGCTCCGCAATCCCGACGTGATTTTTGCTATGGACACCGCTGTTCTTGACGAAAGCGATCCTATCGGAAAAAGCAGTGTCATTTCGATAGATATGATCGATACAGCCGAGCTCGAGCCATACAATGAAGAAGAAATGGCATCGTCGTTAGGCAAGAAAAAATCAAAGGCAAAAGAAAAGAATACTCCTGCAAAGACCGTGAAGGGCAAAAAGCCCGCTAAAAAGAAAAAAGTAAGCAGATCTATGTCACCGATAATTTCCGGTGTCACGCTCTCATTCTTACTGGTTGCAGTTGTTATCGCTTTAATGCTTTTTGTTGATTTGATAAACAGCAAGAACGAGCAGGACGATGAAGAAAAGCGCAGACTCGTTCAATACCCCAATATTGTCGGTTCTACATTTAACGAGGATCTTTTGGTTACAAAGGGATACCTTGTTGAAGGCAAAATATTCATGGTGGATGAAGAGGATATCGTATGGGTTTCCAACGATGACGTTGAAAACAACACCATAATCGCTACCGATCCCCAACCCTATGATACCGGCAAGCCCAACGATAACGATATTTACTACTTTGACTCTATAACCGTTAACGTTTCAAGCATCGTCGAAGTACCCGAGCTTACCGGCTTATCGAAGAAAAACGCAGAGGTAACGCTCGAATCATTGGGTCTTGTAGTAAATTTCGAAGAGGTTATGTTCCCCGAAAACCCCTACGTTTACGATAATCAGGTAATTTCGGTCGAATACCAGAACAGCAACGGCGAAATGGTCAACGCTGAGGGTGTCACCTTAAAGGTGGGTCAGACCGTTGTTCTTAAATACTGCACCAAATCGAAGACCAACTACACCGCCGCGCTTCCCAACCTTATCGGTATGGATAAGGATCTTGCAAAGCGTTATGCGCAATATGCAAAATTCACGGTAGAGATAGTTGAACAGCAAATGCCCGACGGTGACAATACGGTATTTGATCAGAGCATTACCGCAGGCACCGTAGCAGATGCAGGAACCATTGTTACACTATACGTAAAAGCACCTTACGTCGGTGCATTGATGCCTAATCTTATCGGATATTCACTTGAAAACGCAAAAACCGCGTTATCGATTGCAGCAGGCAGAGTTATCAACGTTAATTACTTCTACTACTCTGCTGACAGCAGCATGAAAACTAACATCGATTTTATTTGTGCCAACTCGGTTTCGCTTTCTGACTGTCTTGGTAAATTAGAGCAGCACAACTGCACAAGCATGCCAATAGGTGCTGATCCCGGTACTGACTTTATAGTATATCAAAGCCTATCCGAAGGCTCTATACTCACTCCGTACATATACAACGTAAATGTTATTATTATCAAATACACTGACAGCACGCAAGGTGGGATCAACCCCGACGTTCCGGGTGACACGTCCGATCCGACTCTTCCAGATACGTCTGAAACTCCCGACACGTCCGACACGGAGGTTCTTCCTTGAGTATTGTCGAAAAAGAGGGTTTGATACTTTCGGGCAAAAACGGGCTATATTCGGTTGAATCAGACGGAATCAAATATGCATGCCGTTCAGGTACAAAGATACGTAAATACGACGGCAAGCTTCTGGCGGGCGACCGTGTTATTTTCCGTGACAACGGCGACGGCAACGGATTCATTACATCAATGCTTCCGCGAAAAAACTTTTTGATCCGTCCGCCCGTTGCTAATATCGACCTTTTAGCAATGGTCGTTGCCCCAAAGGATCCTGTGCCTTATCTTTACAACATTGATCTTCTTACAGTCATCGCAAAGAAAAGCGACATAGAATGCGCTATAATTGTTTCTAAAAGCGATCTTGCTGATCACAGCGAGATATCCGAGGTATATGCAAAAACCGATTTCAAGGTGCTTATAACAAGCTCTGAGGACGGCTACGGCATAGAAGATGTAAAAAGCTTATTAAGCGGAAAAATCTGCGTGCTCTGCGGAGCCTCGGGGGTTGGAAAATCCACACTTATAAACGCATTATATCCACATTTAAAACGCGAAACTGGTGAGCTTTCCGAGAAAATCGCTCGCGGAAAGAACACCACGCGTACCACGGAGCTATTTGCTTTGGGTAGCAATACTTATCTTGCAGATACGCCCGGCTTCACTGCCGTAAACACCGAGCTGTATTGCTCGATCGACCACAAGGAGCTTCATTCCCTATTCCCCGAATTTGAAGCATATGAAAAAGAATGCAAATATGCCGATTGCACTCACACAAAAGAAACAGAATGCGGCATACTCTATGCTGTCGAAAGAGGAGATATTTCCGCGAATCGACACGAAAGCTACAAAAAATTATACTGCGAGCTTAAAAGCATCGACAGATATAAATGATTTTGGAGGATATTATGTTTATCGGATACTATTCTTTAGCGAACGCTGTTACAATGTTCGGTCTTATCTCGGCAATCGCGTCCTGCTTTTTAGCGGCGAACGGAAACATCAAGTTTGCGCTTTATATGCTTTTCCTCTCGCTGTTATGCGACACCTTCGACGGTAAGATCGCAAGATCAACCCCAAACCGTACGGCTAAGCAAAAGTTCTACGGTATACAGCTTGATAGCCTTTGCGACGCTATAAGCTTCGGTGTAACGCCCTGCTTCATAGCTTATTCGTTCGGCTTTGACGGTGGATTCGACATCTTCATTTATTGTATGTTCATTCTCTGCGGTGTCATCAGACTTTCCTATTTCAACACTCTTGCAAATGCAAATCCCGGCAAGCCCGTTAAGACGTTCCGTGGAGTTCCTATTCCGATGTCCACACTGGTTATCACGTTCCTCTTCGTATTGACAACGTTTATGCCTGCGAGCTTATCGATTTGGTTCTTCAGAATCTGCCTTTTGCTTTTGGCTATTGGATTTATACTTAATATTCGTATCAAAAAGCCTACCATAAAAGGCGGTATAATTTTCATAACCGTTCAGATAATTTTCCTGCTTACTCTGCTCCTTGCAGGTGACTGCCAAGGACCTGTTGCGGCGGTTGTTGCTTAAATTGATATAAAGAAAGTGATGCTGAAATATGCATCACTTTTTTTGCAATAAAAAACCGTGCTTCATTAAGAGGCACGGTTTATATTAATTATTCGTAATCTACAAAGATGAGAGGATTTACTATTTCGCCATCTACGTGAACTTCAAAGTGGAGGTGAGGTCCGGTCGAATTACCGGTAGAACCGATCTTTCCAACTACATCACCTGCTTTAACAACGTCGCCAACCGAGACAGTAAGTGATTTGAAGTGAGCGTAAAGCGTTTGAACACCATTACCGTGGTCTATAATAACACAGTTGCCGTATCCTCCGTACCAATCGGCTCTGATAACGATACCGTCTGCTGCCGCAACCGCAGGTGCGCCGTTGCATTCGCTATCAGCAATATCTATACCGTTATGAGTACGTCCCCATCTGGGACCCATATAGGAGGTTACGATGCCATCATAGGGCTTGATGAAGTCACCGTGAGTAGCAACGTTCATACCATCCGAGCAGGTACCGATACGAATCACCTCAGGGGAGGGTTCAATAGTAACATCAAGAGATAATACAGTTCGGGAAATTTCGACACCGTCTACACAAATTACCTCGTAGGTTTCCGTGCCTCCGCCGTCGTAACCCTTTGTAACTACGTTAACAACACCGTCACGTATAGAATCGGTATAAACAGTTTTTACTGGATGCTCTATAACAACAGTCTGACTGAAATTAAGAGTCGAACGAACCGAAAGCTTAACAGGAAGAAGTTCGCCGCTGTAATCAAGAACCGAAGTAGAAAATTCGTGCTTATTCTTCATACCGAGCAGCGTTGCTATTTCGTTATCATCGACGAACGCTTCGGGAGCGTATTTGCCCGATACATATTCAATTTCATTTGTAAAAGCACAAACAGCATCAGGATCAATACCCAAGGAAAGAATTCTAAAGGAAAGAACACTGTCGATTGCCTGCTGAGCTGATGCTTCATCATCAACGGCTGCAACAAGATATCCGTCTACGTAAATTCCGATACCTTCCAAAAGCTCTGCTTCGGAGTTTGCGCTTTCCGATTCTGCAGATGACTGCGCGCCGCTTACAAGCAATTCCTCATCAGAAATCGACGCGCTTTCGTTTTTATTTCCCGCAAATGCGAAGATGCAACCGAAAGCAACGGCAAACGCAAGTATCGAAATTATAGTTATTCTATGTTTTTTGAGCTGCGTGATGACGCTATTCATACCGGCCAAAAGCAGTTTCCTCCATTAAACATTCAAATAATTCCATTTGCGAGTATACACCCCAATTATGAACTGAATATTAAATAATGTTAAACAATTGTGAACGCTCATGCATATTTTACGACATATTTATGACATCAATATTCCAAAATGCAAATTATTTGGGAAAACTCTTGAAAACAGATAAAAGTGGTTGTATAATTAACAAATAGGTTTATATATTGAAAGGATATACTCAAATGCAGATCACTAAAACACTTACCACTACACCGAAGGCAAAGCCCACAGGCGCACTTGGCTTCGGCAAAATATTCACCGACCATATGTTTATTATGGATTACAGTACTGAAAAGGGCTGGCACGATGCAAGAATCGTACCTTTTGCTGATATTTCTCTTTCCCCTGCCTGCATGGTATTCCATTACGGACAGGAAATGTTCGAGGGTATGAAGGCTTACCGTGCAAAGGACGGCAGAGTCCTTTTGTTCCGTCCCGAAAAGAACATCGAACGTATGAACAACACCAACGCAAGAATGTGCATTCCGCAGGTAAACGTTGATGACGTTCTTCAAGCGATCGAAGAAGTAGTTATGGTAGACCAGGATTGGATTCCCACCGAGCCCGGTACATCGCTTTACATCCGTCCCTTTATTATTGCTACTGACCCCTTCCTCGGCGTTCATCCCTCACACACTTATAAATTCATGATAATCCTCTCTCCCTCGGGCTCTTATTACGCCGGCGGTCTTGCGCCCGTTAAGATTTGTGTTGAGGACGAATACGTACGCGCTGTCAAGGGCGGCACTGGATATGCAAAGGTAGGCGGCAACTACGCAGCTTCGCTTATCGGTCAGGAAAAGGCTGAACAGCTCGGCTATGCACAGGTGCTTTGGCTCGACGGTATCGAGCACAAGTACATCGACGAGGTTGGCGCGATGAACGTATTCTTTGTTATCGGCGATAAGGTCGTTACTCCTAAGCTCGAAGGCAATATTCTTCCCGGCGTTACCAGAGATTCGGTTATCAATTACTTAAAGGCAAAGGGCTATACCGTTGAAGAACGCAGAGTTTCTATCGACGAGGTATATGCTGCAGGCGAAAGCGGCGAGCTTAAGGAAATGTTCGGCACAGGTACTGCGGCGGTTATTTCTCCCGTCGGCCTGCTTGATTGGAACGGTAAGAAGCTCACCATCAACAACGGCGAGATCGGCACCGTTTCACAAATGCTTTATGATGAGATCACCGGCATTCAGTTCGGCGAAAAGAAAGATGAGTTCGGATGGAGTCACGAAATAAAGAGATAACTCAAAACGAATATATTGAGGAAAAGGCGGAGTTTACCTCCGCTTTTTCGGAGGTTGAGCCGGAAGCAGAAGTCTTAACGGAAGAAATCGAACAAATCGAGAATGAGAGTGAAAGAGCCGAAGATGCCGCAGACACAGAAGAAAAGCGCGGTAATTTTATAGAGCGAATCCGTAAAAGCGAATTGTTTACAACGCCGTTTAAGATATTACTGTGCACAACGCTCGCATCGTTGATCGTTTACGTCATTTCGCGCTTTGTTCCTACATTTGCAGAGCTTTGGACACGTTATCCCGCACAGTCAATACGTTTTGTGCTCGCAAAGCTGACGGGATGGATTCCGTTTTCGCTTGCGGAAACGCTTATCGTATCACTTCCTGCCTTGGCGATTGCATACATTGTGGGTTCTACCGTATCCACAAAGCGCGACGGAAGCGACAAGAATTTCTACCGTTGGTTACGTCCGCTATTATCGGTTGTATTAGTTATTTTGACACTGTTTTTATCTGCATTCGGTCCCGCATACGGCAGATACACGCTCGCAGAAAATTTGGATCTCGAGCAGAAAGCGGTTTCCTCCGAAGAATTATTCTCTACGGGAATTATCGTTTCCTCAATGGCGAATTTAGAGCTCCGCGAGGTGGTATTCGACCTTTCGGGCGCATCGGTAATGCCTTATGATTATAACACACTTGTAGACAAGATGAATAAAGCGTTCGGAAACTATGCCGAAACCGCTGACTACATTGGGCACTTTGATTCCAATCCTAAGCCGATTGCGCTTTCGGAGCCGATGACATACACGCACATTTCGGGTGTTTACACCTTTATGACGGGCGAATCCAACGTAAACACAAACTATCCCGACTTTTTAATACCATTCACTATGGCGCACGAAATGGCGCATCAGCGTGGCATCGCACGTGAGGACGAAGCAAATTTCGTTGCATTTTTGGTATGCATCAGCAGTGACGACGCGTATATACGCTACAGCGGATATACAAATATGCTTCACTATTTAAACGGTGCGCTTTCGCGTGCCGATTCGGACAAATACGCAGTTCTTTACCGTAATTATATTCCTGCATCTATCCAAAAGGAGTTTTCGGCGTATTCAAAATTCTTCGACAAATACCGTGAAAGCGTTGCAAGCGAGGTCACAGGTGCCGTAAACAACTCATTCCTACAATCGCAGGGACAGCAGGCGGGCACTAAGAGCTACGGCTTGGTAGTGGATCTTGCGGTTTCGTATTATAAAGCAAAATAGCAAAAGGTGCTCGATTGAGCACCTTTTTTATATTATAAACAGTTCGAACGAGGTAAGAACGATAAGGAATGCGAAATTCACAAGCGAGAATTTCGCGATATAGCTTACGGTTTTTCCCGGTTGGTCCTTACAGTATTCACGGAACGTGATAAGGCTTGCAAGCGAAGAAATTAACGTACCGACTCCGCCGATATTTACGCCTATAAGCAGAGATGCATAATCGTTTGTGAAATTGGAAAGCAACACCGCAGAGGGCACGTTGCTTATGAACTGGCAGGATATTACCGAAAAGAGAAGAGTATTTTTTTCGAGCAAGCCCGACAACAGTTCTCTCACGGGCTCGATTCTTGCCATATTTCCCGCGAAGATAAAGAAGAACACAAAGGTAAGCAACAAGGGATAATCGACGTCGCGGAGCGCTTTGCGGTCCACAAACAGCAAAACCGCAGGTATGATTATCAAGCCGAGAATATACGGTATTCCTTTAAATACAATCGCTATCGAAAGAACGAAAAGCATAAGCAAAAGCGCAGTCTTCCCTTTCGGCATTGCGATCGGCGAATCCTCCTGGCTTATCGGCTCGGGCTTGATAAACAAGCAACAGATCGTAATAAGTGTGATAGACAACGCGAACGGCAGAGCCATTATTTGCAAAAATTCCATATCGGGAATAGAAAATCGCGAATAAAGGTAAAGGTTTTGCGGATTACCGAAAGGCGTAAGCATACCGCCTAAATTTGCAGAAATATTCTGCATTATAAAGGTAAATGCCATGTACTTTTCCTTGCCCGTTGTTTTTAAAACAAGGTACCCGAGCGGAAGAAAAGTAAGGAGCGCCATATCGTTCGCGATAAGCATTGAGCCGATAAACGTGATATAGACAAGCGCAAGGATAGCACTGCGTATTGTTTTGAACTTAGATACCAGCTTTCCTGCAAGCATATAGAAGAAATTGATATTTCTCAATGCGCACACAACCGCAAGCACACAAAACAGACAGACGAGTGTTTTAAAATCGAAATATCCGACATATTCACTATCTACGGGGACAAAAATCATTGTCACAACCGCTGCTACAAGAGCAATAAACATCACAGTATTCTTTTTTACAAACCCAAGAATTGTTTGCATATACTTTTCCCTGTCTTTTTGTTTGGCAATAATTTCACGATGCGCATTATATCACTATACAGCATATTCTGCAATCGCAAACATTAACAAAAAAGAACCGCCGAAACGGTTCTTTTATGTATGTTTTAGGACGACAGTCCTCCGGACTGCTTATTATACCCCTTCAAATCTCTTCAGAATAAAAACAAAACGACGGGACTTGCCCGTCGTTTTGTTTTTGGAGCTGGTGGAGGGATTTGAACCCTCGGCCTATTGATTACGAATCAATTGCGCTACCCCTGCGCCACACCAGCACAGCACCCACAACTGCAGGCGCGAAATGGATTATAACATTTTATTTTCGAATTGTCAATATATAATTATAATGCGCTGTAAAATTCACCCTTTAAGCGTATGGGCGGAATTTCCACATGCTTATTCTTCATCGGAAGAAGAACAACAATTCCGATAAGAAGGACTATCGTAACAGCTAATCCTCCTTCGGGACCGAAGCTTCCGCCATTGAACAGTATGCTTTCGCCGATATAATTAGTACTGAACAGCGTTTCGCCGCTTAAAGATCCGCTGACCTTACAGCCAAAGATATTACCCTGTGCGAAATTCCATATCGAATGTATTGCGCCGATACCCCATATGCTTCCTCTGCGTAGAAAATACAACGCCGCAAATACGCCGAAAAGAAACAGATTAATAATTCCCATTATGCTGATTCCGTTGTTGGCAAGGTGTAAGAACGCGAACGTTGCCGAGCTGGCAAATACAGAAATCGCAACGCTTGATGTATAGCTTCCCGAAACAAAGAAGAAACCGCGTAAAAGCACCTCTTCGCTCATACCCTGTACTAAAAAACCAGCAAAGAAAAGCAATATCATCGGAACCGAAACATCGTAATTGAATTCGGTTATCTCTGCCTGACCGCTTAAAAGCATTATTCCGTAAGCAGCAGAGAACATCAACAAACCGATTCCGAGTCCCGAAAGATATTCAGACACTGCGCCCTTTTTGAAAAAGCCGAGTGAGCAAGCGCGTCTGCGCTCGAAACGCGTACAGTAAAACAAGGTGGCAATTATCATACCGGCTGTTGCAATTAACGATACAGCGTCCATCCATACGGGCATAAACTCATATACCGCATCCACCAACACGTCGGCATCTGTAACACCCGATTCCATTAAAAGTGTTAGTTCCTCACTCGTGAAGATATAGTATTGCATCGGAACCATCAACAACGCGCCACTCAACATAGATCCGAGAAAATATATTAATATGAACATTAACGCTATTGTGAAAAAACTCCTGCGCTTCGATGTGAGCCTTGCTTCCTCGATAGCGGCAGTAGTATTAAAAACCTTTTCCATGTCAAAAACCCTTTAATTCAAGAATAATTAATTGTAGCATACAAAAAAATAAAAGTCAATTACCGTGATATGTCAAAAAACACTTGCATTTGTTAAAATCGTGTGATATAATACCCCTTGCGTGAGAAAATCATGCATCAATTGCCGGAATGATGGAATTGGCAGACGTGCTGGACTCAAAATCCAGTGGTAGCGATACCGTGCGGGTTCGACCCCCGCTTCCGGCACCAAAACAAAGAACGAGGTTTTTACCTCGTTTTTTGTTTTTTATGTCAGAAAAATAAACTGCGGGGTGTCGAAGGGCGCGTGTTGAATGACGTACCGGTGGCACGTCAGACCGCGCCACAGCTCCGTCCGCAGACGGGCGACCCCCGCTTCCGGCACCAAAAACAAAAAGAGTCCGTTCAGGACTCTTTTTGTTTTATGTATGACAGCAAAGCTTCTTTTTTATTTTCTACAAGGTCTGACAAAACGAGCGAAAGGAGATATTCCTTTGCTTTAGATATTTCCTTTCCCTCGATTCCCATCGACATAAGATCATTACCATTTATATCGAGCTCGTGTACAAAGATACATCTACCTTCATCGAGCAGCTTTTCTGCTATATTATCCGAATCCTCATTATACAGCGCGTGGCGATATGAAACGACATCCAATGCGTCTTTCCTGTTACCGTATGATGAGATATACATTTTTAGTTCATATATGTCCTGTGGAACCGGGGACGACGAAAGAAGCATATCCACTCTGCGCTTTGTTTCGTTATCGGCTCGCAAATACGAAAGCGCTGACAACGATTTTTCTTTACACACGTACGCAATCCGCATTGCAAAATCGTTTGGTAAACAGTAAAGACGCGTAATATCATTCGATATCGGGAATATCGGCGAAAGAGCATCGCGGTAATTTACGATCACATTCAATGCGAAATCACCGCAAAGCAATTTTTTCAGTTCTGTATACACTCGCTCGGGCGAAACCCGTTGAAGTGTTGGTGCAAGCTCGTGCACGGCAAATGACGTTTCCCTTTCGAGCTCGAATCCAAGCGTCGCCGAAAAGCGCAGAGCTCGCAATATACGTAGCGCATCCTCGGAAAAACGGATTTTTGCATCGCCGACAGCACGGATGATTTGAGATTTTATATCCTTAACTCCGCGATGCGTATCCACGATCCCTCTTTTATGAGAATATGCGATAGCGTTCATAGTAAAATCGCGGCGTGCAAGGTCTTCATCTAAATTTCTTACAAATGAAACGTTATCCGGGTGGCGCGAATCGGTATAGCCTGATTCGGTTCGGTAGGTCGTTACCTCGTACGCAATATGGTCGAGCACCACGGCAACCGTACCATGTTTTATGCCCGTTTCGATAACCGCGTGATCGGAAAACACAGTTTTGGTTTCCTGCGGTAGCGCGGACGTTGTTATATCGTAATCGGTAACCTTTCTTCCGAGTATGCTATCGCGCACACAACCACCGACGGCAAATGCCTCGAAGCCCGATTCCTCGAGCTTATTTATGATATATTCTGTATTTTTATCTAGCTCGATATACATTACCGTCACCGCCTTTCAGTGAAAATATAATATCACACAAATTCTTTTTATGCAACAATGCATTTTTTCAAATCGGTTATAATAGATTTGTAACGGGTGAAGAAAATGAGGGAGTTAGCGATCATAATACTCTTTAGTGTGTTTCTTACGGGTTGCACGGCTTATGCGGCGGAAACGGACAAGCCGGAATATTGGAAAAACGCAAATTATCACGTTTCAAAGTTCAAAGCGGACAGCGTATCTAACGATGCTTTATTACAAGCAGACGATTTTCTAAATGGGATATGGATATCGCAATTTGATATGCACCCTATCCTTCGTAACGGCAACAAGCAACGCGGACAAGCGGAGTTTGAGGCTTTAGCGGAAACGGTGATTACAAACCTGAAGCGCGACGGGTTTGACACGGTATTCTTACAGGTGCGTCCGAACGGCGACAGCTTGTACGAAAGCGAAATATACCCTGCGTCTAGATATATAGCAGGTACCTACGGCGGAAACATTGAATACGACGCAGTTGAGATATTCTTAAACCAAGCGTACGATGTTGGCATTTCAGTGCACGCGTGGATAAACCCATTCAGACTTTGCTACGAAGAAGAGCTTATACATTATGGGCGCGGTATCTTTTACGAATGGTACACAGAGGGTATCGGAAAACGGATAGAGCGTTCACCGGACGGTATTTTGTATCTTGACCCTGCTTACACAGAAGCTACGGAAATAATCGTTTCGGGTGTTACTGAAATATTGAAGCGATATAGTTTCGACGGTATACACATAGACGATTATTTTTATCCTACAGAGTTCGAATTCCAAGATGACGAAGAATTTTTCAAAAGTGCATACGTAAACAAGGGCGATTTCCGCAGAGCAAACATCGACCGTACGGTACAAGCCTTATATCGCGCTACACATGAATTCGAAAACAAAATTTTCGGCGTTGCGCCTGCAGGCAACATATATTCTCTATCGAACGGTTGGTACGTAGATATTTACAAATGGTGCGAAAACGACGGATATATTGATTACATTATGCCACAATTATATTACGGGTTTGAAAACGCAACCTGCCCGTTTGACGAGGTACTTGAAGATTGGGTAAGTGCCGTTAAAAACGAAAGCATTAAGCTATACATAGGTCTTTCGGCGGCAAAATGCGCTTTGGGAAGCAAGGGTGAGCCAGATATTTATGCAGGCACAAACGGAAAATTCGAGTGGCGCGACAACAAGGATATTCTCGCGCGGTCGCTTGAGCTTATACAGGAAAAAGCAAACGGTTTTTGCATTTTTTCCTATTCCTCGTTTTATGACCCTATAACAGGCGAAGACAACGATTTAACAATTGACGAAAAGGAAGCATTTATTGAAGTAATAAAAAAGGAGTCGTAAATCAACTCCGCATTATAATTTTTAAGCCTCGGTATATCCAATCACCGAGGCTTAATCTTTATCCGTTAGATTCAAGTTCTATCAGCACGTTGCCTTTTATATCATATACCTTAATTAATTCTTTATCTTGTACCGATACAGTATCACCGCAAATAGTAAATTGCTCGTATTCGCCGAATTCCTCGAACTCATATTCTTTTATTAATTCAAACTCGCTTGTAAATACCTTGAGTGAGCCTTTTTGACAGACGATAAGGTATTTCCCAAAGAAAAAAGCATTATCATAACCATATTCGTTTATAGCAAATGCTATTACCTTTTCGTTGCTACCGTTATAGATATTGATTCTTGATATTTCGACATAACCGTCATAATACTCATAGAAATATACATAATCGTTTCTTACCCCGACAAATTGCACGCGGTTGGGAATCAACATCTTTTCTTCACCATCTGCAAATTTCACCCACATACTATCGTCGTCTTTTAAATAAAGGTCGTTATTTCCATATTCATATAGTGGACAAATCTGGGCTTCCCGTTTATCGGTGCCATCGTAGTTTGATGTATACAGAATTTCATCTTCGTAAAAATATATACAATCTTTCGAAAAAGTAAAGCCATATGCATTTTCAAGCAGCTTCTTATTTGTGCCATCGCGAAAAAATTCAGCATAGTACCATTCGCCGTCGTGGCAACATCCGAGAGCATCATCATAATATCCAAACAGTCTTCCGTTATTTTCGTGCAGTTCAAAAGCCTTAGGATAGTATTCTTTTTTGACTCCTTTCTCAAAACGGTAACATCCGTGATCTAAATGATCGGTTTCTTCATTGTAATCGTAACGATGAACATAAGAATTATCCCCAAAATAAGTATAGTAACTATTGTACGAATCAGGTGTTCCTAACCAATCGGCAACATATCCGTTTTCATCTATTGCGGTATCTTCAAACGAGATGTGCTCTACTTCATAACGATAGATCCCATCTACAAATGCAAGATTTTCGGGTTTCGACTCTTCGGGTTTTGACTCTTCCGATTTGGAATCTTCCGGTTTTGATTCGTTGGAAGTCGCATCGATGTTACTTTCACTTTCAGAAGGAGATACGATGGAATCCGTTTTATCGGTTGACGGAATGTTTTCTGATTTGCAACAGGATACGGAAAAGATAAATGAGATAATGAGAATAAATGCACTTATTTTTTTCATAAAAAACCTCCCAAAAACGTCTTTTCACCTATATAGACGTATTTTGGGAGTAAAATGTCACATTTTTTATAAAAGTTTTTTTGTTTTTGCGTAAGTTTTTTCAATAAAGCGTTCGGAATTGACGGTAAAACGTTCGTGCATACCCTCGCCGATTATTCCCGATTCGTCGGACGCGGTTACCTTGAAGACGAATTTCCTGCCCTCGTGCGACAGAAGTTCGGCTGTTGCGCTGACATTCATTCCGACAGGGGTTGCGGCTACGTGGCTTACGTTCAGCATCGTGCCTACCGTTGTTTCGCCATCGTTAAGAATGCTTGACACGGCTTCACACGCCGCTTTTTCCATAAGTGCGAGCATTGCGGGTGTTGCATACACCTTTAAGCTTCCGCTACCTATTGAAAGCGCTGTATTGGATTCGGTTACCATTTCAAAAACTGTTGCTTTTATTTCCATAACTATTCCCTTTTTTACTGTTTTTTTATATGATATCAAAGCCTTGATGCTCTGTCAAGAAAAAGAAAATGATATATCCTATGAAAAATTTTTAAAAAAGGGTTGACAATTTTGGTTGGTTGTTATAGACTAACATCAGAGGTTGGCGATTACAAACCGAACGGTACCACGGAATGTAATCGGCGACTGTGTGCACACAAATTATTCACAAGAGGTATTATTATGGAAAGTTTGAAGTTATGCGAAAGCGATTATCGTTTTATGACAGTTATCTGGGACAACGAACCGATACCGTCGGGTAAGCTTGTTGAGCTTTGCAAGGAAAAGTTGGGTTGGAAGAAGCCGACGACCTACACAACGCTTAAAAAGCTTTGCGAAAAGGGCTTTGCAAAGAACGAAAACACCGTCGTTTCCGCTCTTATTCCGCGCAACGAGGTACAAACGTATGCAAGTGAGCATTTCGTTGAGCATACCTTCGACGGTTCTCTGCCGAAGTTTTTAGTATCCTTCCTCGGCGGAAAAAAGCTTTCCGAACAAGAAGCAGAGGAGCTTAAAAAGCTGATAGACGAACACAAGGAGGATTAATAGTGGTTAACATTTTTAACATCGTTTTGCAGATGAGCTTTGATGCAAGCGTTGTTATCCTTGTCGTATTGGTTATGCGGCTTATTTTGGCTAAAGCACCGAAGAAGTATTCGTATATGCTTTGGAGCGTTGTCGCGTTCAGGCTTTGCTGTCCGATAAGCTTTGCCGCTTTTTTCAGTGTTTTCAGACTCGGGCAGCCAAATGCTCCCGAATTGCCGAATTCGAGCGGTGATATTATTATCGAAAACACGTTCGGCAATCCAAACGTCGGCGAAAACGTTTCTGTTTCTACCGTAGGCGGCGCAGAGCTGACAAGTACAAATTGGATACAGATATTCAATACCACGGTTATGATAATCTGGTTTATCGGATTTGCCGCGGTGCTGACATACGCCATCGTTTCTTATTCCAAGGTGAAACGAATGATGTCCAACGCCTGCCGTTACGATAAAAACGTTTTTATGTCCGAGCGTGTAAGTTCTCCTTTTGCTTTAGGATTTATTCGCCCTAAAATTTACATCCCTTTCGGGCTCGACGACGAAACACGTGAGCAGATACTTATGCACGAAAGGTGTCACATAAAACGCGGCGATCACATTATTAAGCCGTTAGCGTTTTTGATACTTGCCGTACATTGGTTCAATCCGTTTTGTTGGTTAGCATTCAAGCTGATGAGTCTTGATATGGAAATGAGCTGTGACGAGAGGGTTTTGAAACTACGAGGAGATGAAGTGATGAAAAAGAACTACTCGAAAGCACTGCTTTCGTTTGCTACAAACCGCCGCTTCCCTGCTCCGAGCCCTATTGCATTCAGCGAAAGCGGAGGAAATGCGGAAAAACGCATTAAGCACGCACTATATTGGAAAAAGCCCAAGTTTATTGTTAATCTTATATGTATCATTCTTTGTGTTGCGGTTTTAGCCGCCTGCGCCGCAAACGCGGAGGTTCCGAGTTGGGACAAAGTCAAGACCGAAACCTTTGGCGAAAACCCATATAATTTTGTTTTTGCAAGCAACGGTGACGGAACTTGTGTTATAAGGGAGATCCGTGTGGATATTCACTACGAAGGCGACATTCACCTGATAATTCCCGAAAAAGCACCCAACGGCGATGTCGTGATCGGTATAGACAATTTTTGGGGACTTGACGGAGATTCGGTAATGCGCAACCTACCGAGATATCTTACAAAATCGGATATGGAAGCGATCGTTACGAGGATAGAAAAACAATCACCCCAAAAAGCTGTTGAAAACCTATATTCGATAGGCTATAACCCTGCACGTGATGCGAAAACCTTCTTTGCGTTCTTTAGCGAAGAGGAGGCGGCAAACAGCAACATTTATTATAAGCTCGAGCCCTATTTACAAAGGGACGAAAAAATGAGATTGTCAACCATACTCGACGTATACGGGTTCGACGAGGAGGATGCATATCAATACACAGTTAATTTCCTCGATTCGCTCGAAAAGGATTCCCACGAGCAAAACGAGGCGGCTCGTGAAGCGTTCAAGCATCTTTACTTTGATGGAAGAAGAATAACCGAGATAACCTTCCCCGAAAGTGTAAAATCGATTGAATACGGTTCGTTTGATGGCTGTGATTCGCTTGAAAAGGTAAATGGTTTGAGCAATGATTGCGCTATATCGCTGTTTATTTACGACGAGACCTCTGACACAGGTTATATTAACGAGCACGTAATCATTTCCACTGCAGACAAAGAGGATCTGACAAGCACAGCTTATGAAAAAGATTCCAACGAGGATCTTATAAACGCAATAAAATAGACAAAAAGACGGGATCAAATTGATTCCGTCTTTTCTTTTATTCAATTCTTAACCCAACAATACGTCGCTCGCCAGCATTACGCAAAATCCGACAAGAAGCGCGTAGGTTGCCGCGCGCTCGCTTCCGTGCGAATGTGTTTCGGGTATCATTTCGTCGCTTATTACGTAAAGCATCGTTCCGCCGGCGAATGCCAAGGCAAACGGCAATATTACCGTCGCTATGCTTACCGCAAAATAACCTATAAGCGTGCCGACAACCTCGATCAATCCCGTTATCATAGCACAGACAAAGGTCTTCTTCGGTGAAACGCCTGATGCGAGCATCGGTCCGATAATAACCATACCCTCGGGAATATTTTGAAGTGCTATACCGCCTGCTATTATAAGCGCCTGAGAGGTATCGCCCGAGCCGAACCCAACGCCTGCAGCTATACCCTCGGGAAGATTGTGTATAGCGATCGCGGTGACAAAAAGCAGCACTTTATTCAAGCCGTTATCCTCGTGGTGCTCGATATCCGTACCTACCATTTTGTGCAGATGAGGCACTACCTTATCGATAAGGTTCAAGCACAGCGCGCCGACAAATATGCCCGCTACAGTAATAACAAGACCGTATTCTCCACCGTATTCAAGCGACGGAAGCACAAGCCCGAGCACTGCCGCGGCGAGCATTACCCCTGCCGCAAAGGATAGCACGATATCCGAAAATCTATGTGAAATTTTTTTGAAAACAAAGCCAATAAGCGCACCTATTACCGTTGCGCCGCCGACACCCAACGCCGTAAGCAATACCAATTCCATTTAAGTATTACTCCTTTACACTTAATCAAAAAGCATCGGTTTTACCCGATGCTCTTTTTCACAGTATATGTATTTATACCTTTTCGGGTCCCATAAGTATTTCGGATATTACATCAAGCACCTTAGAGTGACAACCACCGCAGCCTGTTGAACAATGCGTTATTTTTTGAACATCCTCAAATGCCGCAAGTACACTATCGAAGGTTTTATGCGTATGAAGCGCATCAGCTATATCAACGTAGCTTACTTGCTTACAGTTACATACCATATAATTTTCTTTCATCGTTAAGCTCCTTTACTCCGCGCTGAAGTTTTCCTTGCCTACTCCGCAGAGAAGACATTCGAAATCATCGGGAAGATCTTCAAATTTAGTACCCGCCACAATTCCGTGTTCGGGAATACCCACTTCTTCATCGTATTCCCAGCCGCATATGTCACATACGTATTTCATTATCTGATTCCTCCTGATCAAAGTTCTGCCTTCCACAAGCCGTGGAGATTGCAATATGCATAAACCGCTATCGGCTTTTCCTCGCCGAGAACAAAGGTCACGGTAGGGGCATCGCCTGCTTTAAGACATCTTCTGTGTCCGCCGCAGCAGGTTTCGAGATACACCCATTCGATAAGATGCTCTTCAGTCATAGGATGATCGACTGAGCCAACGTTTACAATAACCTTTCCGTCTTCAACGGTAGCAACGGGGATATGCTTTTCCTTACTCGCTTCAACTGTACCGGGAACGAGCTCGGTCATTTTTTTGCCGCAGCACATCATAGGGACGCCTGAAGAATGTACCATACCTACAAGGTTGCCACAGGTTTCACATACGTAAAATTTTGCCATGATTGTATCCTCCAAAATTATATTATTCAATAGGTTCGAAATCAGCTGCTCCGTGCTTACACAACGGACAGATGAAATCCTCGGGAAGCGGATCGCCCTCGTAAACGTATCCGCAGATTTTACAAACGTATCCCTTTTTACCGTCGGTTTTGGGCCTGGGCTTTACGTTTTCGTGGTAATAGCTATACGTCATTGTTTCCCTGTCGGAGATAACACGAGATTCGGTTATCGAGCAGATGAACATTCCGTGAGTATCCAAATCGACATACTGCTCAACCTTTAACGACATAAACGAATTGATATATCTCGGTAGGAAGACAAGTCTGTTATCCGAGCGAAGCGTTTCGCAATTTGCGAACTTATCGACGTTTCTGCCGCTTACAAATCCAAACGCCTCGAACACCTTAAACGGTGCATCGACAGTAAGGCAATTGATATTCATTATACCCGACTGCTTTATAATATGATGTGAATAGTTTTCTTTATTGATCGTAACGGCTATTCTGTTCGGAGAATTAGTTACCTGCGAAACGGTATTAACTATACAGCCATTATCCTTTTTTCCGTCGTTACTTGTTACGACGTACAAACCGTAGCCGATCTTGAAAAGCGCCGTTAAATCGTTTTTATTTGCGGTTGAGTCCTGCTGAGCGAGGTAATCTTTACAAAGCTCATTTGCAAGATCTTCTATCTGCTGTTTGCTTTCATCGTTAAGCGCAGAAAGTATTCTAACCGTGGTTTCCGCATAATTGATATTTTTGCACTTTTCGAGCATTCCCTTCATTACCTTTGCGGCAAGAGGTGCCCAGCTTCCGTTTTCTATAAACGCTACGGTACGGTTTTGGAAATTACGCTCGGTGAGGTGATTAATAAACTCGCGCATAAACGGGAATATGTCCGCATTATAGGTTGTGGTTGCAAGAACCAGCTTTCCGTAGCGGAACGCATCCTCAACCGCCTCTGCCATATCGCATCTTGCCAAATCGTTTACTACAACCTTGGGGCAACCGTTTGCTTTCAGCTTTTCTGCAAGCTGAAGAGCAGCCTTTTTTGTATTACCGTATACTGAGGTATACGCGATAACGATTCCTTCGGTTTCTACCGAATAGCTAGACCAGATATTATAGAGATTGAGGTAATAACCGAGATTTTCGGTAAGAACCGGTCCGTGAAGCGGACAGATGATGCTTATATCGAGCGCAGATGCCTTTTTGAGCAGGCTCTGAACCTGCGGACCGTATTTACCTACTATACCTATATAATATCTTCTTGCCTCGCACGCCCAATCCTCCTCTACGTCGAGTGCGCCGAATTTACCGAAGCCGTCTGCTGAGAACAATACCTTATCGGTGCTATCGTAGGTTACGATGACCTCAGGCCAATGAACCATAGGTGCAGTTACGAAGGTCAAAACGTGTTTTCCGAGCGATAAAGTATCTCCCTCTCCGACAACAATCTGCTTTTCGGGGAAATCGGTGCCGAAAAAGTTCTTCATCATCGCAAACGCCTTTACGGACGAAACGATCTTCGCATCGGGATACGCCTTTACGAAATTGAAGATATTTGCCGAATGGTCGGGCTCCATATGCTGAACTATAAGGTAATCGGGACTTCTGCCCTGAAGCGTATTTTGTATATTATCGAGCCATTCGTGAGTGAAGTTTGCATCGACGGTATCCATTATCGCGATCTTTTCATCAATTATCGCGTAGGAATTATACGCCATACCGTTGGGAACAACGTATTGTCCCTCGAAAAGATCGACCTTATGATCGTTAACACCAATATATTTTATATCGTTCGTTATCTTCATAAAAAACTCCTGCTTTTTATTTGTTGTGGTTATTATATCACAAAAAAATACGTTTGAAAAGGGGTTTTACAAAATTTATTGAGAATTTTTCTTATTATCGTTTTCTTTTATAAATTCTTCTAATTTTAGAGAGAGATCGCGTTTTAAAATCGGTATTGCATCGCGCCTTACCCAGCTTGACCAATAGGTATAGCCGCCTAACGTCATCGAGCGCGGTGTAGCCATATAGTTATAGTAACCGCAAACCTGATCAATGGGGATCGTTTTAACGCCTGTAAAGCGTGAGCGAAGCCACAAGGACATATCCACCAGGCTTTCACCGGGAACACCGACGAATAAGTATCCGCAAAGCATCATCGCGTATACCCTTACCGTCACCTTATGTGTTTTCAATTCCTCGTCAGTAAATCCGTATTCACTTCCGCGGCACATATGGGGTATATGTCCGATTCTCCATCGGTCATCGATAAGACGTTTGATTTCGGCAGGTGTTTTCCCTTCCTTGATTGCATCATCCAACTCTGCTTGAGCGTTTTCGACCTTATGCCAGATATTTTTCACTTCTTCGTAATTATACGGAATATCCTCCTTCATAGGAAGCTCGATATCAAAGTAATCTGTTTTAAACAGTTGATCGTTATCAAGCTTTTTGAAATTGGATTCAACGCATTCACGGAGTTTACCGCCTATTAATTTTGCTAAGCGTTTACATTCATCTGCGGACTTTTTATAGGTATCGGTATCCTTACAGTCCTTTTTAGTCGCAAGGTCTGCGCAGGGGCCGTTTATATACATCCCCACACCGCCGAAATATGCCTCCATATCGTCGGCAAGATAGCCCGTCCAATCGTAATCGTAATGATATTCTTTGAATCTCTCGGGGTTATCGCTATGCTCGAAAAGCACGGCTACGTCGGGATGTGCGGCAAAACGGCTTAACGTGCCCAAGGTATTGCCGTTTTTGTCCTTAAACATAAACAGATACGCCAAAGGATCGTTATTATTATCGAAATATATCGGCTTATCAAACACGGGGAGATTTGGCTTATATCCCTTTAAAAGCATTATATCGGGGTTTTGGGTAAAGGGTTTGCCATGCTCGTCAAACTCGATTCCACGCCAGACCGTTACTCCGCCCAGGCCCTCTATATATTGCTCGCGGTTGAACGAAAATTCCGTTCCCATATCGCACTCGGCGGAGAAGACATCACATTCGACGGCATTATCTATCATAGAGAGCACTGTTTGAGTTGATTTTTCTATCAACGCATCCATAACAGAGCCTGTGATATCGTCATATCCCGGTGCGGCGTGTATCTGAAGCTCGTGATACCATACAGATCTTTCGGGTATGCCGGTACGCTTTGATATTTCTTTTACGAAGCGCGCCGCTTCGCGAGAGTAGGTGGCATTAAAATCGAACGCGGCGATCAGCGCCCTTTCTTCGCCTGATTCTATATACAAAAATCTACCGTACAAATCTGTTCCGTATGGCCACACGGGCTTGAACGTACCCTTGGTTGACATCTTGGCAAAGCTGCATTTCATAATCGTTATCCCCCTGAATACTTACTGATTTCGTTATAGCACAATTGCATATTGATTGCAATAAAAACATAATGGGAAAATGAAAAGGAAGCGCAGTAGACAAAGCTACTGCGCAGTTTCAAGCAACGCCATAATATGAGTTTGTTTTGTGTTTGCTTTTTTGATTTTCAAAATATTCATCCAAGCCGCTTACTTCAATTGCAGGAACATACGTTTTAGCATATGTTTGTATTCCATCCTCCGATACATTTATACATTTATAAAAAGCATAAAACGGGATAATCATTTCTCCGCTTACTCCTGACACGTATTCAATATCAACACAGGTATAATCACTGAAATCGACCTCAGGCTGTGCCGCCATACATAGCGGGCAGGAATGACCTCCGAAAACGTATCCTTTTTCCAACAATTTCTCCGCTTCTTCCAACGAAAGCTTTTTTGATTTTGACGTAACGGTATAATATTCATTCAAATCGACAACAGTTTCTCGGAGTGACACATCCGTCAAAAATGCTTCATCCTTAGAACCGCCCCAATCACACATAGTTCCTTTACCCCAATCGGTATGAAGAATCAATCTAATATAACTCGATGTCTTCGGCACGTTTAAGAAATTCTCCGGAAAAATTGTTTCTTCGGGAGTATAAAGATATATCGTTATGGCATCAAGCTGATCATAAGAATAATCACGTTCGATCTTAACTTCGGTATATGCTTTGCCGAATGAATTGCAAATATAATCGATAGTGTCCTTCAGTTTTTCTTGGATTTGCTCATCCGTGTCTGACTCCAAAACCGATACCATTTTATTCTCAATCGATAATCTTTGTTCGGGATATTGATGATAATTAAAATACAGACTATTCCCACCGCCTATGAAATAGATACGGCGGCTTTCGTCCTCATTGGTTAATTTCGCTTCATAAAAAGCGGTGCCGTATGAATAATCCTTTTTTTCTATTTCGTAATCCGACACCTCTATATTGAAAAAGTGCGCTACAGAATTCGAATATTTATCGATAAATTCTTTAACATTGCTTTTTGTGACCGTCTCTTTTTTCCGCGAAAATATGGGAAGATACTCTGCTTCAGGCAACGGCAACAGATACAAATACTCCGGCGAAGCTACATAAACCTGGATATATTGATTTGTACCATCATACTTAAGATCAAAAATATCGGCAATCTCATCTACATTTAAAACACTATTTTCCACACTTGAATCGATAACGGGAGACCATGGGTCACCCTGAGGCAAATATGGTTCGATATAGGCTTGATCGCGGTTGAACAGCGTCGCAACAATCGCTGTAATAATGATTGCAAAGCACGCAGCCATATACCAAATACGCTGCCGTAAATTCCTTGTTTTCTTATTACGGATTATTGTTTCTTTTTTATTTATAAAATTTTCGATGATCTCCGAATCGATGTGGTTCATTCCTTCATTCCACTGCTCTTGATTCATATAGAAAAACCCTCACTTTCAAGTTTGGCTTTTAGGGCGACTCTGATTGCAGCAAGCTCCTTATTCACCATAGACCTGCTCAATTGCAATTCACGTGCAATCGTATCGATCGAATCGGATATATAATATCTGCTTATAAATATAAATTGACGGCGTTCTGAAAGCGAACGGACAAACCCGCTGATTACACCTCCGAGACGTCTTGCATCAAAATCCAATTCAACATCATCGCTTGATATGAAATCTCCAAGCTCGGATAAAGAAATTGTCATTTCGGACGGTATAGCCGTCTTCTTACGCTTATTATGGTAGCGTTTTATTGCCACTCTTCGTACGATCGTTGTCAGGAACGCTTTAAGTAAATTGGGTCTTGTCGGCGGCATAGCATTCCAAGCACCGATATAAGTATCGTTCAGACATTCTTCGCAATCGAGTCTGTCATACAGCACATTGTAAGCAATAGAAAGCAGATACTTTTTATATTTGAAGTCAGTCTCATCGATTGCTTTTTCATCGCGAGCCCAATATAGCTCGATAATTTGTTCATCGCCTATCGGCATTCTTGCGATTTCTTTCTGTTGGAGTTCCATAGCTTAACACCCTTTCCATATATAAAATTCACCCTTCATATATAGATGTACCGAAAATTTTGAAAGTGTGTAATATTTTACCGTTTTTTCTATAATATACACGAAGATAAAAAAGACCGCATTAAAGTTTTCAGCTTGAAATGTGGTCTTTTTATTGTTCGGATTTAATATTTAAAGCTTATCTGCCAGTTCGTAGATGAGGTTTTCGGTTTTTTCCCAGCCCAAGCAGGGGTCGGTTATGGATTTACCGTAAACGTGTTCTCCGATTTTTTGAGCGCCGTCCTCAAGGTAGCTTTCAATCATAAGTCCTTTTACAAGCTTCTTAATATCGTTATTTTGCGAACGGCTTGTTACGATTTCATTAGCGATACGTATCTGTTCAAGATAGCGCTTGCCCGAGTTATTATGGTTCGTATCAACTATTACGGACGGATTCTTAAGTCCCGAGGATGCATAAAGCTCGGAAAGCTTTAAAAGATCCTCATAATGATAATTGGAAACGCTCTTGCCTGCAAAATCAAGGTATCCGCGAAGAATTGCGTGTGCATATGGGTTGCCCTCGCTCTTTACCTCCCATCCGCGATAGATAAAGGTATGGCTTGCCTGAGCAGCGTGTATAGCATTCATCATTACCGACATATCTCCGCCCGTGGGGTTTTTCATACCAACGGGTACATCAAGTCCGCTTGCGGTAAGGCGGTGCTGTTGGTTTTCAACCGACCTTGCACCGATAGCAACGTACGCAAGAAGATCGGACAGATAACGATGGTTTTCGGGGTAAAGCATTTCGTCCGCACAGGTGAAGCCGTAATCCTTGAGCGCGCTCATATGAAGCTCACGTATAGCAACGATGCCCTTATACATATCGGGCTTTTCCTCGGGAACGGGCTGATGAAGCATTCCCTTATATCCCTCACCCGTAGTACGGGGCTTATTGGTATAGATACGGGGGATTATTAATATTTTATCGTTTACCTCGTCCTGAACCTTGCGCAAGCGCGAGATATATTCCAATACGGGCTCGCGGCTATCTGCAGAGCAAGGACCGACGACCAGTATAAACTTATCGGATTCACCCGAAAAGATGTTACGTATCTCTTCGTCACGCTGAAGCTTTACGCTTTCCATTTCCTTTGTCACGGGGTAATCCTGCTTGACCTGCTGGGGAATGGGAAGCTTGCGGAAGAATTGCATATTCATAATAAGTACCTCTTGGTAAAAAATTACAATTTTTTCTTTTTATCAAATCTTTTTCGGCGTTCGGTGGAAAGGCGCATCATTTCGCGCATTCTTTCCCTATCGCCGTTCTTTATCGTATCATACAGCTCGTCGAACGACTTGCGGTAATTGTCCATTTCGGTCAACAGCGTTTCGCGGTTTGCAAGAAACAGCTCGCTCCACATCTCGTCATTAATATTTGCAATACGAGTTAAGTCACGGAACGAGTCGCCCGTATACCTTTCCAGATCGGGCTCCTCACAGGCGCACATCAGCGACACTGCAATACAGTGAGTAAGCTGTGAAAGAAATGCTATCATTTGGTCGTGCTTCTTGGGGGACAGCACCGATATTTCGCGGAAGCCGAGCGTTTCGCCCAAATCGCCGCAAAGCTCCACCGTATCAAGCGAATTTTTTTCGGTCGGAACGACGATATAGTTAGCGTTACGGAAGATGCTTTCATCGGCATACTTGACGCCAGCCGTTTCCTTACCTGCCATAGGATGAGCCGAAATAAATTCTACACCCTCGGGCAGTAACGACTGTATTTCGTAAACGATACATTCCTTTACGCCCGTTACGTCGGTGATTACCGTTTTTGGTGCGATAAGGTGGCCGTGCTGCTTTATCCAATCGACGAAAATATGAGGGTAGAGTGCAAAGACGATTATATTTGCTTCCTTAATAAGCGTTTCGTCCACAAACGCCGAGCCCTTTGTGATGAGATTATGCTCAACAGCATAATCGATAGTCGACTGCTTACGCGTTATTGCTGTTACGTAGTAACCCTGTCTTGTAAGGCTTTGAGCATAGCTGCCGCCCAAAAGACCCAAGCCGACTATTAAAATTTTTTTGGATTTATCAAGTGTCATAAACTTCTGCTTCTACCTTTAAAGTTTTAAGTATATCGAAGAAATCGGGATAGCTTTTACTTACCGCCTCAACGCCTTCTATTTCGCCTCCGACGAGTGTCAAAAGCACTGCAAGCGACATTACGATTCGATGGTCGTTATGTCCGCAAAGAACATCCGCGGGGTGCTTTAACGCTCCCGAGCCGACGAAAACGTCATCATCGTTCACCGTTACGGGTATACCGAGCTTCATAAGCTCTTCTTTCATAGCGTTTGCACGGTCGCTTTCCTTGATTTTAAGACGTTTTGTTCCTGTAAACTTAATATTTCCGACAGTGGCCGCTAACGCAAACAGCACAGGTGCAAGATCGGGGCAATCCGAAAGATCAAATTCCCTTTTACCCATTTTCATATCCGCGAAAATATTCTTATAAACTCGATCGCCCTGCAGGCTTTGTGCATTCAGGCCGTTTACCTTGACCTCTCCGCCCAAAAAGCCGAGCGCATCGAGAAACGCGGCGTTTGATTGATCGCCCTCGACGGTATACGTACGGGATTTATAGCTTTGGTTGCCCGGTATTATAAATCTCGAGCCGACACGTGTTATCTTAATTCCGAAATCGGAAAGCGCGCTCATCGTCAGGTCGATATACGATGAGCTTTCGAATTTACCTGTTATTTCTATAATGCTGATACCGTCAAGCACAGGCAGTACATACAGCAAGCCCGTGATAAACTGGCTTGAAATATCGCCCGGTATACGATAATTTCCGCTTTTAAGTCTGCCGCATACGGTAACGTAATCTTCACCCTTTTGGAAATCAATGCCCTGCTCGCGACATATCGATTCATATACGCTTAATGGACGCTCGAAAAGGCGTTTACTGCCCTTTAACGTTATTCTTTTGCCGGAAATAAGACACATCGGCAACAAGAAGCGAAGCGTGCTACCGCTTTCATTACAATAAAGCTCTGTGCCGTCGTGTATGTCTGACAAATCCAGCGAGCCGATATTTACCTTATCACCGCATACCTCTGCCTTTGCGCCGAGTGATTTCAAGCAATCAAGCGTAGCCGAAATATCCTTTGAAAATGCAAGATTATTAATTTCACTTCCGCAAGAAAGCGCGCCGCAGATAAGCGCGCGATGCGCCATGCTCTTTGACGGCGGCGCATTTACCTCGCCTATTGCTTTTGACGGGTTGATGATTACCTTCATTTTATTCTCCGAGATGATCTATCAAAAGGTCGATTGCGTTCAGGTATCCGTTGAAGCCCTGACCACTTACCGTTTTTATACAGTGTTCGCGCACGTAGCTAATTTGTCGGAACGCTTCTCGCTTGGAAACATCGGAAATATGCACCTCAACGGCAGGAATACTGACAGCCTTTAACGCGTCAAGCAGTGCTACGCTCGTATGGGTATACGCGGCGGGATTTATAACTATGCCTTCGGCATCACCGAGCGCGGACTGAATCTTATCTACAAGATCGCCCTCGTGATTTGACTGATATATCTCCACATCAATTCCCTTTTCGGCAGCATAGCCGTTTATCATAGCGCAAAGGTCATTATACGTGCCCTTGCCGTAAACATCAGGCTCACGAATACCGAGCATATTAAGATTAGGTCCGTTTATAACAAGAATTTTCATTTAGCAGATCCTCCAAAATTTGCCTTGCGTTAAGCTCCGCACCGTCAACGCACACTATACGCTTATCACACGAGTCACAATATATCGAATATCGTTCGTTATAGCGTTTTTCGAGAAGCTCGCGGTTTTTCGAAAGCGGACGATCGTCACTTGTTTTAATATCGTCAAGCGCACGGTCGAGAAAGTAAACCCTTCCGTTTTCTCTTAACAACTCAAGGTTTACATAATTCAATATTGTGCCGCCACCCGTTGAGATGACCGCGCCCTGCATAGCGGACACTTCCTTTACGACCGCAGATTCAATTTCCCTGAATTTGCTTTCGCCCGATTCGGTGATTATCTCATTGGGCGTTTTTCCGATTTTTTCGGTTATAACGTCATCGGTATCGATAAGCGTTTTCCCGAGCATTTCGGCAAGATGTCTGCCGCACGCAGTCTTGCCGCTTCCGGGCATTCCTATTAACACGATGTTTGATTTTTCGGCGTATATTTCCGAAAATATCTCGTCGATCCTTGATTTATCTACCGATTTACCAACGAATTTTTCAGCCGCGTACGCTGCCTGCGCAACAAGCATATACAATCCGCCGCACGCTTTTACTCCCATTTTCTTTGCATCGCAGACAAGCTTTGAATTTAGAGGATTATACACCACATCAATAACGCCTTGTAATTCAGGAAACTGTCTTACGTCTACTGCAGATTCATAAATATCCGGATACATGCCCGACGGGGTGGTATTGATGATTATTTCGGCATCGTTATGCTTATTCAACGCCAAATCATAGGTAACACAACCGTCGCGCCCGCTTCTTGATACGCGGAATATTTCTGACGCGCCAAGCGTTTTCGCGGTATAAAGCGCTGTCTTTGACGTGCCGCCGCTACCCAAAACAAGAACTTTTTTATTCTTAATTTCGATTCCGTTTTTATTTATAAGAGCAGTTAAGCCCATAACGTCGGTATTATAGCCGTACAGCACTCCATCAACATTGACGATCGTATTGACAGCACCGATGCTTTTTGCGGTTTCGTCGACATGATCGATATACGGAATAACCGCTTCTTTATAAGGAATTGTTACATTAATTGCTTTAAATTCTCGATCACGCATAAAGAAATCGAGTTCAGCTTTGCTAATTGCCTTTAATTCGTAATCGTAGCCGAAAAGCTTTTTATGTATTTCCGCGGAAAAGCTATGACCGATCCTTTCGGCGATAAGCCCGTACATCATAGCGCCAACCAGTCCGTTCCGTGCTTTGTTGCAAGAGCATCGGCTATTACGAGCGCAGTAACGCAATCCACTACGATCCTCGCGCGGTGAACGATGCAGGGATCATGCCTTCCCTTAGAAGCTAGGATAGCATTTTTGAGGTTTACATAATCTATAGTATTTTGTTCCTGTGAAATCGTAGGAGTCGGACGCACTGCGCAACGGAAAATGATCGGCATCCCGTTAGTTATACCGCCATTTATTCCGCCCGAATTATTGGTAACCGTACATACAGTATTGTTTTCCGTATAGAACAAATCGTTCGCTACCGATCCGCACATATCTCCGAATGCAAAGCCCGCGCCGAATTCTAAAGCCTTAACCGCGGGAATCGAGAACAATGCGTGTGAAAGCAAGCCCTCGACCGTATCAAACCACGGCTCTCCAACACCTGCTTCGACGCCGACAACCGCCGTTTCAAGTACGCCGCCGACGCTATCGCCGTTTGCTTTGGCATTTATTATTTTTTCCTGCATCATAACGCCCGCGTTTTCATCAAGCGTCGCAAACTGCATTTCGGACAACGCTTTAATATCGTTTATCATATCCGAAAAATCACGATCGTCGACACCGCCGATTCTTTTTACGTGAGTGCCTATATATATTCCCTTTTTATTTAGTGCAGGGATAATTATTCCGCCTGCGGCAACCAGCGCCGCGGTAATTCTTCCGCTGAAATGTCCGCCTCCGCGGTAATCCTCATAGCCACGATATTTGATATGCGCGGTATAATCGGCGTGTGAAGGACGTGCAAGACGAGAGGTCTTTTCATAATCCTTCGAGCGCGTATCGTTATTGGGTATCGTTATACAGATCGGTGTTCCCGTTGTGTATCCGTTAAATACGCCGCTATGGATTATGAATTCATCCGCTTCGTGACGTGCGGTGGAGATGCTTCCCGAAGGACGTCTGAGCGACAAAAGCTTTTTGATATATTCCTCATCAACGGGTATACCCGAGGCAAGGCCGTCGATAACACAGCCCACCGATGCACCGTGGCTTTCACCGAAAAGAGTCAGTGATATATTGTTGCCTATCGTATTTTTCATTATATCCCCTGCCTTATCATTGTTTCGTATTCTTCAAACGGCATTTTACGCAGCTCGAAGCTTCCTGCCTTTTGCACGTACACAATGGTAATATCGTTACCTGTAAGCTTTTTATCGTGCTTGCAGGCATCAACAATTTTTTCCTTGTCCGCACCATTGGTTTCACACGGCAAATTATATGCCTTAAGAACAGGTACAAGCCTTGCCCTTACGCTTGTATCGCACATAGGGATCATTCCTATCGCAACACATTCGCCGTGATAATAATTTTCCATTCCGTTTGAGCTTTCTATTGCGTGAGCAAGAGTGTGACCGAAATTGAGCACGCGTCTCAAGTCGCCTTCTCTTTCATCCGCCTCCACGACGCTTTTTTTCACCAAAAGCGAACGTTCGATAACCGTGTCTATCTTTTCTAACGCCTTGCCGCTTTCGAAAAGTTCAAACAGCTCTTCATCGTGAGTAAGCGACATTTTAATTGCTTCGGCAAGGCCGTTTGATATCTGGCGCGGCGGAAGCGTTTTAAGGGTATCGGGATCAATAATTACCGCCTTGGGAGGATAAAACGCGCCGACTATATTTTTGAGACCCATAAAGTCAACGGCGGTCTTCCCACCGACAGATGAATCGACCTGCGACAAAAGTGTGGTCGGGATATTATAAAAATCGATACCTCGCATATACGCGCTTGCGACAAAACCCGACAGGTCGCCTACCACTCCGCCGCCTACGGCTACGACGCAATCGCTTCTCGTAAATCCGTTCTCGACAAGCGTCCTCAGCAAAAGCTCGAAGCTTTCAAGCGTTTTCGAGGATTCGCCCTGCTCGATAGTTACGATCACGGCATTCTTACACTGCGCCTTTACAGCTTCGGCGTACGAGCTCGGAACACCTGTATCGGTCACAACGAGAGCCCTTCGGTTAAGGTTCAGGTATTCCGATACCTTATTAAGCGCACCGCGTTCAAGATATATATTGTATACGCCCGACGACGTTTTTACGGGAATGACCATATTTTTCACCCAAAATTTCAGATTTTGATCTCTTTTTCGTAGGTTGCGATGATTTTAACGTTATTACAGCAGCTCTGAAGCTCGGCAAGCATCGCCTTGCCCTCGAACGTACCGAGATTGCCGTCGCCCTCTGCATAGAAATAATAATCCCAGATAAGATCCTTCGTGGGACGGCTTTTTAATGCGCGCAGGTTGAATCCGTGCTCGCCGATTACCGAAACTGCTTTACCAAGCGAGCCTGCCGCGTTTTTGACAGTGAACAGCATTATAAAATGCTTATCGGTAGCTGCGTAATCGCGATGATTTCTCGAAAATACTGCGAATCTTGTGGTGTTATTTCCGCTTTCGTTTATATGTCCCTCAAGCTTTTTGAGCCCGAACTTTATTGCCGCCTCTTCGCTCGCAATAGCGGCAGTATCGTGTCTGCCCATTTCGGCAACCGTTTTTGCGGCAACCGCTGTATTTACGGCCTCTACCGCTTCAAATCCGTGCTTTTCGATATATTTAGCGCACTGTCCGAGTGCCTGAGGATGACTTATGACAGTCTTCACCTCATCCATCGTAGTGCCCTTGACCGCGAGAAGATTCTGAATGACCTCTGCCTCATAAACACCGTTGATATAAAGGTCACCGAAGAAAGCAAGGTCTAAAACTCTGCCGACGTCGCCGTTTTGGCTGTTTTCAACGGGAAGCAACGCGCAGTCGCATTCACCCGAAGCTGCCGCATCGTAAGCGGATTTGAAATCAGGGTATCCGATACAGGTTGCGTCGGGGAAAATACGTTCAGCCGCAATATTCGCAAACGCCCCCTCGACTCCGCTGTATGCAACACGCATACCATCTAAAAGTTTATGCTGATATTTTTTCGAAACGTCTATCGTGCTACGGAGAAAATCAACATAATACGAACGGTAATCGTCGTTTTCGATAGCTTCGGAATTACGTGCGATTATTTGCGCTTCTCTGCCGAAATCGTCTACCGGAATTCCGTTTGCCTTTTTATAGTCCGCAACCATTTTCACAGCGTCCATACGCTGTTCGAACAAGCGTGCCATTTCCCTGTCAGTCGCGTTGATGATATTCCGCGCCTTATCAAGTTCGTTCATTTTTAAAATCTCCTTCGGGTTTATTAAAACAAAAAATCCGCCAACCTATATGCTAAAAAAGCATAACGGATGCGGACTGCCGTTTGTTATGAACGATAAATTTAAGCGTTCAGAGCAGACGAGCAGTCCTTTTTAAAATAATAAAAATACTGATATGCAGTAAAGAACATCTCGTATACTCCTTCCTAAAAAACTAATTGCTCAAATATTAATACTTTTTTTGCAATTTGTCAATAGGTTGCTTGCGTTTTTTTGATAAAATGTTATCATAATCAAGCCGTTTTTTGTTTTTTTTGCAATTTGAAACGTTCATAAGATGTAAAACATTTATTATTACTTCTTTATAATCTTGATTTTATGCGAATTATTTTATATAATATAAATTAAGTTATTTTTATACAGAAGGAGGTAGCGGAAATGAAGAAATCCTATTCCGCAATCACACCCTACATTCAGGAAATGGCTGAAATTTCCTGCAAGAACAATGCAATAGAGCCTGCTATGTATCTGCACCACCATGTAAACAGAGGCTTACGTGATATGAACGGCAACGGTGTAGTTACGGGTCTTACCGAGGTTTCGAAGATAAAGGCTAAAGATATTAACGATTCGGGTGAGATAATTCCCTGTGAGGGTCAACTTTGCTATCGCGGTATCGACGTTCGCGATTTTGTAAAGGGTTTCCGTGCCGATGACAGATTCGGCTACGAAGAAGCGGTATATCTGCTTTTGTTCTCGGAGCTTCCCGACGCTGAGCAATTGGATCGCTTTAACAAGGAGCTTACCTCTTACCGTTCGCTCCCGAAATCCTTTGTACGAGATATGATATTGAAAGCACCCGGCAAGGATATGATGAATATGCTTTCGCGCTGTGTCCTTGCGCTTTATGCATACGATGACAATCCCGACGATATATCGATTCCCAACGTATTGCGCCAAAGCATGCAGTTGATTTCGATGTTCCCTCTGCTTGCTGTATACGGATATCAATCATACCGTCACTATCACAAGGGCAAAAGCCTGCACATACGTCTGCCCAAGCCCTATTATTCGACCGCAGAAAACCTTTTGCACATTCTTCGCAAGGACGGCGAATTTTCGTTGCTCGAAGCGCGCATCCTCGATCTTTCTATGGTACTACACGCTGAGCACGGCGGCGGTAACAACTCTACCTTCACTACTCACGTAGTAACCTCCTCGGGCACGGATACCTACTCCGCTATAGCGGCAGCATTGGGCTCGCTAAAGGGCCCTCGTCACGGCGGTGCGAACATCAAGGTCGTAAAGATGTTTGACGATATGAAAAAGCACATAAACGTCAAAAACGTAGGCGAGATCGAGGATTACCTCGTCAAGCTTCTGGACAGACAGGCCTTTGACAACGCGGGGCTAATTTACGGTATGGGACACGCTGTATACTCACTTTCCGACCCTCGCTCAGACATCCTGAAGGAATGCGCTCAGATGCTTTCCAAGGAAAAAGGAAAGGAAGAGGAATACGCGCTGTACGAAACGGTTGCAAGGCTTGCGCCGCAGATAATCGCCGAAAAACGCAAAATGTATAAGGGCGTAAGTGCAAACGTGGACTTTTACTCGGGTCTTATTTACAAGATGCTGAATCTGCCTAACGAGCTATATACCCCGATTTTTGCGGTATCGCGCATTGCGGGCTGGTCGGCTCACCGCATAGAAGAAATACAAAACGCAGGGAAAATAATCCGTCCCGCATACATAAGCGTAAAGGGCGACAGAGATTATATTCCTATGAGCGAACGATAAAACAAGCAGGACGGGAATTTCTCGTCCTGATTTTTTCGAAAGATTAAGATTTTTTAAGGTTAATTTTAGGAAACTCGTGTATATACTAAAATGTTTTAAAATGTTATTATGCGATCATTCGACATAAAACGTTTTAAAATTAAAAACTTTTGTTGTTTTTTCAACAAAATTCAGAGGTGACGAAATGGTCAGCGGATTTGAAAGATTCATCCTTTCCATCACAGAAATCGACAGATACTGGAACAAGATCGCCGCAGAAGAAATGATCAAGCACGGATTGAAGAGCCCCTATGCAGTTTATCTCATTGTTTTATACAAAAACAAAGATGGAGTTACCCCAACCGAGCTTTGCGAGATATGCAGCCGTAACAAGGCAGACGTTTCCCGTGCAATGAGCGATATGCAGAAAAAGGGTCTGGTCGTAAAGGAAAACAACGGTAAAAACATCTACCGCGCACGAATGCTGCTTACCGAAAGCGGAGTTGCTGCGGCACAGCGCATTTGCGATTCTGTTGCAAAGGCAGCTTTCGCGGACGGAAATATCCCCTCCGACGAGCAGTTTGGTGCTCTTTACAACATGCTCGAGCTTATTTCGGGCAATCTTCTCAACGCTGTTACGACTATTGTATCGGAATAAGATCCTTAAGATGAAGAAAACGGTATTTTTATCAAACCTCGTTCTTCTCGTCGTGACCGCTATCGTCGCATACATATATTACTTGAACGGCGGTTTGCTTTTAAAGGGAGCGACAAGCGCCTGCTTTGTAGCTATCGGCGCACTGAACACATACTATTCCCTGCGTTATTGCAAAGCGCATAAGGGCTTTGCATTACTTACTTTTTGCGCGCTTTTGCTTTCGATGCTGGGTGACGTTATTATTAACGTTAACTTTATCATCGGCGCCGTAATTTTCGCGTTCGGACACGTATGCTACGTATTAGCTTTTACAAAAAGAAAAGCGTTTTGCAAAGCAGATATCCTCCTCGGAAGCATAATATTCGTATTTTCGGTTTTATTCCTATTGCTTATGCCGACTCTTGATTTCGGCGGTCAAATAATGCAGATCATCTGTATTATTTACGCTCTTATCATCTCGTTTATGGTCGGAAAGGCGATAGCGAACGCAGTATTCCAAAAAAGCAGAACCGATTACACAGCCGCATTGGGAAGTATACTTTTCTTTGTTTCCGATATGATGCTTGTGCTTTACGTTTTTGGAGGGGCGGATCCGTTTATCAACACGTTATGTCTTCTCACGTACGTGCCTGCGCAATGTATTTTCGCAGTATCTATTCTCCTATCGGCAAAAGAATAAACCCATTGTTATAAAGGAGCTTTGATAGCTCCTTTTTTTATTGATTTTTTACTAAATATGTGTTATAATTTTAAAAATCACTTCGAAGATGTTCACGAGGTAGGATTTATGAACATTATTCATATGAAATATGCCGTTGAGGTCGCACGGTTCGGCTCGATAAACAAGGCAAGCGAAAGCTTGGGAATGGCACAGCCGAATATAAGCAGAGCCATAAAGGACTTGGAAGCTGATCTCGGAATAACTATTTTCGACCGCTCCGCAAAGGGCATGAATCTCACGCCCGAGGGCAAGGAGTTCATTGCAAACTCGCAAAAGATTCTTAACCAACTAAGCGAGCTTGAAGAGATGTACAGCGGCGGCATGCCAAACAAGCAAAAGCTTTCGCTTTCAGCTCCGCGCGCGGGATATATCGCCGATGCATTTGCAAGCTTTTCGCTTCACATCGCCGATACCTCTGCGGAAATTCTGCTCGACGAGACCGGCACTTACAACACCATAAAAAAGATATTATCGTCCGATTGCAAGCTGGGTATTATACGTTATGACGAGGATGCCGACGGATATTTTAAGGAAATGCTTGAGAAAAACGAGCTTTTATACGAAACCGTTGCAACATTCAGATACACTATACTCGTAAGTAAAAGCAGTCCGCTCGCTTCACTTGACAAGATAAGCGAAAACGATCTGCGCGATAAGATACAGATCACCCACAACGATCCCTACGAAGCAACGCTTTCCGCTTACGAAACCAAGAAGGGTGAAAAAAGAGGCAGCACATCGAGGTGCATATACGTGCTCGACAGCGCGGCACAGCTCGAGTTGCTTTCGGAAAATCCCGAAACGTTCATGTGGGTATCTCCCGTCCCCCAAAAGCTTCTTGACCGCTACGGTCTGGTTCAAATAGAGGGAGCAGATAACAAAAAGACCTACAAGGACGTGCTTGTTCACCGCAGAGATTACAAGCTCACTCAGCTCGATAAAACCTTTATTAACGAGTTGAACAACGCAAAAAACAGCACATTTTGATACCAAAGGGCTTTCCTGTTAAAAGGCAAGCCCTTTTTCTATATAAAAACGGCATAACAATCACATATTTTTCCATCAAAACGAAGTCCCGAAATCATCAGTATTTCCAAAGGCTTTCGAACTGTTCCGGGGTATATCAATATATATAATATCGATATGCCTAACTCATAATTCCCAAAACGCATTTTTTTTGATAGAATAATGTCGAATAATTAAAATAGGAGGAAACTGCGTGAAACAGACAAACGTTATGAAAGCCACACTCGGACGGCTTCCCTCTTATCTGGAATTTTTAAAGGGGCTTGCGCCCGACGAATACGTTAATATTTCCGCGACCGTAATTGCCAAATCGTTGGGTTTGGGCGAGGTGCAGGTCCGCAAGGATCTGAACTCGGTAAGCGGCGCAGGCAGACCTAAATTGGGATACGATAAGCGTGCTTTGATAAAGCGGCTCGAGGAGATCCTCTGTCCCACCGCAAACAGCCACGCGGTAATAGTCGGTGCAGGAAAGCTCGGCCACGCTTTATTGGAATACACCGGCTTTTCCAACTACGGCTTGACAGTATCTGCCGCATTCGACAACAACAAATCCTTGATTGGACGCACGTCGAGCGGAAAAGAAATACTTCCCATCGAAAGCATATCCGAATACTGCAAAAGCCAAAACGTGCGGATCGGTATTATCACCGTTCCCTCGTCCGCCGCACAGGAGATATGCGATCTACTGTTGGACTGCGGAATTACAGCCATATGGAATTTCGCACCGTGTGCATTAAGTGTACCCGACGGAGTGATTCTCCAGCAGGAAAACCTCGCGCTATCGCTTGCGCATCTTAAAACCCAAATGAAATAATTTAAACATAAACAACATCAAAAGGAGTATTTTATCGTGAAAGTTACCATTTGCATCGGAAGTTCCTGCCATCTCAAAGGCTCGCGCCAGGTCGTTGAAGCACTTCAGCAGCTTGTCGCAACAAACAACCTCGGTGACAAAGTAGAGCTCGGAGGCACATTCTGCATAGGAAAATGCCAGCAGGGTGTTTGCGTCACCGTTGACGATGAATTTTTCTCGGTTACCCCTGACACTGTTAAAGAATTTTTCGAAACCCAGATACTCGCAAAGATCTGACGATTAAAACAGGAGTTTAGTAATGCCTAACTGTTTGACACTTAAAAAGTCCAACTGTAAGAACTGTTACAAATGCATACGCTACTGTCCCGTTAAATCAATTCGTTTTTCCGGCAACCAGGCGCACATCATCGGCAACGAATGTATCCTTTGCGGCAACTGCTTCGTTGTTTGCCCGCAGAACGCAAAGGAAATCGTCAACGAGACCGAAAAGGTTCGCGTTCTGCTTCAAAGCGGCGCGCCCGTTATTGTCAGCCTCGCCCCCTCATTCATTGCGAACTATCAGGGCGTAGGTATAGAAAGCATGCGCAAGGCTTTGAAGGCATTGGGCTTCTTCGACGTAGAAGAAACCGCTATCGGTGCGACCATGGTCAAGAACGAATACGAGCGCATTCTTCGCGAAGAAGACCGCGACATCGTTATATCGTCCTGTTGCCATTCGATAAACCTGCTTATACAGAAGCACTTCCCCAAGGAGCTTCAATATCTTGCGGACGTTGCATCTCCTATGCAGGCTCATTGCAAGGATATTAAAAAGCGCAATCCCGATGCAAAAACCGTTTTCATCGGCCCTTGCGTTGCAAAGAAGGACGAAGCTGAGCATTACGAGGGCATCGTAGACGCCGTTCTTACGTTTGAAGAGCTTACAAAATGGCTCGAAAGCGAAAAAATAGAGCTTGAACAAGAAATAATACCCGACGACAACAGCCGTACAAGATTTTTCCCGACGACCGGCGGCGTATTAAAGACTATGGCACAGGATGCTCCCGGATACACCTATTTGGCACTTGACGGCGTACAGAACTGCATTGCCGCATTGAAGGATATCGAAAACGGCAAGATACACAACTGCTTTATCGAGATGTCCGCTTGCGTTGGCAGCTGTGTGGGCGGTCCTATTATGGAAAAGTTCAACAGCAACACCGTAAGAGATTACATCGCGGTATCGGAATACGCGGGCACTAAGGACTTTGACGTTGTTCAGCCCTCGCCTATCGAGTTGAAAAAGAATTTCGAATACATCGAGCTTCGCTCGCCGATACCTACCGAATCTGAGATACGCGACATTTTGAAGCAGATGGGTAAATTCAGACCCGAGCAGGAATTGAACTGCGGATCTTGCGGATACGATACCTGCCGCGAGAAAGCTATTGCTATATATCAGGGCAAGGCGGAGATATCGATGTGTCTTCCCTTCCTTAAGGATAAAGCGGAGAGCTTCTCGGACACCATCGTTAAGAATACCCCAAACGGACTTATCGTTTTGAACGATAAGCTCGAGGTACAACAGATAAACAGTGCCGCGTTGAAGCTTATGAATCTCCGTTCGGCATCCGATATAATGGGCGATCAGGTAGTAAGAATACTCGACCCCACCGTATTTATGAATGTTCACAACACAGGCAGAGGCGTATACAACGAGCGCGTATATCTTGCAGAATATGGCAAATACGTTGAGCAAACCGTTGTGCCCGACAAGGAAAGCCGTATGCTTGTTTGCATAATGCGTGACGTCTCCGACGAGGAAAGCGAACGCGAAAAGAAGGAAAGCATCAGCCGACAGACCGTTGAGGTTGCCGACAAGGTGGTTGAAAAGCAGATGAGAATCGTTCAGGAAATCGCATCGCTTCTCGGCGAAACAGCCGCAGAAACGAAGATTGCGCTGACCAAGCTCAAGGATTCTATCGCAGACGACTCTTCGAGAGCAAAATAACAAGGAGAACATTGAATGAGAAAATTTGATACAAAGGTTCAGCACCTTAAATATAAGGTACTCCGCGAGGTTGCAAGACGCGCGTGGAACGATACCTTGCTCGAAGAGGTTCTGAACATTCCCACCGCAATAGTCCCCGGTAAAACGCCCACGATGCGTTGCTGTGTTTACAAGGAGCGCGCAATACTTACCGAGCGAGTTAAGCTCGCTATGGGCGGAAACAAGGAAAATCCCAACGTTATCGAGGTTATTGATATCGCATGCGATGAATGTCCTGCAGCAGGATACGAAGTAACCGACTCATGCCGCGGCTGTCTTGCACACAGATGCGAAGACGTCTGCAAGCGCGGAGCTATTTCCTTTGACCAGAACCACGTCGCACACATCGACAAATCGAAATGTATCGAATGCGGTCAGTGTGCAAAGGTTTGTCCCTTCAGCGCTATCGCAAACAGAAAGCGTCCCTGCCAAAACGCTTGCAAGGTAAAAGCGATATCTATAAACAGCAACAACGCCGCTTCTATCGACAACGGCAAATGTATTTCCTGCGGTGCTTGCGTTTACCAGTGCCCGTTTGGTGCGATTTCCGAAAAATCATACATTCTTGACGTTATAGATATTATTAAAAAGAGCGAGGACAGCAAAAAACACAAGGTATACGCTGTGGTTGCTCCCTCTATATCGAGTCAGTTCACCTACGCGAAGCTCGGTCAGGTAATCACCGGATTAAAGGCCCTCGGCTTCCACACCGTAGTTGAAGCCGCACTCGGCGCTGATATGGTTGCGATGGAGGAATCGAAGGAGCTTATTGATAAGGGCTTCCTTACCAGCTCGTGCTGTCCTGCATTCGTAATGTACATTCAGAAGAACTTTCCCGAGTTAGTTCCCTTTATTTCGCACAATCCTTCTCCGATGACGGCTATTTCGCAGTACATAAAGAAGAACGATCCCGACGCAAAGGTAGTATTTATCGGTCCGTGTACCGCGAAGAAGATGGAAAGAAAGCTCGACTCGGTAAGTCCGTACGTTGATGCTGTAATCACCTTTGAAGAGCTTCAGGCATTGTTCGACAGCCGTGACATTGATATTACAGTGCTCGATATCGGTGTGCTTGACAACGCTTCCTACTTCGGAAGAATATTCGCAAGATGCGGCGGTCTTTCCGATGCGGTCGCTCAGGCGATAAAGGAGCAAGGCATAGAGGACTTTTTATTGAAGGCGTTCTCCTGCGACGGTATTGAGGAATGCAGAGTTGCATTGCTCAAGAAGAGCAAGAACGTTCTCGACGTAAACTTTATCGAGGGCATGGCATGTGTTGGCGGATGTATCGGCGGTGCAGGATGCCTTACCCACGGTGAAAAGAACAAGGCTGAGGTCGACAAATACGGCAGAGAAGCTTTGGAGAAGACCATCAAAGACGCTGTAAGCGTTTTGAACTTATAATACCGAAAATAAAAAGATTCATATATTAAGGAGTTTATTATGACAAAGGTAACAATTATCGGAAGCGGCAGCGTTGGCTCTACCATCGCTTACACTCTCACCGTTCAGGGTATTGCATCTGAGATCGTTATGATCGATATCAACGGCGAAAAGGCTATGGGCGAAGCACTTGACATCCGTCAGGGCACCCCCTTCTGCCATCCCTGCACCATCTATGCAGGAAGCTACTCGGACGCAGCAGGCTCCGATATCGTAATTCTCACCTCCGGCGTTGCAAGAAAGCCCGGACAGTCCAGACTTGATCTTGCGCAAATCAACGTAAACATCACAAGACAGATAATTCCCGAGATCACCAAGTATGCTCCCGACGCTGCTTACGTCATCGTAAGTAACCCCGTTGACATACTCACCTATACCTTCTGCAAATATTCGGGACTTCCTCAGGAAAGAATCATCGGCTCGGGTACGATACTCGATACCTCCAGACTTCGTTCCAGAATTTCCGAATACTATTCCGTAAACCAGCAGAACGTTCACGCTTACGTTCTCGGCGAGCACGGCGACAGCTGCTTCATTCCCTGGTCGCTCGCTAACATCTCCAACGTTCCCGTTGAAGACTACAGAAACGCTATTCTTTACACCGACGGCGTATATCCCGAGCTCTGCAAGACAGAGGTTGAGGAATATGTTCGCAAGTCGGGTGCAAGAGTTATTCAGCGTAAGGGTGCAACCTTCTATGCGGTTTCGATCTCGGTATGCAGAGTTGTTAAGGCACTTCTTTCCGGCATCGACACCACCCTTACCGTTTCCACCATGCTTAACGGCGAATACGGCATCGATGACGTATGCTTGAGCTTGCTCAACATCGTTGGCAATAAGGGCGTTCAGGGTAAGATTCTTCTCCCCTTGAACGACGAAGAGGTTCAGGCACTTCACAACAGTGCAAATGCACTCAAGAGCGTTATCAAGCAGATCGAATGGTAATTTAACTACATTATTATATAGAAAGGCATAAAACCGTTATGGAATACCGTATTGAACACGATTCTATGGGTGATATGAAGGTTCCCGCAGACAGACTGTGGGCAGCTCAGACCCAGAGAAGCCGTGAAAACTTTGAAATCGGCGTAGGCATCGAAACAATGCCCGCAGAAATAATCCACGCTTTCGGCGTACTCAAGAAAGCTGCTGCTATCACCAACAATGCATTGAAGCCCGAAAAGATGACCGACGAAAAGCTCGGCGCATTGAAGCAGGCTTGCGATGAGGTTATGGCAGGCACGCTCAACGGTCATTTCCCCTTGGTTGTATGGCAGACCGGCTCGGGTACACAGTCCAACATGAACTCGAACGAGGTTATCGCTAACCGTTCGAACCAGATATTAGGCAAAAAGCTTCTTCATCCCAACGATGACGTTAATATGAGCCAATCCTCGAACGACACCTTCCCGACCGCTATGCACATTGCGGCGGTTATCGCGCTCGAAGACAAGCTTATTCCCGCAACCGAGGAGCTTATCGAAACACTTATCCGTCTTGAAGTTGAAAACGAAGGCATCGTAAAGAGCGGCAGAACTCATCTTCAGGACGCTACTCCCATTAAATTCAGTCAGGAAATTTCCGGTTGGAGATCGAGCTTACAGAAGGACGTTGAGCTTATCAAGCGTTCTATCGAGCCGCTTCGCGAGCTTGCACTCGGCGGTACTGCAGTAGGTACGGGTCTTAACGCGCCCGAAGGCTTTGCGGAAAGAGTTGCTGAAGAAGTAAGCAACATCACCGGCAAGAAGTTCATCACCGCTGACAACAAGTTCCACGCACTCACCTCGAAGGACGAGCTCGTATTTGCTCACGGTGCAATTAAAGCACTTGCGTGCGATATGATGAAGATTGCTAACGACGTTCGTTGGCTCGCATCCGGCCCGAGAGACGGTCTCGGAGAAATCTTCATTCCAGAAAACGAGCCCGGCTCCTCCATTATGCCCGGTAAGGTCAACCCCACCCAGTGCGAAGCTGTTACCATGGTTGCAGTTCAGGTTATGGGTAACGACGTTGCCGTAAGTATGGCAGCATCGCAGGGCAACTTCGAGCTTAACGTATTTATGCCCGTTTGCATTTACAACTTCCTGCAGTCTGCAAGACTTCTCGCTGAAGCTATTATCTCCTTCAACAGAAAATGCGCTGTGGGTATTACCGCAAACAGAGAAAAGATGCATCACAATCTTCACAACTCGCTTATGCTCGTTACCGCGCTCAACCCCTACATCGGCTATGAAAACGCGGCAAAGACCGCTAAAAAGGCATACAAGGACAACATTTCGCTTAAGGAAGCTTGCGTAGAGCTCGGTTTCCTTACAGCCGAAAGATTTGACGAGGTATTCCACCCCGAAGAAATGGCGTAAAAGCTTACGCTTTCAAAAAGCAATTTTCACCGGAGGTATTATTTAATGAAGGTTAGTTACTTTCCCGGTTGCACTCTGAAGAACAAGGCAAAGGATCTTGACAATTACGCAAGGCTTTGTGCTGAAAAGCTTGGTGTAACCCTGGAAGAAATAGAAAATTGGCAATGCTGCGGCGGCGTTTTCACTACCGCTAAAGACGAGGTAGCCACAAAGCTTTCCTCTGTACGTGTGCTTAAAGCCGCAAAGGCAAAGGAACAGCCCTTGGTTACCGTTTGCTCCGCTTGCCACAACGTTGTCAAGCAGACAAACTATGCTATGCAGAACGATTCCGAGTTTGCAGGCAAGGTCAACCGTTATATGGCAGAGGACGAATACGACGGCTCGACTCAGATATATCACTATCTCGAGCTCATACGCGACGTTATCGGCTATGATAAAGTAAAAGAAGCGGTCGTTAAGCCGCTTACCGGCAAGAAGATCGCGGCATATTACGGCTGTCTTCTTCTCCGTCCCAACTCCGTAATGCGTATGGACGATCCCGAAAATCCCAAGATCATCGAGGATCTTATAAAGGCACTCGGCGGCGAGCCCGTTATTTACGGCTACCGCAACGAATGCTGTGGCGGTTACGTAAGAATGGAAAATGTTTCTCTTGCTGAAAAGAAGAGCAACGCTGTTTCGGCAAGCGCAAGCAAGGCAGGCGCTGAAATGATAGTTACCGCTTGTCCGCTTTGCAAATACAACCTCGAAAAGAGCGGTTCTGATATACCCGTTGTATATCTTACCGAGCTTATGGCAGAGGCATTTGGACTTAAGGAGGATACCGATGAGCAGTAAGAACGCAAATCTTCAGGAAGAATTGCTCCGTATCAGCGGCGTAAACCCCAAGAAGTGTATGCGATGCGGCAAATGCTCCGGCACTTGTCCCGCTTACGATGAAATGGAGTATCATCCCCACCAGTTCGTTTATATGGTTGAAACCGGTGATATCGAGCCGCTTTTGGAATCGGAATCACTTTACAGATGCTTGACATGCTTTGCATGTGTTGAAAGATGCCCTCGCGGTGTCGAGCCCGCAAAGCTCGTTGAAGCAGTTCGCCTTGCCGCTGTTCGCAAGCAAGGCAACAACCGTATGACCGCAAACGACGTTCCCGAAATAGTTGACGAGGATACTCCTCAACAGTTGATCGTTTCGGCGTTCAGAAAATACACGAAGTAAGGAGGAAAAGGCAAAATGCAAAGAATTGGTGTTTTTGTATGTTGGTGCGGCAGTAACATCGCAGGTACTGTTGATGTTCAGGCTGTTTCCGAAGCTCTTAAAAACGAGCCCGGCGTAGTCTTTTCCACCAACTATCAGTATATGTGCTCGCAGGCAGGTCAGGACATTATTAAAAACGCGATAAAGGAACACAATCTTACCGGTATCGTAGTTTGCTCCTGCTCCCCCCGTATGCACGAGGCGACATTCCGCAAGACCGCGGCTGCCGCAGGACTCAACCCCTACATGGTTGAAATCGCTAACATCCGCGAGCAGTGCTCCTGGGTACACAAAGAAATGCCTATCGGTACCGAAAAGGCAATTATCCTCGGCAAAGCGGCTGTTGCAAAGGTTAATCTCAATACTCCCCTCATCCCCGGTGAAACCCCCGTTACCAAGCGCGCGCTCGTTATCGGCGGCGGTATTGCAGGTATTCAGACTGCACTCGATATTGCAGATGCGGGATTTGAGGTTGACATCGTAGAAAAGAAGCCCACTATCGGCGGTAAGATGGCTCAGCTTGACAAGACCTTCCCCACCCTCGACTGCGCGGCATGTATTCTTACTCCCAAAATGGTTGACGTTGCTCAGCACGAAAAGATCCGCATCTTCTCTTACAGCGAAGTAGCTGAAGTAAGCGGCTTCGTAGGCAACTTTGACGTTAAGATCAAGAAAAAAGCTCGTTACGTTAAGGAAGAGCTTTGTACCGGTTGCGGTGCTTGTACCGAAAAATGTCCCATGAAGAAGGTTCCCAACGACTTCAACCTCAATATGGACACCAAGCGCGCAATATACATTCCCTTCGCACAGGCAGTACCGAAGGTTGCTACTATCGATGCAGACTACTGTAACATGCTCAAGAACGGCAAGTGCGGTGTTTGCTCTAAGGTTTGCGCTGCAGGTGCTATCGATTACACCCAGAAAGACGAATACATCGAAGAAAAGTACGGCGCAATCGTTGTTGCCACCGGCTTCAACCCCATCAGCATGGACAAGTTCGATGAATTCGCATACAACCAGTCGAAGGACGTTATCACCTCGCTCGAATTCGAGCGTCTTACCAACGCGGCAGGTCCTACTGCAGGTAAGCTTCTTCGTCCCTCTGACGGAAAGCACCCCCACACCATCGTATTCGTACAGTGTGTTGGTTCGCGTTGCGACGCTTGCAACGAAAAGGGCAAGGAATATTGCTCGAAGATATGCTGTATGTATACTGCTAAGCACGCTATGCTTACGCGCGACAAGTATCCCGACACCGACGTTTACGTATTCTACATAGACGTAAGAACGCCCGGCAAGAATTTTGATGAATTCTACCGCAGAGCTGTTGAGGAATACGGCGTTCATTACATCAAGGGTATGGTCGGCAAGGTTAGCCCCGAGGGCGACAAGCTTCTCGTTCAGGCGTCCGACCTTCTCGCCGACAAGCAGTTGAAGATCGAAGCTGACTTGGTTGTTCTTGCAGCTGCTATCGAGCCCGACAAGTCGGCGCGTCCGCTTGCAACCATGCTTACCGCAAGTATGGACACCAACGACTTCTTCACCGAAGCTCATCCCAAGCTTCGTCCCGTTGAAAGCCCCACGGCAGGCGTATTCCTTTCGGGCGCATGCCAAGGACCCAAGGATATTCCCGAAACCGTTTCTCAGGCAGGTGCCGCAGCCGCTAAGGTTATCGGCTTACTTGCTAAGGATAAGCTCGTAGGTAACCCCTGCGTTGCGCAGTCCGACGAAATGATGTGTAACGGCTGTTCGACCTGTGAAAGAGTTTGTCCTTACGGTGCGATCACATACGAAGACAAGGAATTCCGTATGCCCGACAGAACGACTCTCGTTCGCCGTGTTGCTAAGGTAAATCCCGCAGTATGTCAGGGTTGTGGCTGTTGTACCGTTGCTTGTCCCTCGGGCGCAATGGACCTTAAGGGATTTGCAAACTCGCAGATCATAGCGGAGGTAGATGCAATATGCAAGTAAAAGAATACAAGCCCTTAATAGTAGCGTTTTGCTGCAACTGGTGTTCCTATGCAGGTGCAGACCTTGCTGGTAACAACCGACTCAACTATCCCGCCGAAGTAAAGATCATTCGCGTTCCCTGCTCCTGCAGAGTTAACCCGATGTTCGTTCTTCGTGCATTCCAGCGCGGTGCCGACGGCGTAATCCTTTGCGGATGCCACCCCGGTGACTGCCACTATACCTCAGGTAACTATTACACCAGACGCAGAATGGCGATGCTCTTCTCGATGCTCGATTATCTCGGTATCGAAAGAGAACGCACCCGTGTTGAATGGGTTTCCGCGGCTGAAGGTGCAAAATTTGCCGCAACAATGAACGATTTTGCTGAAAAAGTAGCCGCTTTGGGCGAGAACAAGAGATTGGAGGACCTCCGATGCAAAAAATAAGTCGTGACGTTTTAGTCGAAAAGGCGGTTTCCCTCCTCGAAACCGGCGCAGTTTGCTGTGTTCTCGGTTGGAGAAAGGGCGAATTTGATTACGACATCACCCCTGCCGTATTCACGGACAAGGGCGACATCGAAGCGAATTTCGTTTGGAACGACTTTTGCGGCGCAAACTTTTCAAAATTTTTAGTACAAAAGACCCGCAAGGCAGAGGGCAAAATTCTTGTTTTCCTCAAGCCCTGCGATACCTACAGCTTTAACCAGCTCCTTACCGAGCACCGTTTCGACAGAGAAAAGGTTTATGCAGTCGGCATTCCCTGTGAGGGTATGGCTGACATAAGCAAGGTTAAGGATATTACCGGCGACGGTATCTCCAAAATCGATTTTGAAGGCGATAACATTCTCGTTACCACCATTTATGAGGATGCTCCCATCGCTATTGATGCAAAGTCAGTTCTTTTGGAGCGTTGCATCAACTGCAAGAGCAAGAAGCACGTTGCATTTGACGAGCTTATCGGCGACGAGGGCGAGGTTATCGATTCCAACAGATTTGATGAAGTAACCAAGCTTGAGCAGATGACTCCCGACGAAAGATTCGCGTTCTGGCAGAACGAGCTTTCGAGATGCATCCGTTGCAACGCTTGCCGCGACATTTGCCCTGCATGCACCTGTGAAAAGTGTGTATTTGACAACCCCAAATCGGGTGTTGAAAACAAGGCTGCTGCAAACAGCTTTGAAGAAAAGATGTTCCACATTATCCGCGCTTTCCACGTAGCAGGTCGTTGCACCGACTGCGGCGAATGCTCGAGAGTATGTCCTCAGAACATTCCGCTTCATCTTCTCAACAGAAAGTTTATTAAGGATATGGACGGCTTCTACGGTGAATATCAGGCGGGTAACGAGGTTGGTTCTCGCGCTCCGCTTGTTAACTACACCACAGAGGACGTTGAACCCTGTGATGTATTTGAAGGGAGGAATAACTGATGCTTAAGTGCTCAATTGATTCCCTTAACGGCGTTTTTGCCAAGATCGCCGAAAACGCAAAGCTTTATATCCCCGCTGACAACAGTGAGGGCAAGGCTGTATACACCGAATGGAAGGACGGCTTGGAGCTCTCGAACGCGCTCAACACCGTTAAAAGCCCCAAGGACTTCTTCTTCCCTCAGTTCGAGGACATAATGAAGTTCAAGGTTGAAGGCAAGAGCATTGAAATCAACGATATTCGTGAAGAATCCGAGGATTTCGTTGTATTCGGCGTACGTGCCTGCGACGTAAGAAGCTTCGACATTCTTGACAGAGTGTTCCTTATCGAGCCGCGCGACAGCTATTATGCAAGCCGCAGAGAGCACGGTATTATAATTTCCGTTGCCTGCACAAGACCTGCCGAAACCTGCTTCTGCAATACCTTCGGCATCGACTGCACCAATCCCGGCGGCGATATTGCGGTTTGGAAGACCGAAAAAGAGGTATTCTGGTTCGCAAACACCGAAAAGGGTGAAAAGCTCCTTAATTCGCTCGGCTTGACCGAATGCGACGACACCGCTGTTAACGAACAGAAGGAAAAGACAAAGAAGATAATGAGCAAGCTTCCTCTTGCTGACCTTACCACCGACGGCTTCGGCGGCGGTAAGACAAAAGAGCTTTTCGACCGTCCCGAATGGAAGACCCTTTCGGAATCCTGCTTGGGTTGCGGTACCTGCACCTTCGTTTGTCCGACCTGTCAGTGCTACGACGTTAAGGACTTTAACACCGGCAATGCTATTATACGTTTCCGTTGCTGGGACTCCTGTATGTATTCCGACTTTACCAAGATGGCTCACGGTAACAACAGATTGAGCCAGGTAGAGCGTTTCAGACAGAGATTTATGCACAAGCTCGTATACTACCCCGAAAACAACGAAGGTATATTCGGATGTGTGGGCTGTGGCAGATGCTTGGCTAAATGTCCCATTTCCATGAACATTGTTAAAGTAATGAAAACTTTGGGAGGTAACGCTTAATGAACACACGCAAAGAACCCCTAATTCCCGTTATCGGCGTTATTACCGATGTCAGACTCGATACTCCCGACATAAAGACCTTCCGTGTGGTCACCCCCGACGGAAAGAAGGCGTTTGACCATATGCCCGGTCAATGCGCTATGCTTTCTATCCCCGGAGTCGGTGAAGCAATGTTTTCTATCACCTCCTCCCCCACAAACACGGAATATATGGAATTTTCCATTAAAAAATGCGGTTGCGTAACCGAATGGCTACATCAGGCAGAAGTTGGTCAGAATATAACCATCCGCGGTCCGTACGGCAAGAGCTTCCCCGTTGATACCGAATTTGCAGGACAGAATCTTTTGTTCATCGCCGGCGGTGTTGCTTTAGCTCCTCTCCGTTCCGTCATCAACTACGTACGTCATTACAAGGACAGATACGGCAAGATCGATATCGTTTACGGTGCAAGAAGCAAGGAGGATCTGCTTCAGTACAGAGAAATTATGGAAGAATGGGTACACGATGAGGGTGTTACCGTTCATCTTACCATCGACCGCGAGCAAGAGGGCTGGGACGGCCACGTTGGATTCGTTCCCAACTACGTAAAGGAGCTTGGGTTCGATACCGACAAAACCGTTATACTTTGCGGTCCTCCCATAATGATCAAGTTCACGCTTGCAGGACTTACCGAGCTTGGATTTAAGAAGGAGCAGGTTTACACCACGCTCGAGCTTAAAATGAAGTGTGCTATCGGTAAATGCGGCAGATGCAACGTTGGCTCGAAATACGTTTGCAAGGACGGTCCCGTATTCCGTCTTGACGAGCTTGACGAGCTTCCCAATGAGTATTAATAAAGGAGATTCCAGAAATGGCAAATATGGTAAATATTTTCCTGTTCGGTAAGAAATATTCGGTTCCGGACAATTTGACAATAATGAATGCTATGGAATACGCAGGCTACCAGCTCGTTCGCGGCTGTGGCTGCAGAAACGGATTCTGCGGTGCTTGCGCTACCATTTATCGTATTAAGGGCGACAAGGAATTGAAGGCTTGTCTTGCTTGTCAGACCAAGGTTGAAGAGGGTATGTATATCGCTACGCTTCCCTTCTTCCCCCTCGTAAAGCAGGTATACGATATAAACAAGGTTTCGACCACCGAGGCTGTTATGATGCAGCTTTACCCCGAAATCTACGCATGCATCGGCTGTAACGCCTGCACCAAGGCATGTACGCAGGAATTGAACGTTATGCAGTACATCGCTTATGCACAGAGAGGCGATTTCGAAAAGTGCGCAGAGGAATCCTTCGACTGTGTAATGTGCGGCGTTTGCTCGTCCCGTTGCCCCGCAGGCATCTCGCATCCGCAGGTTGCTATGCTTGCACGCAGAATCAACGGTAAATATCTTGCTCCCGATTGCGGTCATCTTAACGATCGCGTTCAGGAAATCAAGGACGGCACTTTCAAGGAACTCATCGAAGCTTTGATGCAGAAGCCCATCGACGAGATGAAAGAGCTCTACAACAACCGCGATATCGAGAAATAAGGAGGGCTTAAACGATGTATTCCGAAAAGTTTCAGAAATCTTTGGCAGCTGTCGAGGCCGCAAGAGAAAAAAACATTGCTCTTGAGCCCGCACGTATGACTGCACAGCAGAAGACCGATCTTCTTGCTGAATACCATCCCGACTACAAGCAGGATGAATTTGATATTCTTAAAATAGGACCCAACAAGGGTGACAAGGTACCCAAGGAGCTTGCAGAAACACTTCAGGCTCACAGCCGTATCTGCGCTGACTGCGTAGATCTCAGCAACCCCGATTACGACGTTGACGTACTTGTTATCGGCGGCGGCGGTGCAGGTTCTTCCGCAGCTATCGAGGCACACGAGGCAGGCGCTAACGTTATGATCGTTACCAAGCTTCGTATCGGTGATGCCAACACTATGATGGCAGAAGGCGGTATTCAGGCGGCTGATAAGCCCAACGACTCCCCTGCTATCCACTTTGTAGATGCTTTCGGCGGCGGTCACTTCGCTGCTAAGCGCGAGCTTTTGGAACGCCTTGTTTGCGACGCTCCCGAGGCTATTAAATGGTTGAGCGAGCTCGGCGTTGAGTTCGACAAGACCGAAGACGGCACCATGGTTACCACCCACGGCGGCGGTACCTCCAGAAAGCGTATGCACGCTGCAAAGGACTATTCCGGTGCAGAAATCATGAGAACGCTTCGTGACGAAGTGCTTAACAGAAATATTCCCGTTGTTGACTTTACCAGCGCGATCGAGCTTATCCTCGACGAAAACGGCAACGCGGCAGGCGCAGTTCTTCTTAACATGGAAACCAAGGAGCTCCTCGTTGCTAAGGCAAAGACCGTTATCATCGCTACCGGCGGTGCAGGCAGAATGCACTATCAGGGCTTCCCGACCTCTAACCACTACGGCGCAACCGCAGACGGTCTTGTGCTTGGTTACAGAGCAGGTGCAAAGCTTCTTTACGCTGAAACACTTCAGTATCACCCCACGGGTGCAGCTTATCCCGAGCAGATCTTCGGTGCGCTCGTTACCGAAAAGGTTCGTTCGCTCGGCGCAAAGCTCGTAAACGTAAACGGCGAAGTATTTATGCATCCGCTTGAAACGCGCGACGTTTCCGCGGCATCTATTATCCGCGAATGCTCTACCCGCGGCAACGGTGTTGAAACCGATCAAGGTAAGGCAGTTTGGCTTGATACCCCGATGATCGAGGCTATCGGCGGCGAGGGCACTATTATGAAGAGAATCCCCGCAATGTGGAGAATGTTCGATAAATACGGCATTGATATCCGCAAAGAGCCTATTCTCATTTACCCCACGCTCCATTATCAGAACGGCGGCCTTGATATCACGGCAGACTGCATGACAACAAACGTTAAGAACCTCTTTGTTGCAGGCGAAGCTGTTGGCGGTATCCACGGTAAAAACAGACTTATGGGTAACTCGCTTCTCGACATTATAGTATTCGGCAGAAGCGCAGGTCAGAATGCAGCTAAGGCTGCAAAGGACACTACAGTAGGCA
>JAZNWF010000072.1:0-1545 GCA_045593165.1 Eubacteriales bacterium
GAAATCGTGAATACGTCTTCTACGGGAAGAAGGAAGGGTTTAGAATCTTCACGAGCGGGCGTAGGGATATAGCTGTCAACAGCGTCCATAAGTTCAAGGATAGGAGCAACTGCGGGATCAGCTATAATCTCGTCTGCGGGAGCGCCAGAGCTTGCTTTTTCGAGTGCCTTGAATGCAGAACCACGAATGAACGGCGTGTCGTCGCCAGGGAAACCGTACTTCGAAAGGTATTCACGAAGTTCCATTTCAACGAGTTCGCACATTTCGTCGCGTTCGTCGTCTTCGAACTGGTCAACTTTGTTAAGGAATACTACGATGTAGGGAACGCCTACCTGACGAGCAAGAAGGATGTGTTCTTTCGTCTGGGGCATAGGACCGTCGGTAGCAGCACAAACAAGGATAGCACCGTCCATCTGAGCAGCACCAGTGATCATGTTTTTAACGTAGTCAGCGTGGCCCGGGCAGTCAACGTGTGCATAGTGACGTGCATCCGTTTGATATTCTACGTGAGCGGTGTTAATTGTGATACCACGTGCTCTTTCTTCGGGCGCCTTATCGATTTCATCATATCTCATCTTTTGAGCACCGCCGCGAGCTGCCATTACCATCGTGATAGCAGCGGTCAACGTCGTCTTACCGTGGTCAACGTGGCCGATCGTACCAATGTTAACGTGGGGTTTGCTTCTGTCAAATTTAGCTTTTGCCATTTTTTTAATCCTCCGATTATCTTATAATATTTTTTTCTTTTTTATTTTTTTGATACGGTATAACCGACCAATCCATACTTGGACAAATCTATTATATCGTAATTTTTATAAATTATCAAACGTTTGAAAGGCTTTTTCCTAAAATTATTTGATAATTTTTCTTCTCTCCCCGATTTTTCACGGGGAGAGCCGATTGTTAAGCTTTTTTGCCGCGCTTTTCAATGATATCCTTCGCAATGCTGGAAGGTACTTCATTGTAGTGGTCGAATTGCATCGTGAATTGACCACGGCCTTGCGTTCTCGAACGAAGTTCCGTTGCATAACCGAACATTTCGGAAAGAGGGATCTCCGCGTCGATGATCTTCGCGCCGTTTCTATCGTCCGTACCAAGAATCGTACCGCGACGGCCGGAAACGTTACCCATCAAGTCGCCGAAGTAATCTTCGGGCGTGATGATTTGAACTTTCATGATCGGTTCGAGAAGTACAGGGCTTGCCTTTTCTACACCGTTCTTGAAACCCATCGAACCAGCGATCTTGAATGCCATTTCGGACGAGTCGACTTCGTGATACGAACCATCGTATACACCGCCCTTGAAGCCCACGATCTCGTAGCCTGCAAGGAAACCGTTCTTCGCTGCTTCTTGGATACCCTTGTCGATTGCGGGGATATATTCTTTAGGAATAGAGCCGCCAACCGTTTGATCTTCGAATGCATAACCTTGGCCGGGTTCTTGAGGAATAAGACGAAGCTTACAGTGAACTTTCTGACTTCTACCACCCGATTGACGCTTGTACATACCTTCCGCTTCAACCTCACGGCGAATCGTTTCTCTGTA
>JAZNWF010000073.1:0-25804 GCA_045593165.1 Eubacteriales bacterium
ATTTTTTTTTTTTTTTTATTATTACGTGTGTGTATATGTATATATAAAGGTATTTTTTGCGCTCTAAAACTTTTAAAAAAAAAAAAAAGACCGCGCCCCTTTGTGTCCCTATTAGATACTTACGTATATAATAGGAAACAAAGAAAACGCGGTACTCCCTGCAATTTTTATTTTTTAGGCTCCGGCGGCTCAATTTGCAGCACTCTGCAAAACTCCTCAAAACTGCCCACCAGGTGCGAAATTTTCGAAAAACGCGCCAGCCAAACTGCTTGCTCCGGGCGTGGTTTTTGCTTTTCGTCTTTCTTAAACTCTACCAGGTGGCAAACTTGCGCCGGGCTTATAAATAGGTCGTCGGGTATCCCTTTGCAGCCGTTTTTCTCAAGCTTGCAGCATACCCACCCGTTTCTGCGTGCGTGTGCTCTGCATCTACGCTCCAGCTCCAGTTCTTCTTGTTTCATTGTTTCCTACTTTTGATATACCCCTAAAACGTTCGCAGTTACCGCCTTTGTTCCAAACCGTAGGTAGGTAATCGTAGTAACTACATAAGCCGCGTAAAAGCCCAGTCGGCGGCTGGAAAAATTTGCAATTTACAGCATTGTTTCATATATACCATGCCTACTTTCTTCTTTGCGTTTGCCTTTTCTCCAGCCTGGAAAAGCTCGCATGCTTGTGTATCATACAAAAATACCCCTCGACCGTCAGGCGTATGTGCGAACGTCGCGTGCTCGCAATATCCAAAAAATACCTCCATTTTCCAATTTAAGTTTTTCGTATTCCATTCTCCTTTCGCACACTCTCCGCAAGTGTGCCCAGTTCCGGCGTGCGCCGGGATTTTCGTTTTTCTTTGTGCCATAATTGTTTTGTTTTATTGTTTGGTTAAATTCAAAAACTGCTTTTGCTCCGCCTCTTTCCGTAGGAGCGCGCTTACGGCTCTCTCCTCGCAAGTGTCGGACGCTACAAAATAGTGGATTTGTACGTTATTGCGTTGCTCCTGGCGTGCCAGGCGCGCGTTACCTTGCGCGAAAAGCTCGTAGTTATACGTTAACGTACTCCACACGATTACGCGCCCGCCGTGCTGGAGGTTGAGCCCGTGCCCGGCGCTCGCCGGGTGCGCTATAAGGCAGTCGATTTCGCTGGCGTTCCACTTATCCAGGAAATCCGGCTTTTTCACACCGTACCATTTAACGCCGCGAGCCTCCAGTAGCTCGGAAAGCCAAACCGCCTCCTCGCGGAAAGCGTAAAACAATAGGACGGGCTCCCCGGCGTCTTTGCAGTCCGCCACAAAATCCGCTACCGCCTCCAGCTTTGCGCTATACTCTCCGCGTATCACGCTTTCGCCCTCTTCGGTATATACGAATCCGTCGCAAAGGGTCTGCAGTTTGGCAAACTTTTGGTTTTCCTCCAGCGTCAAAACCTCGCCGCCTATCTCGGTAGCCAGGAACGCGTCCAGCTCTGCAATAGCCGAGCGGATTTCCGCGCCAACCTCTACTTTGTGGGTGGTATTGGTTACGGGCGGGATTTGTAGGTAATCCTCCGCCGTTAACGTAAAGATACTGGAGCGGATAGGTAGCAACAAATCATCCAGGGAACCGTTAAGCCTCCACTTGTGGAACTGGAGCCCGGAACCTGCCAGCGCATCGCGGAAATACGTACCGCGCCAGCCGTAAAAGCTCATACCCCAGCCGAGCCCTACTACTTGCGCCTGTCCGTAAATATCTATCGCGCCGTTAGCTAAAAACGTGCCCGTAAGCCCTACCTTATACGTCGCGGAAATACTCGCTGCGGCTTTCGTGCGCGCCGCGTCCGGGTTTTTGTAGCTCGTAAGCTCGTCGATTATAAGGAAATCAGCGGAGCGGTTCAGGTAGTCCTTAAAATTATCCCGGATTACTATCTTAATCGGGCGGGCGTCATCGTTCCAGGCTTTCGCGCGCTTTTGAGCCGTCCCGGCGCAAATAATCATACGCCCGGCTAAAGTGTTAAGCCCCCACTTTTCCGCCTCTTGCAGCCAGTTGTTTTCCGCTACACGTTTGGGTGCGATTATGATACCGCGCACGTTGTAATTACGACGGCGCGCGAACCAGTCCAGCCAGGCTAAAGTAGCAGCGGTCTTTCCCAAACCCATATCCACGGATATAATAGCGTTAGGGTGCTGAGCTATAAAATTAGCGGTTCGTTTTTGGTATTCGTGTAAGTTCATCATAATTTATTCGTTAAATAGTTCTAAATCCGTAAACGCTTGTCTCTTTCCCAGTATAAAGTCGCATATAAAATTACGGGCGTAATCGCGTAACGGGTGCACTTTTGCGCTATCGTGTTTCTTAACCCAAACGCTTATATCCTCGAAACGCGAAACGGGCGCGATATTTGCAAGTAGCGGATTTCCGCAGCTATCTTTATACCATACCATAGGGTAACAAAAATCCATATTACGCGCTACAAAGTTACGGAGCTGGTGGGTATAAGGTTCATAGCTAAATAATACCACCTGCCCGCCTCTACGTAGTACGCGCTCTTACTGGTCAAATAATCGGTCGGTAGGTATTACCACGTCCCAGGTGGTGTCTTTGTTAAATTTGCCGGTACTCTTTCCGATACCTTTAATAGTACCGTACGGAGGGTCGCAAATAATCAAATCCACGGAGCCGCTGGGGATTTCCTGCATACCTATAAGGCAGTCCATATTATACAATTTATTTAGCTCCATAAGTTATTCGATTTTTATAAAGATAGCGCAACACTCCGCCATTATTGCGCACTCCAGCGGTATATCTATAAGGCTGGAAAACGCAAAAAGCACACAAGCAGCAAAGTGCAAAAGGAACGATATTATTTTTGTCGTTTTCATATCTTAAAAGGGTAAATCGTCGGTTTCCGGCTCCGCTTGCGCGCTCGTATCTTGCGCGCCTGCATCGGTAGCGACGGGGTTATTTATTTCGTTTTTCAATCTTTGCGCCGTTTCCTGGAGGGACGTAAGTAGCCAGTAGTTAGTAGTAGAGTAACGCTCTCCGTACACTTTAATAACCGCCGCCTCTATCTCCGCCCGGCGTTTGTGTGCCTCCATTACGCCCATACTCTCGCTGAACCAGTCTACGAACGTTTTAAGGGCTACGTGGTTTTGTGCGCTCGCAGGGGATTTTGTTGGGGTAATCATAGCTAGGACTCTGTCTAGCATATTCAACTTACGGAGGTCTATTTCTAGCTCGTCGGCTACCTCTGTACGATCGCCCCTTTCCTCGCTCACGGGCGCCAGTTCGTCAGCCCAGGCGCTCCAGTTTTTTGTCCTTTGCGAGTTGAGTACGAAATCCGCCCAAAGGGCTTTTATTTCCTCAAAGCTCAAACGCTCTGTCGGTTTCGCCTTAAACTCCACGCTTAAGTAACGGCGATCGCACCAGTCTTTGATAAATTTTTGCAGGCTATCGTTACTTGTAGCTATATAGTTAGGCTGCCCCGTCCACTCGAACTCTTGCCCGTACGGTAGCCGGGCGCGTCCGTTGGAGCTGGTAATAAAGCGCTTGAAATCGGCGTACATTTTCCCCATATCCGCGAAAAAGCACTCGTCCATTAGCACGGCGTTACACTCGGATATTTTAGGCACGGCAAAAGATTTTACTTGCATCTCATTAGCCAGGGTGCTGGAGTATCGCGCTATATTGCGCTCGTCGGTGTCCCCGTTCAAAAGGCTTACCAGCATCGTAGCGCTTGTGGTTTTTCCCGTTTTCATTGTTGAGCCCCAAATATAGAGCATCCGGCGCAAGCTATTCGGGAACTTATCCCCGGCTTTCGTTTGCTCGATAAAAAAGTGGATTTTCTCCACGTCCACGTCCGTAAGCGAGTACACGCGCTTAATACGTTCGCAAGCCGCTGCGTACTTTGACGCGTCCGGGGTTACGCTACCAAATAGGGCGGCGGTTCTACTCTCCAGGCGTTTGCGACTAAAGCTGCCGTGCCAAATTTCGCCCGAAAGCGAAACCGGGTATTTGTCCAGGCGATTGGCGTCTGTCATAATCTTGGAGTAGCGGGTAAACACTGCTGCGGCGTACGGGTTCTCTTCGTCCAAGTGCTTCTTGCGCATATAATCGTCCAGCGTAACTGTGCGGATAAATAAGCGGATAGCCCTTTCGATTTCCTCGCGGGTGTCAAAGTCGAATTGCTCCAGCCAGCTTTGCAGGGTACCGCCGTCTTTTTCCCAAAGGAGAAAAGCGCTTACAAGTTCGCAGGGGTTTTCTCTGCCGCCGTCTGTTGTATTGTATTTGGTTAATTTATTGCTCATAGCTTACTAAATTTTAACAAATCCCTCCCCAGGGCTCCAGCCTCTAAAAGGTCTAAAATATCGCAACCTGGGAAAATCGGATTTTTCTCTATTTGGTCGAAAATCTTCCAGCAGTTTTCGTTTGCTACCGTTGCCCAGTTCCAGTATTGCCCGTGGTCTGGTAACAGCCAAACCTCGCGACCCTGGAGGGCTTTATTTTTTTCCGGGTTCTTTAGTCCCTGGGAACCTCCGCTCGCAAGCCATACCAAGCCCTTACTAAATTGGGATAGTACGGCGGCGGTTTTCTCGCTTTCCACTATTACCACCGGGGCGGTGGGTTGCTCATTTAGTAGGTGCTCCCCGAAATAACACTGCTGGAGCTCTACGCCCTCGCGTAAGTGTTTCCAGGCGGGCGCTTTGTGTAACCAGTTAGACGGGTATGGGTCGTCTTTGTCCCGGTGTCCGTCCGTTTTGTATGGTATGCTTTTTCCAGCTCTTATCGTTCCGTCCTTTGCTATCTGCCAAAAGACCGTTCGTTTGCCGTCACGCCCTATCTTGTAGCGGTTCCAAATATCCAGCGCCCTGGATACTCCTAACAGTTTGGCTACATATTCAAATAGTGGCGTGTTTACATCTACTACCACGGCGGCTTGGTAAAATCGTAGTGGCGGCTCCGGCTTAATCTCTACTGGGGTAATCCCGTCCGCGTTTACCTCTTTGCCTGGGTACCTTTGATACCCGCAATTCTGCTCGCGATCGCACCTCCCATATTCAGCCCCCGCCAGGGCTTTGCCGTCAGCGGTCGAAACGTAAGGCACGAAACGCCGTTGACCGCATTTCGGACAAATCAATTTGCCACCGCCGCGTCTAAGCGTCCATTTGTAGTTTTCCGTTACCATAATAGCACCCCATTTTCGTATACGTGTCCCTGGCTGCGTACCACGTTCCAGCCCAAACGCTGCGCTGCGCGAACGTATCGCGCTTTTTGCTCTTTAGGCTCTCCGGCGCAAGCGCTCGCCATTGGGGTTTTATCTTGCGGGTGCGATGCTTTGTATTTCTCTAGAGCCTCCATCGTTCCAGCGATTACTCGCGGGTTTATGTAATTCCTCTTTGCCATAGTTTAAAATTAAATTTTTAGTTAAATTTGCGATTTGCTGGGCTTTTTTACTTTAGCCGGTAACTTGTACCACCCAGGCGGCAAAAGCCCAGCAAATCGCCTAAAATCGCCCTTTACTTATTTAAAGGGTAGGTCGTCGTTAAATTTGTCGCCAACTTGTACTTGTGCTTGCGTTGTAGCAGCAGCTGATATATTTACCTGGTGCTCGTTTTCGTGGTCGTTATCCTCCTCGAAAGCTTGCCCGCTAAACGGATTAGCCTCTATCGGGTTTATCATAATAGAGTTAACCCAGTATCCGGACGGCTTTAAGGGGTTCGCCAGGTCTTTGTTTTTCTTCGTGAAATCCAGCTGAACCATATAACGATTTTTCTCCAGCTCCTCGTTTGCCGGACGTGCGCACGGTTTTGCGTATTTGTCAAACCAGTTGCAGTTTGCGCCAATTTTAAATTTAACGCTTACAACGTCGCAAACGGGCTGTCGGTTTTCAACTTGCGCCACCTCGCGCTCGCGCTTTGACGCTTTCGGCTTTGCGAACTCGTCCAGGGCTCCGTTAGTCATAAATACCTCCGGCACTTGGTCTATCGGGATTAGAGCCGAAAAGGTTACATTGTCCGTGTCTGCTAAAAGTTGGCGCTGTTCATGTGCCAGCTTTCCGCTTTGGTCATATTTGCGGCAATCAAAGATACCGCCGATTTTTGGTGTTAACATAAAAAATTGGTTTTTAATTAGTTAATAAATTAGTTTATTTTTTGCCCTTTGCAAACTTACCCAGGCACGCCCGGCGCAAGTGCTTACGGGTTTGTTTTTTTGTTGGCTTTCCACGCTCCGAATTGTGCGTGCCAGCCGTAGTCTTTGAGGGAGGAGGCTTCTATATAGTCATACTACCCTAATTTAGCTGCTAAATTTAACGTTTTCATTACCTCCTCGGTAGGCTTGAAATACTTAAGCGTTTGCTCCAGTATTTCTTTAGCTCTACCGGGTTGCGTCTCTATACGCCTTACTATTTGCTGCACACGCTTATCGCTAAACTCTAAACGTTCTCGCTTATCGCTTGCTGGCGTTTCTTTAGCCGTTTTCGTTTCCACGCTTTGCGCTGGTTTCGGATTGCTTGGAGCCGCAGCTGGTGTTTGTTGAGCCGTTTGTAACGGTTGCTCGTATAGCGCCGCGTATTGCTCGCGTAAGAACTTGTCTGCAGCCTTAATAGCATCTGCCTCGTTCTCTCCTGGCTCCAGCGTAGTCTCAATCCCAAGGCGTACCGCCTCGTATTGTTTCGGGCACTTTGTAATCTGCACATTTATGCTTATAGCTTTCATTGTTTCGAATTTAAAAGTTTTTTGATTTCTTCCAGCTCGGCGTGCTTTAGCTCTGCCATTTTTTCGAGTTCGTCTTTCGACGGTTCGAACACTTTTGCGATTTTTTCGCTATCAAAATTCAGTACAACGGCATACCCCCCACTACCATTTCTTTGCAAAAAAATCCCGTCTATTTTTACGAAAAACGAATTAATTCTTACTATTTCCGCGCCATCGTCTATCGCTTGCTCAATAGCTATGCGCATTTGTTCATTTTCTTGCTCTAAAATCCTTTGGAGGAGCGTTGGTTTTTTATCTGTTTCCATTTTCGTTTTGTTTTATTGGTTATTCGTTATTGTTTTTAAATCATCCGCCTTTAAAGCAGGCTGGAGGTTTGTATGATTTAGTGCTTTCGCATTTGACGCCATGGTAGCGTTTATATCCATTAAATAGTTTACACTTTTCACAATATCCTATCCAGCGGAGCCCGTCCGTTTCGGGACAAAATACCAAGTTTGCGAGTAGTAAGCCGCCGCTGGTGTGTTTTTGCTTATCATTCTTCCAATACGGCTTTTCTCCGGGCTTAAATCGTGCTCCGTGTTTGTTTCGGTATTCTATTACTTGCATAAGCGGATTATTTAAAGGTAACACTGGAGGCGCGCGATGTTGTTTTCCAATACTCCTGGCGCTTGTGATACTCCGGGTGGTCTTTGAGGAAAGCCGCCGCGTCAAAGGTTTTATATACGCCGCCCTTTGTGTAGATTACCTGGTGCTTTGAGCCATCCGCCAGGATACCCGTAAAGCCCCAGTCCTCCAGGTATTGCTTAAGCGTTCCAGCCGCAGCGTCTTTGCGGGCTTTCAGCTCCGCCTCCAGTGTCTTAACCTCCTCCAGCTCTGCAAACGCTTGCTGGATTACCTCCGGCGTGTTAGATAATACCTCCTTTTCCTTTGGTTCGGGACGCCAGCCGCTTGTAAGCGAATCGTCGATTATCTTAATACCCTGGAGTAATAGGTTAATCGTTTCCTCGTCACGCTCGATAGGTTCCAGGTATCCCTCCAGTAACTCAAATGGTTCAACGTTCCCGATACCGTGGTATATCCGTACGGATTTCACGCCTAACAAGTAGTACCACTGGAGTTGTGCGTAATACTTTGCTATTACTTTCGCCGTGCTTTGTTTAACAAACTTACACTCGATTACGTTGGTATCGTTTCCCTCGATTACAGCGAAATCAGCGTGCGCGAACGTCTTAAAGTTAAGCGCGAGCTTTTTGCTAATTACGAGCTCCCGCTGGTAGTTTCCTCCGAGCGGTAGTACCTTTTCCGCGTAATCCTCGAAAGCGTGCCCAGCGTTTGTGTACGCATTACCGCCGAAATCCTCCTGGACATACATACCACACATTACGCATAAGCGCTTTAAATCCGTAGCCGTTAAGCCTGCCAGCCCTTTAGTCGCTACACGTAGAACCAGGGCTGCGTCGCTACCACCTAAACCGCCGACGCGAGTTTGTTTAATCTCTTGGGCGTGTGCTTGCGCCGCCGCATCTACCGCAACCTGGGCGGCAAAATCATTTTGTTTTGTTTCCATTTTCTTTTGGTTGTTAAATTGTTTATAATATCCGGCTCTTTGCCGTTTGTTTCAAAATTGCACACCGTCCCGCTCAAAGCCACGGCGTGGATAATGCGCAAAGAGGGAAAGCCCGAAAGGAGCGGGGCGGGCTGCAATTATTTGTCAGTCTCTACTAGTTTGCCGTCTTTCAGTTTGTACCAGGTATCCGCTTTAATATCCTTACCGTCCACTATAGCCGTAGCGAACTCTTTAACGGAGTAATCGTATTTGTTTTCTTCTGCGATTACCAAGACAGCGCCAATCCCGCCTTTTACGCGCACATTATTGCCGCGAGCTACGGATAGTCCTTGCTTTCCAGTTGCGGATTTTCCACGGCTCGTGGCTGCTCCGCAATAGCCCGCCGTGGCTGCTCCTCTATCGCCCGCCGTGGCTGCTCCGCAATCGCCCGCCGTGGCTGGCTTTCCAGCCTCTGCGTTGTTTTTGTTCGTGCAGTGCTCTTTGACATACTCAAACGTAAGGCGGCAAATTTCGCGGATACCGATTTCCGCGCCGATTGTAATCTTCTTGCCGACAAGCTTTGTATCGGTATCTCTTTCGTCGCTTACCTCCTCCAGTTCTACCTCGTGGTAAACGCTGGTAGTAGGTTCATAGTGTTTCAAACAATTCACCGGGCTTTCGCAAGCGTGAAAACCAGCTACGCAAAGCTCTGCTTTTTTTTCTTCGTAGGTTTCTCCTACTTTGTACTGGAAACCTCTACAAGTGAGGTTTTTGTTAAATCCTTTAAAAGCTTTCATTTTTTAGGGGGTGTATTTATTGGGTTAAAAATTTGCCTTTAATTGCAAGTGCTTAAGAACCTCGCGCAATTCGCTATCCGTGTAATTTTCCGCTACCTCTCTACTTACGCAGTTATGGTTCATCGCTATTTCTATCGCACGCTTGCGGTTTACTTTTGGGGTGTTGTACTTTTTCATAATCGTTTCGTTTTTATTGGTTATCTTATTGGGTGAATTATTTAGCGTAAAAGGTAACGGTAGCGCCGCCGTAGATTTTGCACACGCACTTGTCCGTAAGATTATTGAACGCGCGGAGCACGAACTTAACCAGCTTATCCCACGAGCCGCCCAGGATTGAGAGCAAACCGCTAACGCCTACCAGTTTGTTAACCTTTACGCCGTTAACGATACCGTTTACCTTAATACGGAAATTGCGATTAATTGTTGCCGTCGTTAGTTGGATTTCTCCATAGCTATTTGTTAAATATTTCTTGTTCATGGCATTACTGATTAGAACTTAAACTCTTTCTTTAATACGGCAATAAAGCGGTCGATACGAATAAGGCGAGCATACTTTGCGGAGTTAGTCAGTTGGTACTCGCAAGTATTTTCCAATCCGTGCTTCCGGCATAACTCCTCTATCATACGCACGTCAGCGACTGTTAGCAGGTCAAAGTGTCCATTTTTTCCAAACTCAATAGCCTGCTGGCGAGTAGTCGGGAAAAGACGTCCAATACTCATACTAAACTTGTAGTGCTGTCTCTCGCCTTTAGTCGACAAAGTGTTAAAGTTTCCGTTTGCAACGAATTTAACTTCGTTCATTAGTTCATTTGCTTTCATAATTTAAATCTTTAATTGTTACTTATTGGTGTATTTTTCATTTCATTTGACGGCGCAAAAGTACAGCTTTTTTTTGATACGTGCAAATTTTTTTGCATTTTTTTTTATTTTTTTGCATTTTTTTGAATTTTTGCAACTTCGAAGTAGCAAAATATACCGTAAAACATAAAAAAAGCGGTCGCGTACTCACTACGCGAACCGCTCCAGGTGTTTGTCAAACATATATCATCATCCGGCTGCAAAGGTATTACTTTTTTCTAATACCTCCAAATTTTACGCGCTTTTTTATGAAATTTTCGAAAGCGTAAATTTCGCCGTATCATTTTGCCAGCTTCGCTCCGTCCATACATATACCGAGTTATCAACTTGTATGCAGTCCTTATTTAGTATGTCGTTATACTCCTGCATTGTCATACGCGCCTCGATATCTATTTGTGTCGCCGTGTCTGTTATAGCCTTAACAAGACTATTTGTAGGAACTTGTGGATATGTAGCGTATGGCTTAAGATAGCGAGACCCTAGTTCCATAAACGCAAGCCATTCTTTACCGAGTGGCACTATATCCCGTCCAGTAAACGCGTCAATCGCAAACTTATCCCAGCACAAAGCGACTACCTGCTCAATTTGTGCCGCCGTTACGTGTTGCGCTGGCTGCACATCAATAGTAAATAGCGTGTTATCCGCTTGTATATTGTTATTCGTAATAGTATAGTCGGCTAAATAGTTACCCAGCCTATATTCGGCATAATCTTTCCATACTACTCTATTATGCTGCGCCATTGAACCGACGGAACGAATAACGTTGCCGCGTTTAGTCAGTTTGCGCGTTATATCAATCGTCCTACCTAACTGCGAAGTAGAATTGAGGAAATGCAACTCACTACCGTCATAGTCGAGCGAATAAGCACCAGCATACGCTATCTGTTTAATTAAATCCGACAAACTCCATTCCGGCACTCCGTATTTTGCGAAGCACGCCGTTCCTTGTGTCGTTATCGTTTCGCCATCGCTATCTACATACTTCTCCGGCAAATATACCAAATCGCGCAACTCCATAGGCATATTATTAACGCCTACACCACACATTTGCATTATATAGCTAACAGCTAGCATATATAGCGAGATACACGGACGGCACTTGGCACTTTCAATACCATAGCGACTAACGCCTCCTACATTCTGCAATCTGTTTGCATAGCCGAGTGTTTGTATAAGTGTGTAAGTCGCTCCGTATGGCTCAATCACTCCAAATGTCGCATTGTCATTACCTACTAAATCGGGCAATTTTCCTGCCTCTTTGAGCCGCAATAATCCGACCATATCGCCTACCGTCAGCACGGCGGTATAATCTTTTCCGTCATACTGCCTTACGTACATATAACCACTCATCACTATCGCGCCAGCCTGTAACTCAGCTGGAAACTTTACCATCATCCCTACTCCATTATAAGCAGGTATGCGCGCGAGCGATAGCACTCTGTCATTTGTCGGAGTTGTCGGTAGTTTAAATTCCGTAGTTCGCTCGCATTCTAATTTGTCGAATGCAAAAAGCGGATTTATGTGTTTAAGTTGCAGCTTAAAATCATTGTACAAGTCGAGCTGCACTCCATTACATAGTAACTGCATCGTATTTCCTCCAGTTTACTGTTATCTCTAATTTTCCGTTACCCATTTCGCCGGTGGGTATCGTTACGTTTTTATTTGTTACTTGTACCCGTGTCCATGTTCGCCCGTCCAGGGATACCTCTACCTTTGAGCTGGTAATCACGTCGGCATAATACCAAAGGTCGTATGGTAGAAGGTTATCCAAATATAAACTCAAACCGTCCGCGCGCCCCTTTATTTCGATATACTCATTATCTATAGGCAGCATGCTATAAGCATCAGCCGTCTCGGTCTTTAGCTTGGAAATCTCAAACACGTGCACACGCGTAATACCAGTAAAAGACACCCAGCGAACGTATGCATATTCCATTTCGCACATACGACGGACGAGGGTGTAGTTTCTTCGTTCATTTGCATACGGAACGGGCTTGTACGAAAAATCGCCTGTTATTGTTATTTGTCGCCTATCTTGCGAAAGCGTTGCGCCACCAGTAAACGATGCGCCCGCTCCGTTATAATAGAACTCTGCAATAAGCGGCGCGCCAGCTATCGGCTCAATCATTCTATCTGGCATTTGTACACGCGTATAGTTATTTCCAAAGTGGTATGGTACAATAACATTCCACGGGTTTATCAATCCTACTACGGAAATAACAACAGTGCAAGTGTTTGCATCTTCCGCCTCGTCTTTGAGATATATACTACAACTGCCATATGCGCGTATATAGTCAGTTATATCGACAAATACATTACCATTTTCATCGGGTGTGTATTTAGCGATAGGACTTGCATAAGAAGAGCTAGAAATGGACGACCACATATGCAGCATATCGCCCTCTCCGTTAAATAACAATATAAGCCGTTCTTGTTTCCAGTATTCGACATTCGTAGTCGCTAAAGTAATAGGTACTATCATATTCTCGCTATTTCGTTATAAGTTGATACTTTTTGTTCGAAATCTCTTAACTCCTGGTATACTACCACCGGTGCTGGTTGGGATGCAACAGCCGCTACCATTGCCGCCGCCATTTCTTCGGAGGCGCCACCACGTAGCGGGTTGTTTGCTATTTCATGGAGTATGTTGTTAGCCTGGGTGCCTGTGTAGATACCCTCTCCACTATTTACGTGTGCTATCAATTTGTCGCCTGTGTAACTAGTGCCGGGAACTGTACCGCCTCCGGCATATTTACCAGCGTCTTTTCCAGCGGTATCCGCGCTCGACATTAGCTGCTTGGCTTGTGCGATTGTTGAAGCGATAGAACCCAGGGCGCCAAGTACCGCTCCTACCATTGTCGCAATATATCCAGCTATCAAGAACGGAGCGGCGGGACCTCCAGCTGCCGCAGCATCCGCAGCACCAGCTACCGCCGCTGATATTGCTTTCGCCGTGTCTGCTATACTTATAGCCTGGTCGGTAATAATTTGCGCAATACCGAAAGCTTTAGCCGCTGCTGCCGCATCCGCATTTTCCTCTCCATACTGTGAAAGTAGGTCGGACATTGCGCCAAAAGTTTGGCTCGCACTTGCAGCAGTAGCCTTAAGGCTATCACTATAAGCGGCGCGCGCGTCTTGCGCCTGCTTTACCAAATTGTCGTTATATTGTTTATCCAGTTCCTCCGCCTTTTTCGCGAATGTTTCGCGTATAAGGTACTTTTCCTCCTCGGATAGTTCCACGTTTTCCAGCTCTTGCGCCATTTGAGCGTCCAAAATTTCCTTTTGGATAGCCAGTTCCTCCTCGCTCCCACTCTCTGCCAGTTCGCGCTTATACTCCAGGATACGCATAGCGCGTTCCTCCTCCGCTTTTACTTGCTCCTCCGTTAACGCGTTCGCCGCGTCCGTAGCCATTTGCTCCAGCTCCGCGTCCAGGGCTGCTTGCTTGCCTTTAATCAGCTCCGCGAGCTGGTTACGGCTTTCCTCCGTTAGGTTTTTCTCCGTATCAAAACGCTGCTGAAGTTCCGCTATCTCGCGCTCCCCCTGAATTTGACGCTGCGCGATAGTACGCGCAGTTTCATCCTCTATCAAAGATATAGCGAAATCCTCCGCCTCTTGTGCTATTTTGTGCGCATTTTCCTGGCGTGCCCGCTCTGCATCTGCAGCAGCTTTCTCCTCCGCCTCGCGTTTCTTACGCGCGTCCTCAGCTGCTTTCTCTTGCTCACTTGCTATCTCTTTGTCAAATGCGTTTTGTTGCTTCTGCAGCGAGCGCACGCCGTCGTAATAACTCTGCTCTGCTTGGTACATAGCCGCGCGCGCTTGCGCGATTTTGTCCATTGTTTCGTCGGAGGTATCACGTTCGCGGCGCGCCGTTTCCTCCAGGATACGGAGTTGCTCCGCTTTTATTTTTTTCTCCTCATCCAAGTTCGCCTTTTCCAGTTCGATAGCTTGCGCCAATAACTCTTTACGCTCCGCCGCCGTGTGCTTTTCCTTATCCATAGCCTCCGCGCGTAACGCCGAAATATCGCGGTTACGCTTTGCGGAGTTTTGGGTATATTGCCGCTCTGCCTCCTCCATGTCGTCTTGTGCTTGTACCAGGGCTTGCGCCTCGTCTGCTGCTTTTTTATAACCGGGAGCTAGTTTTTCGACTATCCAGGACACGGCTTTAGCAGCTCCCTCTACCACTTTAGCGATAGCGTTAGCCAGGGCGTTAAATACGGCTCCTACAGCCTCCCCGATAGGCTTAAAGATAGCAAACGCTTTTTGTAGAGCTGTCATAGCGTCATCGTTTTTCTTAAACGCCTCGCTTACTTTGCTAACTATTGCCATAATAGCCCCTAGGACGGCGGTTATAATTACGATTGGTGGCGTAATAAAAGCCTTACCGAAAGTCTTAAGGGATTGCAACAAACCACTAAAGGCTTTAACGCCCTTGTTTTGTAGGTCATTCATTGTTACTCCCATCTTGGATAGAACCTCGGTGGCTTTGTTTAATCCTGGGATAGCGTCCCCCCAGGCTTTCGGATAGTTACCTACGTTGCGTTGAGCTCGCCCGGTTTCCTCCTCCAATCCTTTAACCGCATCGCTTTGTGCCTTGATAGCCTCTAGAAACGCCTTACCGCCCTCGCTCTCTCGCTGGGCACGGTCGAGCTCGTCGTAAGCCTTTTGCATATCTGCAAGCTTTTGCCGTTCGCCGTTCAAACTATCAGAGTATGTCAAAGTATCAGCGGTTAGAAGTTTGGTTGTAGCGCTTAAACCTTTCGCCTGCTTTTCCGTCCAGGCGAGTTGGTCTTTTACGCGTATCAGTTGCTCCGCGTACTTTCCGTCCACGTCATTGCCTGCTTTAATTTCCTCGTTTAAGCTTTTCTGCTGGGCTTTTAACGCCGCGATACGGGTAATTAAATCCTGCAAATCCTGGGCTACCTTTCCGGCGTCCAGTTTGACGTCCAAAATTGTGCTCTCTCTGCTCTCTGCCATAGAATTTTTTTATTTTTTTTTATTTAGTTTACGTGTGTATATATGTGTATATAAGTATTTTTTTGCGTCAAAAATTGTGAAAAAATAAAAAAATCAGTTAAACGCTCCCTTTAATCCTTTGACGCTGGAGCCGCCCAGAGCGGCGCGTACCGTGCGCGATAGGCTCTCCTGGAGTATTTCTTTAATTTTTACCTTTGCCTCCCCTACAGGGGTGCTATATATATCCAGCGGAGCCGTGGAACGATTTGTACCGCTCCTCGCTATCTTGCGCGCAACGAAGTATGCAAACGTACCACGCTCTCTTTCGCTGGAGAAATTTAAACCTTTTTCCCGACTCCACTCCCGGATTATATAATAGAACCCGCGCGGAACATTTCCACCAACGCGCCCCACCTCGAGCGTGGGTATAGGTGCGGTGTCGGATGCGTCCAGCGTTCCTAGGATAGCCGGGTAATCCTCTATCTTGTGGGTAGTATCATAACCGCCTACAAGCTTAACTCCACCGTCGTAAGGCTCTACACGTATGCTCGCGGACGTACGCCCTGACGCGTTAACCTTTTGCGCGTCCATATTAGCGCGTATTTTGTCGCGTGTATCGGTAAGTATCCGTATAATATCAGCCTCCAGCGTATTAGCCATTTTCTTGCGTTTTGACGGGTTTATTTTGTTAAGTGGGTAAATTATACCTTTTTACTATTTCGTGCGCTTAAATCGCAAATTTTCAGAAAAATTTGCAGTACTACCTTAAGGTAGTATTAAAGTGCTACTTTCCGGGCTCAAAATCGCACGCGGTTACGCCCTGGATTTCCTCCAGCGTTACGTTAACGCCGTACGCGCTATATATAGCGTCGTCCATAGCGTAGTAGCGCCTGGTACCGTTGAGCGTTACCAGGCGCAAGCCAGTACGCGTACGAGGTAACGTGAGCAACCACTTAAACGCGTGCTCTTTCATTTTATCCAGTTCGTTGTTTTCCACGTCCACGCCGTCAAAATCCAGGTGGCTGGTAGTGGTAAACAATACCTCCACGTTTAAGCGCTCGCGCATAATACCGTTATCGTCTGCAAGGGCTCCGCTTGTTACTATATGCAACATAGCGCACGGGTATGTAGCTCTATCCAGGCGAACGTTAAGCGTTTGCGGCGTGTCATAGTAAAACGGTAGCCCGGTAGCGCGTTCCACGCTCTGCTTAATTTTTTCGATTATACTCATTTTTTCTTAAATTTAGCGGTTTGTATTTGAGCCAGGCGGCGGCGGAAAAGGTCTCGATTATACTGTGCGCGTTTCGCTATCAGTAACTCACCCATCGTTATTTTCTCCGCCTCTTTGTAGGATTTGAGCCCGAACCATTGCTGGAGAAATACCAGGATACCCTCGCCCCAGGTAACTTGCAAAAGCCCCTGCCCGGCTTTGCTTTCGTCAGCCGTGGGATTTAACGTCAAACCCTTAAGGGCTTGCGTTATTTCCTCCACGAACTTATTAAAGCGCTTAACCCAGTACACTTGCAAAACGGTGGGGTTTCGCATATCCCCCAGGTGCGAGTAATCCTCTCCGGCGCAAGCCCAAAACGTAGCGAACTCCAGGTCATACATACCTCCAAACTTTCCCTCGGCAGCTCGCATAATATTCTCCTCCATTTGGGGGCGGAAATACTTTTCTATAGGCTTAATTGTCGCGTATAGCGTGCGCTCGGTTATTCGCATTTTATAAAGTATTTAGGGTTAAAACCACGCGCCAGGATTTGCTCCGCCATCTCGTCCGTTAGCGTTACCGCGTTTACTCGGATAGAACCGAAAAACAAATCCACGCCAGGCTTAAGGATATACTTACGCGTATCCTCCGGCACGCTCTCTTTCGCCTCCGCCTCTTTGACGCGTTCCCAAATCTCCATAGCTGCATCGTGGTAACAGCTTGCGCAGCGGGCTTTCGGTTTAAACTCTACCCCGTACGTTTTAGCATACTCTCGTACCGCAGCCTTTTGCTCCGGCGTTAACGCAGCTGCTTGTGTATCAACTATTTCCCGCAGCTTGTTTTTGATGTCGTCGTAATTCATAAATAAAAATTTAACTTTGCGGCGGCAAAGTTACAACAAAATTTGCATATCTCCAAATTTTACGCAAAATTTTCAATTTAAGCGCATCAAAAAGCCCAGGCGGTAAAATATACCACCCAAGCTCTCAAATAGTCGCAAAACGCGAAAAACGGCACTTTCACGCCATTACTTGCGCAAATAGAACGTTTTAAAAGCCCACCAGGATACACGGGCGCAAAGTAATAGCGCCAAAATCCAAAAGCCCCAGCTGGTAAATCGGTCATACCCGTTACGCTTGCGTACCTCTTTCGTTACCTCTACCTGGTACGGAATGCTATCATACACGTATTCCTTAATCGTTTCCTTATCGTGCAACACACGATATTTAAATATCGTATCGTGCAAAATAATAGTGTCCCCTTTTTGCTTAATCCAACGCGAAACGTACACGCTATCCACGCGTAACTTTTCCAGGGTATCAGTAATCACACGGTCGCGGTACTCTGTAACCGTTACCGTTTTCGTTTGCGCGCAAGCCGCAAAAAATACCGATATCAGTATTACGGCAAAAAATCGTATTATTCGCATAGCTCCTTGTTTCGTTTGTGCGCAAGCTACTAGTAATAGCGATATCGCGATTACGGCAAAAAATCGTATTATTCGCATAGCTCCTTGTACTCCGTTTTTGCATCAAAACACGGGCACGGTTTCGCGCTAAAATCGCGGTGTCCGTAAACCTTTGCGCCTGGATACTTTTTCACCAGGTACTTAAGCAATAGCCGCAGCGCGGTTTTCTGCTCCTCTGTACGCGTATCTTTTTGTTTCATATTCCTATCAGCGCCGCCTACGTAACAAACACCGATACTATCGGCATTGTGCCCGGAACAGTGTGCTCCGACCGTGTCCACTTGTCGCCCAGACTCTACTGTTCCGTCGATATCTATTACGTAGTGGTAGCCGATATCATTAAACCCGCGCGCTTTGTGCCAGCGGCGTATATCCGCCGCCCTGTCATCACGTCCCTCGGGAGTGTCTGAACAGTGCACAATTATTTTATTTATCGTCCGCATTGTCATCATCTTTTTTGCGCCCGATACTTGCCGTCGTTTTACCGTGAGTGAATGTTGCCGTCTTTCCACTCACAATTGCGTACGCAAACACAACGAGTGTTATATCTACCGTAATAATTCCGAGTCCCTTGAGCACGCTTGGGTGAACCTCGCCGGCTGGCGGTAATAACATACCGACGACGAAAATAATTACGCTCGCAATAGTCAAGCCGACAACTGTCCACATAAGCGGGTGCAGTTTTCGATTATTTGTTTTGGCTTTTGGCATACGCTAAAAATGTACAGCCGCCAACAGATTTTGGCGACGGCTGTACTTCTTATTGATTACACAATAAGTTGTGCAAGTTTGGCAGGTGTCAGTACGACAGGTGCGCCGTTATTGAATAGAACGAGGTTGCCGTTCCAGTCGATTGCAAAGGCATTAGACATGTTGCTTACGGAAGTACCGTTGCCTACGATAAAGGCATAGTCATCGGTCTGGCTTTCTACATTAAATTTACCGCAGACAAATTGAGAGTTTCTCGCGGCTTTTGTTCCTACACCGCTTGCGTGGGAGTTATCACCGCTTGCTGTTGTGTTGTTACCCTCTGCGTGGGAGTTATCACCGCTGGCTATTGTAGAACTCCCCTCTGCGTGGGAGTTCTCACCGCTGGCTTCCGAGTAGTTACCCTCTGCGTGGGAGCTATACCCGCTGGCGATTGTAGCACTCCCCTCTGCGTGGGAGTTATCACCGCTGGCTTCCGAGTAGTTACCCTCTGCGTGGGAGTTATCACCGCTGGCTATTGTGTTGTTACCCTCTTGGAGGGAGCCACTAATTTTTGCAGTACGAATTCCACCATTTTCATTATAACCAAACAGGTTCCCGTCGGCATAATTACCAGCGTTCTGCTTTCCAGCCAGCCCGTCGGAGAGGTCTTGCTGCGTTGCATAGTCGCTCATATCTGGCAGTTCGGACTTGTCGGCTTTGTCCGCAAGCGCATTAAATACTGCTCCGCCTGCGACAGGGTTTTTGCTGTCTTCGATTACTTCTTGGTCGACTGTGATTTGTACACCACTGCCGTCTCCGAATGTTGACACTACAGTTACGGTGTCCTCGTATTCCTGCGTCTCGCTTGCTTGCGCGTCGTAACGTGGTACGGTTACGTCCAGTGCGTAGATGACTTGCATTTGCGTGCCAAAGGTAGCACTTACCTGCAGACGATATACGCCGCCTTTAAGCCAATCGTCAGTTTGAAGCTCGATACTTAACGTATTATCGCTTACGGTGCACTCTCCGCTTTTAATAAGGTCGCGAGCGCCGGATATGTTAGGAGCTACCAGTTCGACGCGCAAGCTATCCAGCACCTCTGCTGGTACGTTGATTTGGCTTGTAGCCGTTCCGTCAGTTACTTGCGCATGCAAGCTAACCGATACTTGCAGCGTCATAGCCGCAAGCGTTAAAGATTTATAAATAGGTTTCATAATTATGTAATAATTATAATTTAATTTTTTAGTAAAATTTGCGTTTTGACGCGTTTTCTTGTTTCGAGTTTCTTGTTTCGAGTGTTAATTATACACCTTTACAAAAAAAACGCGTCAAAACGCGTCAAAACGCGTCAAAACGCGCCGATTTAGAACCCTTTAGCTAGCAAAGCCTCGAAAGCTGCCAGGGTGGTTTCGTAATCGGTATCGAAAAGAACCAGCTCTGCCCAGTGCTCCGCGCATTGCAGCGTACCGCTCCAGGCTCCGCCGTTTGCGGTTTCCGAACGGGTAAACGTTGCAGGGTCTGCACATTTGAGCGGGCTTTGTACGCCGATTACCTCAAACGAACCGTCGCCAACCTTGTCTACCTTTTCAAAGATACCAATAAAACCGCGACCGCTCTTTACAAGCGGCTCGATTACGTCCTTTGACGCTTGCGCGCCTCGCGCCAGTATACGCAAAGCCATTGCTTTGGTAAATTTTGGGAACCCGGCGTCGTTGTTTCCAGTCGTACTGGAACCGTCAAACGGAGTCGCGCCCGCGTTATCTACCACACAAACCTTTACGCCCTCCGCAAGCGTAATACCCGTAATAATACGTGGGTTATTCGCATCGCGCGTCAGTACGGGGTTACTCTCCATAGGGATAAGAACGCCGCGTCCTGTATAGCCGCCCTCAATAGGGTGCTCACAATCTAAGCCGATATTTCCGGCGATAGTACTTACACAAGTAGCCATATTTTTACAAATTTATAAAGTTAGTTTTGAAATAGATTTTACAAATATCGGTAACTTGAGCGTCTGGGTTCGTGTTTTTTAGTTGTTTTAATTCCTCCAAGGCTAAATGGCAAGAATTTGCCTCTTGCTGTAGCTTTGCCCAGGCGTCAGCCTCTTGCGAGTTATACCCTGTCTTAACCTTTGCTCCTGCACGCGTAGCGAAAATCGTACGCTGCAATAACAGCAGAAAAGCAAGGTTTGCCGTCGCTTTTTTTGCCGTTTCAGTCGCCATACTTTGTGGAGCTATCGGTTTAATATAAGCAGCCTTTACGTCTTCCTCAGCTCTGTCTATTTCGGACTGCTCTATAAGGCTACTTAATTTATACCCGTTCTCTTGGTACCATTGTTTTGTCATTTGTCAAATCTTGTTAATTAGTTAAACAACCTAACGGCCGGGGATTGTTTCACGTGGAACGCCCCGCCCGCTTGGTTTTTTTTTACTTTCCGTCTTTCGGTGCCTTTGGCTCTTTTGGTGCCTTTGACTCTCCGTTTGGAACTCCCTCCGGGTAATAGCGAATTACGCCATTTTCCTTATGATATAATTCCTTTTTCATAGCTTCGAAATTTTAAAGGTTTACGCCTCACACAATACGGCGGTACTCTCTAATCCGTGGATAGCACCGCCCGTGTTGATTTCGTAGATGTAACCTTGGCGGTTGTCGCGGAACTCCGGGAACGCTGTATCGATTACGTTTTTCTCTTTTACCCAGTACTCGTCCGGGTCAAAGATTACCGCGTGCAAGCCAGTAACATCACCGATAAAGTCTTTCTCGATAACACGTTCTACGCCGATTTGTGCAGCTAGTTCTGCATCAGTATAGAAGTGGCTATCTGCTCCTTGCGGACGCTCGGAGAGGAGGAGTTTAAGGGTGGAAGTCATTACCGCCCACTTGCGTTCGGTCTTAACCTTTGCAGCTGCCTTGCGTACGTCAGCGATACTCGGTGAGTTAGCTGTTACAGGATTTACGACGGTGGTAAATAGGTCGCTTGCGGTCTTGGTTCCGATTGTCTCAAATACCGTAACCTTTGAGCCGTTCGGGTTGTAAGCATCGCCCACAAGAATAGCACGAACAATAATTGCCTTAACTGCTCGGCTGAGTTCGTCGCGAATATCGCGCAGTAACTCTGTCTCCTGCCCTGCCTCACGTGCATCATCTAAATCACTATGCGCAAGTGCCTGGAGCTTGTAGATATAATCGGTGGTAATAGCTTTGCCGTTTAGGGCAAGTTCTTGCTCCGCTTTCGTCTGTCCTTTGGTGTGCTGCTTGGCGATATTTGCCGGGTTGGTCGGGTCAAGCTCTCCGTAGAAGAACTTGGAGCGATTTGTTTTGCGAAGTGCGTCGAAAATATCGTCGTTATTATCCTGCTTAAGCTGGAGGGCGTAGTCGATTATTTCGGCGTAGCTCAAACCAGAAACGCTGTCGCGTTTTGTGCGTACCTCGATAGCGTTTTCCTTACATACCGCATCGATATTCTCCTTAGCCTCTTTGAGGTTGTGCGATGAGTGGATAGCATTTGCGATAGCGCGGCGTACCTCCGGCGTAAATTTATCCTTTACGCTTTTGGTGTTCTTTACCATAGCCATAACCTCGTCGCGGACTTTTTGGATACGGTTTTGTACCTCCTCATCCATTGCGTCGTACTTGGCTTTGATTTGCTCGAACTGGTCAGCCAGCTCGGTAATCGTGTGTTCCTGACCGTCCTCGGCTAAAGCCTCAAAGGCAGCGCGTACCTCCTCCCACATAGCGCGGGCATCATCGGATAGCGTGTTTTTTTTCAATCGCGCGTTAATCGCGTCGATTACTTTCTGCAATTTCTTTTTCATTGTTTTGTTGTGTTTTGGTTAAACTTAAATATCCTCTTTAATAGGACTATCTGTTTTATTTTCTCGCTTATTCTCAAATATAAGCGCGTTTGTCGTTACTCGCATTTGCTCGAATGGAATACCACAAGCGGGAACGTCCACCAGCGAAACGCGCACCACCCTTATCTTGTGGATTTGCTCGTATGCAAACGTTCCGTCCTCGTTGTAGACATTATCGTAATCGTCCAAGTCTACGTATCCCTCTTTGCTAAAGCCTTGGATTATTCCATTTTGCAAAGCCCAAACAAGTCGGTTATATTCGGGGTACGTACGCGGTACGTATATAACGAAATAAAAGCCTACGCTGTTGGTTTCAATATACAAAACCCGTCCGCAATAAGCTAACCAGTTACGGTATCCTTCATGGTTAATATCTACGGGCATATTAAAACCTTTATCTACGAAATAAGACTGGATAAATTCAGCGAAAGCGATATCGTCGTAACGCTCCCGGTTTTCGTTCGTTTCGTTCCATTTCATCTCGTATCCCTTAATAATAAGGCCGTCAAGTTTGTCCGGCTCATTAGTCCACTTGCGTAACGTTTCCGTGGGTATCATTTGTGTATCTTCCCAGGAACCAATTAGCACGGTATCACGGATTACATGCGCTTGCTTTTGCACGTTATCGCTCTTGCGCAGCGGTTGTCTATATTCTCCCATAATTATATATTTTTTTTATTGTGCTACTACCTGACTACTCTCTCCGATAGGCTCCCCGTCGATTTGGTAGGATATACGTATACCGTACTCACGTGCCATATCCACAAAGGTACGCTCAAAAAGACGCCGGAAAGTTTTATATTTCAATTTGTCTCCCTCTCGGATTTCGCTACCGTTAGCCAGCTGCTTGGAGCCCTGGGCGTCTATAATAGCGACCTGGTTAGCAGGGATTTTGATACGGTCAACTATTGCCAGGATAGCCGTTTTTACTTTTTCCTGCATCCTTAATTCCAGCCCCGCCAGGTTTATAACTTGCCACGACATTTCACGCGGTAAAAGCATTATATTTGACTGGTTAGAGAGCGCTCCGTAATCCTCCATCATTTGCTTTTCTAGACCGTCCTTTTGCTCCTTGGTTAGTACAGTAGCAGTTGGTGCATTGTTTAAATTCTTTGGGCTTGCTACTACAACTGCTCCTAAACGTTTGGATACTGTCGCGCTCGCGTTTAATACGTCATCTAGGAAATCCAGGAAACCCTTACAAATAGCCCTATCGCTCTTTGCGTAGGTTACATACGTCGAGCTCTTCATAACGTAAGCTCGCACGTCCGGGTTTTTAGGTTTTACTATTGTCGCGTCGTCCTCCGTTATTTTGTTATAATCCAGCTCGCGCATTTGCCAAAATACGGATAGCTTTCTATCGTAACCGATTACCACGTAACCCTCATCATATAGCCGTTGGAGCACCTGCTTGCCATGAGTGTAAACGAAAACCTTAAAGGCTACAAATTTCCGCAAAGCCTCCTCTATGTTACCATTATTTTGCAATTTTACGTCCTCGATTAAATCCGTAAGTATATCGCAAATATTGTACCATATTACCTCCGCAAATTTGTGTTTGCAAAAGCCCCAGTTATCAAACAAGGGGCGAGCCCCCCACCAGTTAATAACCTCGCCAGCTCGGAAAAGGCGCCGTTTTATTTCGTCAATTATCCTCATATTTTCAAATTTGGGCTGCAAAGATACAACAAAATTTACATACCTCCAAATTTTACGCAATTTTTTTATTATTAAGCTATAAATTTGTGCAAACTCGTAACGCTCGCGATATTGTCTATATTATCGTCGTGGGGGCACTTACGCGCAAACTCGTACACTTGCTTAAGGTACTCCGCCAGGCGCGGTTGCTCAACAAATACCACCCTGTCGCGTATCGTTTCGTACGCCGCAAGGATACGGTCGAATTTGTCGCCCCTGGAGCACCAGCCCTCTACCTGGAGCGAGCGCGGCGGCTTTTCCTGGGGATTATCCCCGCGGGCGTACTCAATGAAACTTTGCCCGATATAGCCGTTACTCTCAATATATACCCGCGTATTATCCAGGCGTCCAAGCATCCGTTCTATAGCTCTACACCGCTCCGCCTTTCCGCCCTCGTTCGTGCTATCAGCATCTATTACGAAAATAGTACCGTCCGGCGCGCAAGCGGATAGCGTCAAAGGGAACCAGTCTACACCCACCAGCGCGGACGGGTCGCCAAATACCACCGGGTTACGTAATTGCGCCCAGGGCACCGCGTCCGGCTCGCACTTGCGTATTACGGCGGGCGTGAAAATATCCCCCGCCAGGTCGGAGTACTGGTTAAGGTAGTAAACCTGGTAATAATACCAGTCCGCCGCCGTTGCACCGGGGCGGTTCGCGTTATCGTAGAGCTTTTGGAAATACTCCAGCTGCGCATCCGTTAGGTGCTTACGGTTATCCTCCCAGCTGCAAAGTAGTACCTCGTCCGCTGGTAGCTGGTCGTCTATCCAGAAGTGCTGGTTCGGGTTGTAGTCGATAACCACGCCTTTGCGCGCGTTCGCCGCCAGGTCGAGGTATTGTTGGAGCGTAAACTTATTAGCCTCGTTCATAAATACCCAGTCGCACGCGCTACCCTTTGCCGTTTCCGGGTCGTCGAAACTTGCGAACTCCAAAACGCCAGCGCGTCCGCTTGTGGTATTGTTACGCTTACACTCTATCTTGCGCGGGGATTTGTAAACGTCGAAAAGCTCCCCAAACGTTCCCCAGCTCCGCAGTATGTTTTTGCAGTCCTCGTACGCGCCACGCCGTCCCTGCTCGTTCGTCATACTTGCAACCAGGATTACGTCCCCGTCATTGTACGCGTTAAGCAAAAACCACTGGCACGCCGTGTATGTCTTACCAGCGCGCCGGGCACCCTGCAAAGCCATAAGCGGACGCCGCCGCTCCAGGTAGGTTGCTATCTTTTTATTTAGCGAAATCTCCAGCGTCATAGATTACTCCAGTACTATCTTAACCTCCGGCAGGTTCGTTTGCTCGATTACTTGTTTCGGTAGCCCGTGGGTTTGGTTCATTACCTCCGCCAAATCGCGCAAGTTTCGCAGCTTGTTTAGTATCAGCTCGCACGTCCGGCGCTTAAGGTATGGGTTTGCCTTATCAACTGCGTACGCCCGTAATTCCTCCTCGGTAGCCTCCGTTTCCGCCCAGCGCAAGAACTTGCGCACGTCCACGGCGGCTCCAGGGTTGCCCTGGGGATTTGCTCCAGGTTGCCCAAACTGGTGCGCACGCTCTCGCGCCGCCGCACCCTCCTTTTTGTATTGGTGTTTTTTCTGCATATCCTTACGTTTTTATTTTGGGCTGCAAAGATACAACAAAATTTGCACATTTCCAAATTTTACGCAAAATTTCGCATTTGGCGCGTTTTCTCTATCCGCCTGGTAACTTGTACCACCCCGCACACAAAAGCCCCGCAAATCGCACGAAATCGGCTGCAGCTGGTGGCAAAGCGTAACGCATACGCGCGCACGTATTATTACGCGCACAAAGACCCTCGTTTGCGGGTCGCGCGCCCCCTCCTCCCTGGAGGTGTCAAAGTATAAGCCCGTCCCCGCGAACGCGAAAAAATCCGCCTCGGTGCCGAAACGGAAAAGATTATTTTTTTTTTTTTTTTATTATTACGTGTGTGTATATGTATATATAAAGGTATTTTTTGCGCTCTAAAACTTTTAAAAAAAAAAAAAAGACCGCGCCCCTTTGTGTCCCTATTAGATACTTACGTATATAATAGGAAACAA
>JAZNWF010000074.1:0-98490 GCA_045593165.1 Eubacteriales bacterium
AAAAGTTGTAAACAATTTGTGAACAAATTTATTTTTAAAATTTAGCACTTCTCTACCGCAATACAGAATGTTTTTTAGGTAATAAATTTTCAAAAAAGGATTTACAAAAACGAATATTTTGATATAATGTTTTTATAAATATATATTATATATAATAAAGGAAGAGATTTTGCATGAAAATCGAAAGAGCAAACAAGGGTGTATGCTCGAGAAGCATCACCTTTGACATTGACAACGAGCACGTTGTAACCGGTATTACGTTCATGGGAGGTTGCAACGGCAACCTGAAGGGCGTAGCAGCGCTTTGCGAGGGACGCAAGGCAGAGGATATTATCGAGCGTTGCAAGGGTATTCGTTGCGGATTTAAGAGCACATCCTGCCCCGACCAGCTTGCAGAAGCTTTGGAAGAGGCAATCGCAAAGCTTGAAAAAACCACCGTTTAATATAAAAACTATCAGGGGGAACGCACAATGTACAAGGAATTTGAGAGATGGCTAAACAGCGACAAAATCGACGAGGCTTCAAAAGCAAGGCTTAACGAGATAGCGGGTAATGAAACCGCTATCGCAGAACGCTTTGCCGTACCGATGAGCTTCGGCACAGCAGGACTCCGCAGCACCATGGACGTCGGCATTTCCAAAATGAACGTCTACACAGTAGGCCAGACCACGCAAGGCCTGGCAGAACTTATCATTTCCGCGAACGGTCAATCGCGCGGTGTAGCGGTATGCTATGACAGCAGAAACAACTCCGATCTTTTTGCAAAGACAGCCGCAAGCGTACTTACCGCAAACGGCATTAAGGTATACCTTTTCGACGGCATTCGTCCCACTCCCGAGCTTTCTTTTGCTATACTGCACTACAACTGCATAGCAGGTATAAACGTAACCGCATCGCACAACCCCAAGGAATACAACGGATACAAGGTTTATTGGGACGATGGCGCACAGCTTCCGCCCGAGCACGCAAGCGTTGTTTCCGAAAAGGCGGCTGCAACCGATATTTTCGACGGCGTAAAGAAAATGTGTCTTGACGAAGCCAAGGAAAAGGGCTTGCTTATTATGATAGGCGACGAATGCGACGAGGCATTCTTAAAAGCGGTTCTCGATTGCAGACTCGATGCCGAAAACACCGCAAAATACGGCAACGAGGTAGGACTTGCATACAGTGCACTTCACGGCACAGGCTACAAGCTTGTTCCCGAAGCATTGAAGCGTTGCGGTATTGACAAGCTGTTCACTATTGACAGCCAGATGATCCCCGACGGCAACTTCCCCACCGTTGCTTCGCCCAACCCCGAAAACAGAGAATGCTTCGAGGAAGCGGTCAAGGAGCTTAACAAGGCCGGTATCGATTGCGGTGCAATTATCGCAACCGACCCTGATGCCGACAGAATCGGTCTTGCAATAAAGGACGCAAGCGGTGAATTTATCGCGCTCTCGGGCAACCAGATCGGCGCATTACTCATTGACCATATTATTAAAATACGTAAGAAAACCGGCAGGCTTCCCGAAAACGCTTGTGCCATCAAATCCGTGGTTTCTTCCAATCTTTTTGATGCCATATGCGAAAAGAACGGCGTAAGACACATAAGTGTGCTCACCGGATTCAAGTACATCGGCGAAAAAATAAAGCAATGGGCAGCAGACGGAAGCAACACCTTTATTTTCGGCTATGAGGAAAGCCAAGGATACCTCTCCGCAGGTTATGCTCGCGACAAGGATGCAGTAGGCGCAAGCGTGCTCGCCGCAGAAATGGTATGCCGTCATTATGCAGAGGGCAGAACCGTTTATGAGGCATTACAGGAAATCTACCGTGAATACGGCATTTTCCGCGAAAGCGTGCTTAACGTGAAGATAAGCGGCATCGATCCGATGGCTCTTATGGGCGATATTATGTCCGAAATAAGAACCAAGAGCATAGACACCATCGGCGGAATGAAGGTTATCGCGGCGCGTGACTATTCTACCGGTATTATCAAAAATACAGACGGAAGCGAAGCGCCCACAGGCTTACCCAAGAGCAACATGCTTTACTATGATCTCGAAGGCGGTTCGGCTGTTATTATACGTCCCTCCGGCACAGAGCCCAAGATAAAGGCGTATATCCTTATCCGCGCCGAAAGCGAAGCAGAAGCAGAAGAAAAGACTGCAAAATGCACCGCAGACTGCAAGGCGTTGCTTGAAAAGAAAGGCTAACACACCAAATGGACGAAAGACTTACAAAACTTTTCGAACAAATATACACACCGCACAGCACTCTTCAGGTCACCGCATATGTAACAAAAGAGCCCGTAACCTTTGAAAACCGCACGAGCGGCGAAAAGAAGATGCTTTCAGAGGGCGACAAATGGGGTAATCTTTGGGATTGTGCCTGGATGAATATGAAGGGCGAGATCGCAAAAGACTTTCCCAAGGATAAGATCGCATTTTTGTTGGACGTAGGCGGCGAGGGCTGTGTTTTCGACGCTAACGGCAACCCTTACAAGGGCATCACAAACAAGGACAGCTCTTACTCGTTCCATCTCGGTATGCCCGGAAAGGTGGTCGTATACCCCTCCGAAGAGATGATGAAGGACGGCATGATCGACATTTGGGTCGATTGCGGCGCGAACGACCTATTCGGCGAAAATGAAGAATCACCCTTCGAGCTCATCGGTATATTACATAAGGCAAAGGTTGCAACGGTAGACGTTTCCTTGCGCGAGCTTTATTACGATTTGGAAGTAATATGGCATTTAGCAGAGGCGACCAAGGACAAGGCGCTCAAAAAGAGCGCATACGAATGCTTTGAAAATGCAATCGCCATATACGAGGACGACATATCCGGCGCAAAGGCAATAACCGAAAAATTCCTCGCGCAGAAGAGCGACAGTGATTTTGAAATAACCGCTCTTGGACACGCGCACATAGACCTCGCATGGCTTTGGCCGATTCGTGAAACGAAGAGAAAGGCCGCAAGAACATTTTCGACGTTGATGCGCCACACCGCAAGATACAAAAACTATCTCTTCGGTGTAAGCCAGCCGCAGATGCTTCAATGGGTAAAGGACGAGCACCCTGCGCTTTACGAGGAAATGAAGCAGCTTTACCGCGACGGACGCCTTGAACTGCAGGGCGGTTTTTGGGTAGAAAGCGACACCAACGTACCCTCGGGCGAAAGCCTTGTACGTCAGATGCTTTACGGAAAACGCTATTTCAAGGAGGAATTCGGATACGAGCAGGAGATACTTTGGATTCCCGACGTATTCGGATACACCGCGCAGTTACCTCAGATCATGGCGAAGGGCGGTATCAAATACTTCCTCACCATTAAAATGAGCTGGAATGCGGTAAACCTATTCCCTCACAGCACGTTCAACTGGGTCGGACTTGACGGCTCGACGATTCTTACGCATATGCCTCCCGAAGGAAACTACAACAGCGCGGCACGTGCGGAATCTATGATAAACACAGAGGAAAAGTACCGCGAGCGCGAAATAGATAATCGCGCAATGCTTCTTTACGGCATCGGTGACGGCGGCGGCGGTCCCGGTATGGAGCATTTGGAACGCTTGGAGCGTGAATACGACCTTATCGGTCTACCGAAGATCAAGCAGGCGTTTGCGATAGATTTCTTCCGTGACATCGAAAAGGATCAGTCCAAATTCCCGAGCTACGAGGGTGAGCTTTATCTTGAAAAGCATCAAGGCACATACACCACTCAAAGCCGCAACAAGCGCAACAACAGAAAATGCGAGTTCGGCTTCCACAATGCGGAAATTATGTCAACCATCTCCTCGTTGTTGGGCAAGTCTGATTATCCCAAAAACACGCTCGAGGAATTGTGGAAAGAGGTTCTGCTCTATCAGTTCCACGACATCATCCCCGGCTCTTCAATAAAGCGTGTATATGATGAAAACGATGTCAGATATGCATATATCCTCGGCGAGATAAAGAAGATCGAAAGCGATGCATTCGACAGCATTTCCGACAAAAACGGCACGACCGTATTCAATCCGTCGCCGTTTGCATACAAGGGATATATCGAAAGCAACGGCGGTTACGTATACGTTGACGCGCCCGCTTTAAGCTTCTCGACAATAAAACCGATCGACCCAAGCCCAGTTTCCTACGGTGAAAACTACATTGAAAACGAGCTTATCAAGGTGACCTTTACCGAAAACGGCGGAATCGGATCTGTCATCGGCAAAACAGACGGATTTGAATATCTGCGCGGCGAGGGTAACGTTTTAAACGTATACGAGGACAACGAAAACGCTTGGGAGGTTCCCGAGGACTTCGCTGCAAATCCCTTTGAAAGAGTTGCGCTGCAATCGGTTTCGACCGATATCGTTGACGGTGTAGCAGAAAGAAAATCGGTATACACCATCGGCAACAGCGTTATTAACCAGACAGTTAAGGTTTACCCCAACAGCGCTCGAATCGATTTCAAGACCGAGGTCGATTGGCAGGAAACGCACAAAATGCTTCGCGGCTCGTTCCCGCTTTCTGCGCAAAGCGACGTTGCAAAATGCGAGATACAGTACGGTCATATAGAGCGTCCCACGCACAAGCGTGACAGCTTCGCAAAGGCAAAGAAGGAAATATGCGCACACAAGTGGATAGACATTTCCAACGATACTCACGGCGCGGCGTTGCTTAACGATTGCAAATACGGATATCGTGTTTGGGACAGCGTGCTTGATATCAACCTGCTTCGCAGCAGTATGTACCCCGGCATCGATGCCGATAAGGGCAAGCAGGAATTCACCTACTCACTACTTGTGCACGTTGGTGATTATGTAAACCTCGTTACCGAGCAGGGATACGCGTTGAATAATCCTCCGATGATATTTAACGGAGCTGTTTGCGACTGCCTGCTTGACTCCCCGATTGCCGCCGTTGATTGTGATAACGTAGCAATAGATTGGGTGAAGCTTGCAGAGGACGGCAACGGAATGATAGTACGTGCATATGAATTTTGCGGCAAGAATGCAGACGCTATAATCAGCACAGGCAAGATATTTGGATTTACCGAATGCTATATATGCGATGCGCTTGAAAACCCGATCGAAAAAGCGAACGAAAGAATCGGCTTCAAGCCCTTTGAATTCATCACGTTGAAGTTCTGCAAATAATAAATGTAAAGACCACTCTCGCAGTGGTCTTTTATTTTATAAAAATTTATCAAAAATCTTTTAAAAGTTTAAAGTTTAGACTTATTTGATTATTGCAAAAATAATACATATGATTTATTATATATAATGTTCTGTTTTTTGCATTTAGGCAGTATGGAGGAAATACAATGCTCGAGCTACGCGACATATACAAATCATATACGGTCGGTGACGCCAAAACCGAGGCTTTAAAGGGAATTTCCATAAGTTTCCGAGAAAGTGAATTCGTTGCCGTTTTAGGACAATCGGGGTGCGGAAAAACCACCTTGCTTAACGTCATTGGCGGTCTTGACAAATATGATTCGGGCGATCTTATCATAAGCGGAAGATCTACCAAGGAATACAAGGATGCGGATTGGGACAAATACCGCAACTATTCGATCGGCTTTGTGTTCCAATCGTACAATCTTATCCCCCACCAAACCGTATTGGCAAACGTAGAATTGGCGCTATCCCTTTCGGGCGTTTCCAAGGATGAGCGCAGACGACGTGCAATAAAGGCATTGGAAGAGGTCGGACTGCACGACCAGCTTTACAAAAAGCCTGCCGAAATGTCGGGCGGTCAGATGCAGCGTGTTGCAATAGCACGTGCGTTGGTAAACAACCCCGATATAATCCTTGCGGATGAGCCCACGGGCGCACTTGACTCCGAAACGAGCGTTCAGGTAATGGACATTCTCAGGGAGGTCGCGAAAAACAGACTTGTAATTATGGTTACACACAACCCCGAGCTTGCTGACACGTACGCTACGCGTATTATCAGAATGCTCGACGGTGTTATCTTATCCGATTCAGCACCCGTATCCGAAGAGGAGATATTAAAGGAATCGGAAAACGACAAGATAAAGTCCGAGCTCGAAAAGAAAGCGAAAAAGCCCTCGATGTCCATGAAGACCTCATTTGGCCTTTCGCTTAAAAACCTTATCACCAAAAAAGGCAGAACCATTTTAACGAGCTTCGCGGGAAGCATTGGTATAATAGGTATCGCATTGATTTTTGCGGTATCGCAGGGTATGACCAATTATATCAACGCAGTACAGGAAGAAACGCTTTCGTCCTATCCCTTAACGCTTCACGAAAACGTTATGGATATGACTCCGCTTTTGGAAAGTCTGATGAACCGTGACGGTGAAATCGACCATAACAAAGACGCGATCTACAAGGATCCGGTTATAGCGGATCTTGTAAACGCATTAAGCAAGGTAGAAGCAACCGAAAACGACCTTGCGGCGTTTAAGGTCTTCCTTGAAAACGAGATGGAAAAGAAGGATTCCCCTCTTTCCTCTGCGATAAGCGGCGTGCAGTATTCATACAACCTTGATTTTGCCGTATATACCAAAAACACCGACGGTAATATCATAAAATCCGATACCAACGAATTGTTGATGGAAATGATGAGCGATTTCATGATGCAAATCACTCACTCGGACAAAAATGATTCGGATACAACGGCTAATCAATCGACACAAGCGACTATGATGACCCAGATGTCCGAACGCTCGCTGTGGCAGGAATTATTGCCGGATCTTAAAAGCGACGATCCCGTGAACAAGCTCATTAAAGAGCAGTATGACGTTATACACGGCACGTGGCCGACCGAAAAGAACGAGGTAGTGCTCGTAGTAAACAAAAACAACGAGATCGACGATCTTACTCTTTATGCATTGGGCTTATTACGCAAGCAGGATATTGACGCGATTATAAACGCGGCGGCAACAGGAAACGCTTTGCCCGACGATAACAAAAAATGGACGTACGAAGAAATTTGCGGTATGACATTCCGCACCATTATGCCCTACGACAAATACAGTGAATTCAACGGTACTTTCGTAGATATAAGCAAGAACGAAAGTATGCTTCAGATGCTCTACGAGGATGCGCTTCAATTAAAGGTCGTAGGTATCGTCCGTCCGAATGAAGATGCCGAGGCGGCTATGTTAACCGTAGGAATCGGCTATACCCACAAGCTTACCGAATATATTATCGAGCAGGCAAAGGACGCTCCCGTTATAAAAGCGCAATTAGCCAATCCCTCGGTCGATATTCTTACAGGGCTCCCCTTTGAATCCAACACTAACGTTTTTACTGATGAAGAAAAGGCCGCGGAGTTCAAGGAATACATCGCCAGATTGAGCGACAGCGAAAAGGCCAAGGCATATGTAAACATTCAGAGCATCAACGCGATCGAGGCTCAATTGAAAACACAGGTCGACGGAATACTCGCATCCATGACCGACAAGGATGCACTTATACAGCAGATAAGCGCGGAGATATCCAAGCAAATGGACGTGGTTCCTGAAACGGTAATCGAGCAGCTGCAAAAGATGGAGCTCGACGCGCTGAAGGAATTATTACGTCCTACCATTGAAGAAATGATGAAACAAAGTATTTCCGAAACGGTAGAAAAGCAATTTGCCGAGGTTCCCGACGAATATAAGCTCGCGAAATTACAAGAAGAATTGCCGACATACAGCAATACACAGTGCGCACTCTACTACGACGAGGTTACCGTTTTCTCGGATTCAACGTATGAGCTCAACCTTATTAAAATAGGCTCATTGGACCTCAAAGCTCCCGCATCGATCAACCTATACGCTTCATCGTTTGAAAACAAGGACGTTATAGTTGAAGCGATTTCGGATTACAACAACTCTGTAGACGAATCGAAGCAAATCGCATACACCGATCTTCTCGGCATAATGATGTCATCCATTACAACGATCATTGATGCGATAACCTATATCCTTATTGCATTCGTTGCAATATCGCTGATCGTTTCCTCGATAATGATAGGCGTTATCACCTTGATATCCGTTCAGGAGCGTACAAAGGAAATCGGCATTTTGCGTGCTCTCGGTGCATCAAAAAAGAACGTATCAAGAATGTTCAATGCAGAAACCGTTATGATCGGCTTGGCATCCGGTGTTTTGGGAATCTTGTTGACTTACATCATTTGTATTCCTATCAATGCCATTATTTTCAGCCTTACCGATATCCCCGGATTGAAGACTCAGCTTCCCATCGGAATTGCTCTTGCGCTTATATTTATAAGTGTAATGCTTACCGTTTTCGCAGGTATAATCCCCTCGAGAAGTGCGGCGAAGAAAGACCCTGTGGTTGCATTGAGAACCGAATAATACGATTTAAAAAGGAAGCCATTGCCGAACTTCTCATAAGGAAGTTCGGCAGTTTTATTCGCCGAATTACATTCAGCGAGTTGTATTGCTTCGCAGTTTTATTATGCTACGCATAGTGGTATTCGGCTACGCCGAGTTTGGCGAATAAAATAACACTGAAACCGTAAGGTTTCAATAACACTATTGCGAATGCAATAATACCACTCCGACGACGTCGGAATATAACTTGAATAAACTCGACTTGTATGATAAAATAATAAGTGTTTGGGATTAGCCCATAAGAGCATTTGTACTCACAAATGCGATGCTGGTTCTTGTTTCAAATCAGTTTGATAAATATAAATTTGGCGGAGGCTTGTATGAACACTCGAAACAGTTGCTACACATATTTCAAAATAGTTGGAAATTTCAATCCCGACGATGTTTCTGAGTTGTTGAACCTTACTCCTGAAAAGACTTGGAAAATTGGAGATTTACGACGTAATGGCACAAAGTTCGATTTTGCTCTTTGGGAAATCGGCAGATGCACGGAATATGATGTGGAAGTTGAAAACCAGATGATGAAAACGATCGCAGTATTGCAAGACAAAATTTCTCTGCTCAATCAAATCAAGCAAGAATATGATGTTTCTTTCGTCTTAGAAATTGTTCCCACTATTTATGTGGACGATGTCAATCCATGCCTTGCCCCATCACTTGACGTCATAGATTTTTGTCATGCTACAAGAACAGAGATAGACATTGATATGTATATCTATGATTCGGACGACGAATAAGTAAATCAAATTCCAATATGTCGAACAGAAAAACCCGACGGATTTTAAATTCGTCGGGTTTTTATCTTCCTTATGAGAAGTAGGCTTTTCGCTTCCTTTTTATTTTTTTGTTCGTTTCAAAAAAAACATCGGAATAAAATTTGTTCAAAATTATCGATTGACAGTTGCACTACGTTATGTTATGATTTTTGATGAGGGTAAATTTACATATATGCCGAATAACGCATTTTTTGTAAAACCCACAGCCGAAGCAGATTTTGCAGGCCGTAAACCCGCTCTTTCAAAAGCAAAGAAGCGAGCAACTGTCAGGAGAAGCATATGGGAATTATTGAAATCATCACACTCATCGGCGGCGTAGCGTTCTTCCTTTACGGTATGAACATCATGTCAAACGGTTTGGAAAAGATGTCCGGCGGCAAGCTGGAATCCACCCTTAAGAAAATGACCTCCAATCCGTTCAAAAGCCTTGCGCTGGGAGCAGGCATAACTATTGCTATCCAGTCTTCCTCGGCGATGACGGTAATGCTCGTCGGTCTGGTAAACTCAGGCATTATGAGCTTACAGCAAACGGTCGGGCTTATTATGGGTTCGAATATCGGCACTACCTTTACGGCGTGGCTGACGTCGCTTATAGGTATTGAAAGCAGCGGCGACGGCTTTGCTATTACCGATCTGCTCAAGCCCTCTGTATTCTCGTTGCTTTTTGCGCTCGTCGGCGTATTGCTCGTCATGGGCAAAAACAAGAAGCGTCAGGACATCGGTAACATCCTTGTCGGATTTGCTATTCTGATGTGCGGTATGGGTCTTATGAGTGACTCTGTCGGCGGATTGAAGGACAGCGAAGAATTTGCGAGCTTGCTTACCGCATTCGAAAACCCCATTCTCGGCGTATTGGTGGGCGCAGTGTTTACCGGCATTATTCAAAGCTCTGCCGCATCGGTGGGTATTCTTCAGACCCTCTCGCTCAACGGCGGTATGACGTACGGTATGGCACTTCCCATTATTATGGGTCAGAATATAGGAACTTGTGTAACCGCAATCATTTCAAGCTTTGGTGTAAACCGTAACGCAAAGCGCGTTGCGGTAGTTCATATTCTCTTTAATATGATCGGTACGGCGGTTTGCCTTATCGTATTCTTTGGACTGAACGCTGTTTTCAACTTTGCATTTATGGCATACGAGATCGATCCGTTCGGCATCGCGCTCTGCCACCTCTTGTTCAACCTCTTCACTACCGCGTTGTTGCTTCCCTTCTCGAACTGGCTCGTCAAGGCAGCCAACAGCATTATCAAGGACAAAAACGGCGAAGCAGAGGAAACTGCGCTTCTTGACGAAAGACTTCTTGCTACTCCCGCAGTTGCGGTTGCTCACTGCAACAATCTAACGATAGAAATGAGCACGCTTGCCAAAAACACGCTTATCGATTCCTTGAACTTACTTAACAACTACGACAAGAGCCTTGCTGCCCAAATTGAAGACGGCGAAGGTGTAATTGACCGTTACGAAGACGAGCTCGGAACATATCTCGTTAAGCTTTCGAGCGATGATATAACCATCAAGGACTCGCAAAGCGTTTCCACGATGCTTCACTCCATAGGCAATTTCGAGCGTATCGGCGACCACGCGGTAGATATTTTACAGACCGCACGCGAGCTTGACGAAAAGAAGCTTAGCTTTTCTGCAGAAGCACAAAAGGAGATCGAGGTTGCCGAAAAGGCGTTACGCGAGATAGTAGATATCACCTTCACTGCATTTGCAAAAGGCGATACCGTGCTTGCACGCAAGGTAGAGCCTCTTGAACAGGTTATCGACCGTCTTACCGCAGAGATGCGCGGCAACCACATCAAGCGTTTACAGGCAGGCAACTGCACGATAGAATTGGGCTTCATTCTTTCCGACCTTATCAACGGATTCGAAAGAGTTTCCGACCACTGCTCGAACATCGCGGTTGCGATGATAGAGGTTTCCGAGGGTGCATTCGATACCCACAAGTATTTAAGCACAATCAAAAGCGGAAACGACGAGCAATTCAAATCCGATTACGAGGCATTTGCCGCTAAATACACACTTGCATAAAGCAAAAGAGGACTTCTTTTTCGAGGTCCTCTTTTTTCTTGCCGTCAGTTCACTATTATCGTCCTTTATATTGACAATTCGGCGCATTGGTTGTAAAATATAACCACTACATTATAGGGAGTTTTTCGATGACCGCGTTAGATACATTGAGAAACAAGTTCAGATTCGACAAGGAAAGTCCTTGGCATTTTTACCGAATGGTGCTTTTATGGTCCTTTGTCGTTTCTGCTTGCATAACCTTGCCTTTTATTTTATTTGAATATTTCCGCACGGGCTCGGCGGTATTTTTGTATTACGGCGACTACAATGCCCAGCAGATCCCCTTTTATGAAAACTGCATCCGTATGGTGCAGGAGGGTAATTTCGGTTGGGACTGGGTAACCGACCTCGGATCTAACTTTATAGGAAGCTACTCCTACTATATGCTCGGAAGTCCGTTTTTCTGGATGATGTGCATATTCCCGTCGACGTGGGCTCCTTATCTTATGGCGCCTATGTATATGGTAAAATACATTGTTGCCGCGGTTCTTGCTTACACCTATCTGCAACGCTTTGTAAAGAATAAAAATTACGCAGTTATCGGTGCGCTATTGTATTCCTTCTCGGGATTCCAGATATACAACACCTTCTTTAACCAGTTCCACGACGTCGTTGCTTTATTCCCCTTGCTTTTGATTGGTATGGAGGAATACGTGCAGAACGACAGAAAAGGTCTTTTCGCAATCGCAGTTATGGTTAACGCACTCATAAACTACTTTATGTTTGCGGGACAGGTCGTTTTCTGTATAATATATTTCCTTTTCAGGTCGACTTCAAGCTCCTTTAACATAACCTTAGGAAAGTTTTTAGGCCTCATTCTTGAATCCGTAATAGGCTTCCTGATGTCAATGTTCCTATTCCTGCCTGCCGCCTCGGCGCTTATGGGCAACTCGAGAATTTCCTCGTCCTACACCAAGGTTATCGCAGACCTCTTTGAGTATCTGGGCGACGGAGATCTTGAGGAAGCGAAGAAAAGCCTGAAGCGTTTGTTCGTATATCAGTATTCGGGCGAATGGTATTGGGAGAGATACGGTCAGATATTGGAATCCTACTTCTTCCCTCCCGATATCCCCTCACGCGTAAACTTCTTCTACGGCCACGAAACACGTTGGGCGTCGATATCGATGTATCTGCCGATGTTCTCGCTTACCGGTGTTTTTGCTCTTTTCACCACAAAAAAGCGCACCTGGCTCAAAGCGATAATCATATTCCTTATCGTTTGCTCGTTCGTTCCCATTTTGAACAGCATATTCTTCCTCTTTAACTCGTCCTATTACGCAAGATGGCTTTATATGATGATCATGATGCTCGTTCTTGCTACTATTATCGCGTTGGAGGACAGGAGCTCGAAATGGCGCGTTCCTACAGCGTTGATGACGTTCTTCTGTACGGTCATCGCGTTACCCTTGGGTCTTATCTGGCACGAGGATGTCGATAACGATAATATTATGGAATTGGGTTATCCCCCGTTCAAATTCAGATTTTGGCTATACGTTGCGATAGCATTTATCGGAATCGCGCTCACCGCTTACATTATCCGCAAGTACCGCGGAACAAAGCTGTTCGAGCGTGCGATACTCTTCGGTATATCCGGAATGACGATAATTTACGGCTGTGTTCACATCACGAACGGCAAACAGCACTCACACACGAGTGCGTTTCTTGTAGATCAATGCATCGAGGGCGAGGTCAACCTTCCCGATCCGCACGATGAGTTTTACAGAATCGACTTTTACCGAAGTTCCTCGATTTCAACCCTTGATAATCTCGGTATTTATTGGAATTATCCTACGATCGAGTGCTTCCATACCGTCGTTCCGCCGTCTATAATGGACTTTTATCCCTGCATCGGAATTACGCGTAGCGTAGGCTCGCGTCCCGAAAGCTCGCTTTACGGACTAAGAGCATTCACCTCGACCAAGTACTCCTTTATCGAAACCTCCAAAAACGGAAGCGTGACGGAAAAGCAGACTACAAATCCCGAAACAGGTGAAACGATAACTGTATACGAGCGTGATGACAAGCACAAGGTATACGGCTTCACCTACAAGGAATCGCAAAACGGTTTTGATATATACGAAAACGAAAACTTCATTTCGATGGGATTCGCATATACCGAATTTATGACCGAAAGTGATTTCAAGGATGCTTATACCGCTTCCGAGCGCGATAAGATGCTTGTAAAATACCTCATTGTTCCCGATGACAGCGTTGAATACTATTCGCAGTTTATGACGAGAGCCACACCCGAGACATGCTCACAGGCGTTAAGCGTAAACTTCAAGGATGCGGTAGAGGATCGACGCACGATGTGCTGTGATGAATTCGAATATTCGAGCTACGGCTTTTCCGCTAACATTGAGCTCGACGAGCCGAGAATCGTATATTTCAGCGTTCCTTACGAGGAAAACGGATGGAGCGCAACCGTAAACGGCAAGGAAACCGACGTATTGAAGGTTACCTACGGATTTGTTGCCGTTGAATGCGAGGCGGGAGAAAACAACATTGTATTCGACTACTCCACACCCGGACTCTTTGTTGCAAGCAACGTAAGCGTTATGGGTATGGATATTACAATCCCCGGTGTATGGATTTCCGTTGCGGGCGTTGTTATGTTTATCCTTTATATGCTTTATTTCAAGGTATATAAAAAGCACAGAAGCAATACCTGCTTCCTCATCTGTGATTATTACGACGATTGCGGTGCAAACACCAAGGCAGTTTCGAACGTTATTACTGAAGAAATTCCTCAAAATGAAGCGTTGGAGGTTGAATCGGATACCGATATTGCTTCGAATGAACCCTTAGAGCAGGATATCGATCCGACTGAAGAACCTGCACCGATTGAGGAAACAGCTCCCGAATCGGATGAATAAAGTATAACGCAAAAAGTGATGCGGAATTCCGCATCACTTTTTTGTAGCCAAAGCGCTGAAACGTTTTTGTTTAACGGTCCTTGCAGCTTTTTTCGCAACGGTTATTTTGCGGCTGATTGTTGTTATTTCCGCCCGTTTCTGCATAGGGGTAAAATTCATTCACGGGGAACTGCATTTTACCGAAGATCGAGCAGGGATCATCGTTATTGCAGGGCTTGCTGTCCTTTTCGGGCAAGCAGAAGTGGCAAGCGGGCAGCATAAGTTGAACCTTGCGTTCCATACGGATGACCGAGAACACACCGATAGTAACGTAAACATTGTTTACACCCATACCGTCGATAAATTCGCCGTCGAAGCGAGAGCGGATACGTGCGGGAATAGCATCAACGCACATACAGCAATTTCCGTACGGACGGCATCTTTCCACAAGCTTGCTGTCAAGACAGATAGGCGACGCTACCTCTACAACAACGGTAGGAAGTGTAGGCTCAACATCGCAGCGAAGATCGTGCTCGTCAAAGCAAAAGCTGTTATTCTCGGGATCCGAGGTAAATACGGAAACGTTCTTTTCGCTACCGTAGAGAATGATCTTCTTATCGAAGGCCGCCAAGCCCTTTACCTCCTGTACTCTGCCGCCGCACATACACGCCTCGAGAGTTACGCAGAAATAATAGCGGATCGTTACCTGATAGAAGCCCTTATTGAACGGAACGGGTTCGATATTGATGTTGGTATTGATGACCTCAACGCATTTGCATCTTACGGCTGTTGCCTTGTCGACAATCTCTTGTGATACGTCACACAGGTGAACGCGCACATCCTCCAAGCAATCTTTATCGCGCGCGGAATCAAAAACCTTATCCACACTGATGCAGCAAAGCTGTTCTTTGTTGTTGCCGCAAAGCCCACCGAGGGGGCTGTTTCTTTCAACCATTATAATTCCTCCTTGAGCATTCGGACAATGCCGTGAGCAATATCGCTATACAGCATTATCAATACTATTCTATGCAAATTCGGACTAATTGTGAATTTTTGTATAATTCATATATTTACAAAAATATATTTTAATGATATATTAATGTCGAGGTGGTACGCAATGGAGAGAAAAAAGTCTAAAGCTTTAACAATTCTTGCGCTTGGTCTCATATTTATGATCGCATTTACGGTTGTCGCATTCCAGATACTTTTTTGGCAAAATTCCGATCTTTCGGTAGACATCGTAAGCGATTCCGATGAAGACAGTAACGAAGTTGTTATTTCCGTTCAAAACACCGCAGGAGCAACGTTGTTGTTCTATGAAAATGCGGAGATGACGGGTAAAATAGAATATCTTTCGGAAGACGGTTGGGTTGAATACTGCGACGTTTCCTACACCAACGGAAACGTAAATGCGTTTTCGCAACAGTACGGCGGCATATTTGCCGAGCTTGCTCCCGGTGAAAGCTGGGACGTTGCTATTCCCGAGGACAAGGTATCGGAGATGGAAAACGGAACTTATCGCGTGGTTTTCACATACATAACCGCAGATAATTACAAGGATTATCTCGACGACGCTTTTGATGACAGAGATATTATCTCCGACGAGTCAAATACCGTTTCTGACACGCTTGATGCGACCGACAGCGGTATTATCGGTATCGTTGACAAGGAAGACGATGAAGATGACGAGGAAAAGGAAAGCTTCTTCGCCGAATCGGAAAGCAAGGTATTTATAAAAACATTTGAATACGTTGCCTCGGTTCAGATCTCGAACAACATTGATAATGAGTCGGAAAGAATCCCGATAGTTATCAGACCCGAAGCCTATTAAACTACAAAAACCCCAAAAGGGGTTTTTGATTATTAAGAGCAGATTATGATATTACGTGACAAGATAATTTACATACTTGAAAAAAATCGCGGCAAATACGTATCGGGTCAGGAAATGGCAGATACGTTCGGTGTTTCGAGAAGCGCGGTTGCAAAATGTGTATCACAGTTAAAATCCGAAGGATATGCGATAGATTCGGTAAACAATTCGGGTCACAGGCTTGCAGACGACTGTGATATACTCTCTGCCCCTGCTATATCGTCTCACCTTAACGATGATTGCGAAATAACGGTTTTCAAAACGATCGATTCCACTAACACGCAAGCAAAGCGCGTTCTGGCAAACGGAAGCACGGGCAATATGATCTTTGCCGCAGAAGCACAGACCGAGGGACGAGGACGCAGAGGCAAATCATTTTACTCGCCCGAAGGCAAGGGGTTATATTTTTCGGTAGTATTAAATCTTGACATACCGCTTGCCGACTCGACGCTTATTACAGCGGCTTCCGCAGTTGCAGTAGCCAACGCAATACGCGAGGCAACAAAAAAAGACCCGAAAATCAAATGGGTCAACGATATTTTTATAGATAACAAAAAGGTTTGCGGTATACTTACCGAGGCTGTAACAGATTTTGAAAGCGGACGAGTTCAATCGGTAATTATCGGCATCGGAATAAATCTTACGACAGACGTATTCCCCGACGAGCTTATCGGCATAGCGGGAAGCTTGGGTCAGTCCATAAACCGTTGCCGGATGATCGCAGGTATATACGAGGAATTAAAAACGGTATGCGCCAAGCTGAACGAACGCAGATTTATGGAAGACTACCGCAAGCACTCGCTTGTTTTGGGCAGACAGGTACACTTTTCACGCAACGGTGCAGACTATCTTGCAACCGCAGAGGATATTACAGACAGCGGTGAATTAAAGGTAAAGCTTCAAGACGGCGAAGTAATGCTTTTGAACAGCGGTGAAATAAGCATTAAGCTTTAATAAATCGTTTTATTTTGGGTGCAAACACAATTGCCAGCAGCAGCTTTAATATATCGGGTATAATATACGGAAGCACGCAGATCGTAATCGCGCTCAATACACCTATCGTTTCTCCCCTATCAGCACACCAAAGCATATAAAATGCAGTTCCCGATACATAGCAAACGGCCATACCCAGCGCAAGAAAAACGGCGCGCAGATACTTTTTTTGCGGCAGGATACGCTCGGTCAACCAATAAACCGCACACACTCCCAAAAAGCCCACAACAAAGCCACCGGTTGGACCAAACAACACGCCTATACCTGAATTGAAGCCCGAAAACACGGGTACTCCTATGATTCCGAGTGCAATATAAAGCAGGACCGAAACACTTCCCCATTTACCGCCCAACAAAAGCAAAACGAAAAACAAGCCGAAGGTCTGCATAGAAAACGGAACAGGCGACGGTATACTGATAAAGGCGCACACGGCGAGAAACGCCGTACACAACGACGCATACGCCATATTTTTTGTTTTGGTACGCATCTTCATATAGCCACCGCCCTTCAAAGCGAAATTTTATCATACAAAAGAAAAAATGTCAACCTTTTGCATAAAGTAGGTTGACATTTTGTTTTTTAGTACTTTTCGCAATAGATAGACACCGCGACGGAAAACAGACCCGCGGTAAAATCAGTCGCCTCGACGTAGCAGAACACATCTATTCCGCGTGAGATGAGCATACTCGGCAGGACAGATTCATCGAACGGAAGCACTCCCAAAACCGTGCCATCGCTACGCTTTACCTCGATTGGCTTGACCTTTTCTTCATCGTTGCAGTTTAACGACAATCTTTCGCCGACAGCAAGCGAGGAATACGTTTCTTCCGGCGATTCACACATAAAACATCCGTCGAGCAGGCAGACGCCGATAAACGCCTCCTTATGCGGACAAGCCTTTTTGAAAATCGCAGGCAGCTCCTCGTAATGATCCTTGACGAACGAAACGGTAACGGGATAATTTTTCTTTCTTTTAAACATCCGCCTCTACCTCACAGCCGAGCGCAAACGAATAAAGCAGTGTCTTACTTACTGCTCTGCCCGTCATACGCTCAACCGCGCGTTTATAGCAGGCAAGCTGAATGCGATGGCGAGCCACAAGCTCCTCGGGCTTTCCGACACGGTCGGTCTTATAATCCACCACGGTAAAGCTTCCGTCGGGGTTTTCAAAGAAGCAGTCGATTACGCCCTGAACGAGCACGGGCTCGTTATTCTCAACAAGCACATCACGTACCGAAAACCGTTTTTCGCGATAGACACGAGGCGATGCGGTAATCCTTTTAAACAGCTTGCTGTCAAAGAAATCCTCAAGCGCCTTGACATCAAGCATATCACGCTGGGTGCAATCGATCATTTTTATAGAAAGAAGCCTTTCCGCTTCTGCGGCAACGCCGTTTTTAATAACGTTATCAAAATCGCAGAACTGCATAAACAGGTGGTTTGCAGTACCGATATCCGCCGCGCTTTTTTGTTCCTTTTCCGCAAACGACGGACGAATTGCCACCCTTGACACAGGTACCGATAAAACCGTACGGTTATATTCATCGTCCTCGAGCAAGCCCTCGCGAAGCTCGGACACCGACACCTTTGCCATTGTTTTCGTAGCGTTAGCATAAGGATAAACGTAGGAAGCGACCCTTAACGTTTCCTCGGTAGGTGTTATTATCTTACGTTCTTTAGGAGGTATATATCCGCTATTCCCATCTGCTTCGAGTATATTGCTTACTGTAAAGAACGCTTTTTCTCCAAGCTGTGCCGTATACAAAACATAATCCATACAGCTGTTACAATCGGACAGACGGTATGCTTTATCCGCAAAGCCCTTATCCGCGCAACCGGTGATATAGAGCCGTTCCTTCGCGCGTGTAAGCGCAACGTATATCTTTCGTAATTCCTCGCCTACGGCGTGAACGCGCTCCTTGTCCATAGCGATTATATTACACATCGGATCGTAATTAACGAATCTGCTTCTGTCGACAAGGTTGAAATATATTCCCTCTCGGCGAATATACGTTATACCCTTATCGTTCCTACTGCCGCCGAACCGACGGTCTGCGCAGGCAAGAAAGCACACCTTGAACTCCAAGCCCTTGGATTTATGGACCGTGATAAAGGACACCGCGTCCTCATCACCCGAGCCTGCAACGTCCGACAGGGTGCTGCCCGAGCCCGACAGCTCGGACAGGTAATCGAGGAAGCCCGAAAGTCCGTAATTATATGCCGATTCATATTTTGAGGCTATGTCGTACAGCATCAGCATGCTTTGCTTATTGCCTGAATCGGCAGAAATATGCAGCAACCCCGAGGTCACGAAAAAGCCCTTTAAAAATTCACGGCAGGGTACACCTGCGCATTCACTGCGCCAAAAATGCATTCTACGGACAAACCTGCGGCATTTCACGGCAAGGCAGTGCTCGCCCTTGCGTGTTGAGGCCTTAAAACGTCCCTTTGACGCCTTTTTGCGTTTTAACCTCGCCGTCCTTGCTACCGCGTGCCAAAATGCCGTACGGGGCAATTTAAGGCGTATACGGTATAGCTCGTTGGACGAGAAGCGGCAAATGGGGCTTCGCATAAAAGCGCAAAGCGAGATATCGTCCGTCGGGTCATCTATTGCCTTCAACGACGCTACCGCAAGGCGTATATCCGGGTTTTCCAAAAAGTTTTCGCTTTTTTCGCTTTTATACGGAATGTTATATTTACGGAAAGCCTTTTCGTATTCTATCGAATAGCCCTTCATCGCGTTGAGCATTATCGCAAAATCCGAAAACTTAAGCTTGCTTCCGTCATCCGCGCATTCGGTGCTTACAAGACGTACTATTTCACGCGCGATATATTCCGCCTCGTTAGTGCGAGCCTCCTTTGCCTGACCGCGTTCCTTTTCGGACACGGCAATAACGACGGGATGATTCCTTTCGGGGCGTGAGGACGCGTGTATAAGCCATTCATTATCGTATTCACGATAATACGGCGTATTAATTGTTATACTTTTGAAAAGATGATTTACGTAATCGATCACCGTCTGTGCACAACGGAAGTTTTCGCGCAGGAATATTCTCCCCGTATTTCCGTTTTTATCCTCCGACAGATCGGGATACAATTCCTTATATCCGAGGAATATATCGGGATACGCATTACGGAATCTGTATATACTTTGCTTGACGTCGCCAACCATAAAGCGATAGCTTCCGCCTGCAAGAAGAGTGAATATTCTGTCCTGCATCGGATTGACGTCCTGATATTCGTCTATAAGTATCTCCTTAAACGAGCGTTGCTTTTTCAGGCACAGCTCACTAGGCACTTTATTACCGTTTTCATTGGTAGTTTCGAGAAGAATCAACGCCTTTTTCTCATAATCGGAGAAATCGAGCACGCCGAGTTCTGCCTTTGCGGCTTCGTATCCGTTTTCAAGCTCGTCAATAAATCTATCTATTGCAGTCACGATTTCGGCAGTCCTTTTCAAGCCCGCGGCAATAAACGCATCGTCACCTCGGCAATAGCGTTCACCTAATTTATCGGCAACGTCGACGATTTCCTTCTTCATCGCCTTAACGACCTCACGGGATTCGGCATCACAGCCGTGACCCGATAGTCCCATACCCGTATATGGCTTTACCGCAACAGCACAATAGCTTGAATATCCCTTATCAAGCGCGAGCCTTATCTCCTCGCTCCTGCTTACCATAGCATCTATCGGCGCTAAATACTTGTCGCTTGTTGCAACGCTTGCGGCAAACGCGAACATTTCGTTTGCCTTTACAAGTATCTCGTCGTATTCGGAAACCAATCGTGCTTTTAGTTCTTTACCGTTTTCGGTTTCGAAATAACCGTATTTTTCGGTGATTTCGGCATCTCTTTCAAGCGATTCCGCGCAGGATTTCAAAACCTCCTTGCGATCGAGCGTTACGCGTAACGTATTATAGAGATTGAGCATAGCGTTTATAAGAGGCTCGTCGCTTTTAGCACTTGAAAAGTTATCGGCAAGCAATAAAAAGTCTTTGTCCTCTTCGTTATATCCTTTTGCAATAAGCTCGTCGGCAATACGGCGGAGAAGCAAGCTTTCCTCGGTTTCGTCGATAACCCTTGCCTTTGGCGATATACCCAAAAGTGCAAAATTTTCCTTTACAAGCGAAAGGCAATAAGATGATATTGTACATATATTTGCTTCGGAAACGAGCAGCAGCTGACGGTATACGTGCTTATTTTGAGGATCGCGAGCGCTTTCTTCGAGCAACGCATCGTAGAGCTTGCGCTTTATATCTGCTGCCGCCGCTTTCATAAAGGTTACTACGAGAAAATCGGTTACCGAGTCACCCGCTTTTATACGCTCGATAAGACGGCGTGTAAGCACGGTGGTTTTACCGCTTCCCGCGCCCGCGCTGACAAGAAGGCTTTTGTTCCGAGTTTCGATGGCTTCAGTCTGTTTCGGTGTTGGATTCATCGGTTACCTCCTTGTTTTTTCTGTTTCGGCAAAGGTCGCCGAGTGAGCAAAACTGGCACGGATCCTTTTTGCCCTCCAAATCGTTCGGAGCGACGTCCATATTGCCGCAGAATACGTCGGCGGCAAGCGTTTCGACCTGCTCCTTAAGCGATACGGCAAGCGTATCAAAGCCCTCCTCATCAAGCAAGCGTGAGGAGCGTCGCAGACTTCCGTCTTTATTCGATGTTACGGGAACGAATCTCAAATCGGGGCTCATAGCATAAACAACATCGCTGTCATCAAGCAAAACACCGCTTCGCTTGATGGTTTTTGCCACCAATTCCTTGATTTCGGATTCACTCTCGTTACCCGATATTTTAACGTCGGGCAGCGATACGGAATAATAGAATGCACCTGCGGGCTTTGAATTGGTTTTTTCGCAAAATGCGAACAGATAATGCAAAAGCTGTGTATCCATTCCGTGCGCGACGAGATTAACGGAAAATTCCTTATTATACGTTTTATAATCTATAACACGGACATAGGTGACTCCGTTTGACTCGTAGGTGTCTACCCTATCGATAGATCCGCGCAGAAGTACCGTTTTACCGTCCACGTCGTATTTTATCGACGGAATATCCTCATCGCCGAGTCCTATTTTAAACTCGAAGCCGCTAGGTGTGAATTTGCTTTCGGAAAACTCCTCAGCAAGACTTTCAGCAACGAAATCTATGGTTTTTACCATATTCGAATAAACGTGCATAAAGCGTTTATCGTTTTCCGCGCAGTTACCGATAACGTCGAGGAAATATTTTTTTGTAAGTGTATCAACAAGCTGTTTTCTCGTTTCATCGTCGGGGCGCTTGAAGGTGCCGCTCGAAACGCATTCACGCATAAACTGTTCTAATATCTTATGCGCGAAATTGCCCATTTCGGGTGTTGAAAATTCGTTTTTCTTTTTTTCCTTGAGGTCGAGCAGATAATTGCCGAAGAACGAAAACGGGCAAAGAACGTAGCGTTCAAAGCGTGACGGTGAAAGCAACAAGGTGTCCTTATTGAATTCTATTTTCGATTCCGATTCGGTTACCTCGGGATGATCGCGGAAGAAGCTTATATTTTTATCCTTAAGCGTTTGTTCGATGGCATCACGTATCTCTCCCTCGGAAAGCGAAGGGAAATTAGCCGCTATCGCTTCGGCTGAATACAATTCCGTTTCGGGTGAAAATTCCGTTATTCTGAGCTCGGGAAGCATTTGCTTGACCGACAGCCAAGCGGAAGACGGTCTTAATTCCTCGCCCTTCAATTCACCGCGCGGAAGTGTAAGCACAAGCCTTTCGGTAGGTGCAGAGAATGCCGAATACACGAAAAATCTGCTTGTATTGAGCTGTTTTTCCATTGTATCGGCAAGGCTCAAGCCGATTTCCTCCAATTCGACAGCTTCATCGCGGTCGAAGAAGGCGGAAACGCTTGCAGACGACGGAAATTCTCCGTCGCATACGCCCAATACTATAACGAGCTTACTGTTCCCCGCACGTATGAGCGAGGCATCGCCAAACGTGACCGAATCGGCAGATGCGGGAATCGCACCCAGGGAATAGCAACCGCACATCAGCTTTATAAGCGAATACAATCTTTTGGGTGTAACTACCCTATCGCCGCATATAGAATCAAGCTGATCAAAAATATTTATCAATATCTTCCAAAGCTGAATTTCTCGCTCGGAGCGTTCGCGCTCACCTCTGTTCAATGCCCTTTCGGCAGAACGGCGAAGCTTTTCATCGGCAGACATATCCAACAAATGTGAATACAGCGCACGAACGCCTATGGATACGGTAAGTCCTTTTATGTTCAACGTATCGCGCAATGCGGACAGCGCAGGCACGACCTTTTGTCTTGCTTTATTAGCTATTTCGAGCAATTTCGCACCGCGGGGTGTAAGGTCGCCCTCGCGATAGCCCTCGGGGTCGAGCGTCCAATCCTCGTCGCCATACCAAGCTTTGCCGCGGAGATTCCACGCATGAGCGTAGTTCAACAACGCATCGCTTTCGCCGACTGTAAGCTCGGTATATCCGCTTTTTATATATCGTTTCATACTGCGAAGCGAAAAGTCCTCGTTTACGACCGAAAGGCACGACAAAAGGAAAGCAAAGAGCGGTTGGTTAGAAAGCTCTTCCTTTGCCGACATATAGCAAGGAATTCCCGCACGCGAGAAAACCGAATCCACGATCGAAGCATACGCATTGACGTTGCCCGTAAGAACGGTTACATCGCGATAACGACCGCCCTCGCGTACGTATCCGAGTATTTCAGCCGCCGCCGCTTCAACCTCGTCAAAGCGGTTTTTAGCCGTTATCAGCTTAATTCCGCCGTCATCGATTTTTAACGCCTCGGGCGCGGTCTTCCACAAATTACGCTCCAAATACAGAAGCGATTCTTTATCCGTGCGCTTGGATTCACCCGTATAATGATCCTCGCAGTGACCGCCTGCGAGCTTTTTGACACGGTAAGCGCATTTATCGTTTTCATCGAAAAACGAGCGATTGTTATCTACCGTGAACGATACGTAGGTTGCTTCGCTCTGATCGATGATCTCTTTTACAACAGCATATTCCTGCTCGGTAAAGGTGTAATAGTTATCAATGAAAACGTAAGCGTTTTTGAAAAAGTGCTTATTCGGTAATTCCTGCGACAGACGTGTTAATGCATCACGGGGGTCGCAAAGCGTATCCGAAAAATACTTTTCGTATTCCGCATAAATAAGTGCGATATCGTGAAGCTTTGCACTTAATCGGTTATCCTCTAAAGCATCATCCTTCAACGCATTTTTTATAGTATCGGGATAAATAAGTGCCATTTTCATACGCGAAATAAGCGTAAAAACGGATTGTGCAAAATCGGGGTCGGATGCGACGACGGAATATTCCTTCAATTGATCCTTTAACGATTCCGCAACAAGCGACAAAAGGGCGCACGCGCCCCCTTTATCAATATTATTAACGGCAAGACCGCCGAAATCACGTGCTACACGGTTGGGCAGGCGCTCGAAGTTAAGCACCTCACAAAGCAGATTAACACCGTCACCGAAGCGTTCGCAGAGCGCGGATTCGTATGCGACAGACTGCTGTTCGGGCACGACGACAAAGCAACGCTTACCCTTTTTTAGCGCGTCACCGAGCTTTGACATTATATATTCTGTTTTTCCGCTGCCCGAAGCACCGATAACACGATATAACATACTATCACCAAAACAATTCAAGAAGCTTGAATCTGAATATATATTTCTTATTGGAAAATACTTCCGTATCCTTTTTGTTTACATTTGAATTTGACAGATCGGCCGACGCCTTTGTGCAAAGCGGAGGAAACAGCACGCACCACCAATTCTGCCCATCGCCGTCGCCGAGCTTTAATCTTAGCGATCGGTAAGTACCTGCAGGAAGAGTGACGTTTTCGTAAACGCGGGTTGGGTATTCCTCGATGCCCCATTCCGCTTTCGCCCTATAACTCACTCCGTTCTCCATAAGCACGCGATTGGCAATTTTTTCCATACGAGCCAGATTGTCTTCTACCGCTTCGCTTGCAGAAACGATATCGCCCGATTCCGAAAACAGCTCGCCGCATTCGTTAAGTATTGCGTCACGCACAAGCAGCTTTATACTTTGTGCTTCCTCGCTATCGTCCTGAGCGAGCACGTGAAGACGGATAACGCTATCGTAGATTTTTGCTTCGCTTCGCGGTATCAGCATATCCACGATATTAAGCAGAAGGAAGCAGGCGCAGAAAAGCGCGATGATTTTTGTTTTCATATAAGTTCTCCTTTTTGGGTTTGTATCGATTATCGACGCCAAAAAGGAGATTTATACATAAATTCAATTTAAAGTGGTACAATAATAGGTTGCATAACCCTTATCCGCTATGTTCCTTGCGGCAGTTTTTGCCGATTCCTCGTTATCGAAGATGCCGTACACCGAAGGACCGCTGCCGGAAAGATGCGCATTCTTCGCTCCGTTTGAAAGCATCAGCTCACGAATGCATTTGGTTTCGGGACAAAGCACATCCGTCACGGGCTCGAAAGCGTTGCCGCAGGAGGCAATAAGCTTGTCCATATCGTTTTCTCGCAAGGCAGAAAGAAATGCATCGGTATCGTTTTTTACGGGCAAATTCGCCGCATCGTAGCTTTTATATACCGCAGGTGTGGAAAGCCTTCCCTCGCCGATAGCGATAACGATATGCAAAAGCGGAAAAGCTTTAATTTCCGTTAAAATCTCACCTCTGCCCTCGCAAAGTGCCGCCTTAATAAGCAGGCACATGGGCACGTCCGATCCGAGCTTTTCGGCAAGCGCAAACAACGTATCGTTGTTTAACGGAAAGTCGTAAAGCTTGTTCAAGCCCTTCAAAACCGCCGCCGCGTCGGCACTTCCGCCGCCCAGTCCCGCGGGAAACGGAATTTTTTTATTAAGCGTTATCGAAACAGACGGTTCTGTTCCGCAAGCTTCAAAAAACGCTTTCGCCGCACGGACACAAAGGTTATCGCTTGTACAAATAGACTTGATATTGCAATCGAATTCGATATCCGTACCCGACGAAATTTCGATTTCATCGCAAAGCGACACGGGTACCATAACCGAGCGCAGGGTATGAAATCCATCATCACGAACGCCCGTTATATCCAAGGTAAGATTTATCTTTGCATTTGCTTTTATTATCATAACGTTTTAATGAACGCCTCGATACGTTCGATCGCCTTTTGGATATGCTTCGGAGAATATGCGTAAGAAATTCTTGCAAAGCCCTTGCCGCTTTCACCGAATGCACTTCCCGGAACGATAGCACATTTCTTTTCGTAAAGCAGGCGTTCGCAGAACACCTCATCGTCTATTCCGAACTTGCGAAGATCGGCAAATACGTAAAACGCGCCGTCGGGCATAAACGTATCGATACCGATACGGCGAAGCTCGCTTACGATAAGACGTCTGCGCGCTTCGTATTCACCCTTCATATACTCGATATCGGCATCGCCGTTTTTAAGCGCTTCTATCGCCGCATACTGACTCGTAGTGGGCGCACTCATTATGCCGTACTGATGTATCTTGCCCATCTGCTTTGTGAAGTAGGCAGGTGCCAAGGTATATCCCATTCTCCAGCCTGTCATAGCATATGCTTTTGAAAATCCGTTTGCGATAATTGTTCTTTCGCGCATACCCTCGATAGAAGCGATAGAAATATGCTTCTCGCCGTAAGTAAGCTCTGCATATATTTCATCGGAAAGCACGCAGATATTGGTATCTCTTAAAACTGCCGCAATTTCCTCCAAATCGTTTTTACGAAGCACCGAGCCCGTAGGATTATTCGGGAATGCAAGAACAAGCATTTTTGTTTTTTCGGTTATTGCCGCCTTTAGCTGTTCTGCAGTAAGCTTAAAGCCATTATCCGCAGAAAGATTTATAGTTACGGGGGTTGCACCGGCAAGCTTCGCAAGCGGTTCATAGCAAACGAAGCAGGGCTCGGGGATAATAACCTCGTCACCCGGCTCGAGAATGGCGCGCATAGCCATATCGATCGCCTCGCTACCGCCTACGGTAACGATTATTTCGCTTGCGGGATCATATTCGAGCCCGAAGCGGCGTTTCTGATATTTTGCGATTTCCTCGCGCATTTCCATAATGCCGTTATTTGATGTGTAATATGTAAGCCCTTCTTCAAGCGAACGAATACCTGCGTCGCGGATATGCCACGGCGTTACGAAATCGGGCTGACCTACGGTAAGACCGATAACGTCCTTCATTTCGTTCAGCAAGTCAAAGAATTTTCGTATACCCGAGGGCTTGATTTCGGTTATCTTTGAGGGTATACATTTTGATACGTCGAATTTCACCAGCTGTTTCCTCTTTTATCAACGGTTTCGGTGCCATATACGACGCCGTTTTCTTTATATTTCTGGAGTTCGAAGTGAGTAGCGGTCGCAGTTACTCCCTCGATAGTTGCCAATTTTTCCGCAACGAAGAACGCAACGTCTCGCATATTACTGCATTCAACGGTTATTGCAAGGTCGAAGCCGCCCGACATAAGACTTACGGACTTGACCTCGGGAAAATGACAGATACGTTCCGCAACAGAATCAAAGCCCTTATCACGCTGAGGAATGGTTTTTAATTCGATAAGCGCGGTTACGGCAGATTTACCTGTTTTATCCCAATCGACAACGGTTCTGTAGGTAACGATCGTTCCGTCGGCTTCACATTCTGCGATTATTCTTTCAACCTCTTCTACCGTGATACCGAGCATTGTAGCGATATCGGTATGCGAGGTACGTGCATCTTTTTCAAGATAGGAAAGGATACGTTCTTTCATTTTTATTCCTCCAAAATACTATAAAGTATCAAAAAACTTTTTTCTTTGTTCAAAATGAACGGTATATTTAAAGCCGATATTCAAAAGCATTTCTATTGCTTCCTTAAAATTCGCACCCATATCGCGCGAATGGTGTGCATCGCTTCCGAGTGATATATCTCTGCCGCCAAGCTCGTAATAAAAGCTCAAAAGGTCGGCATTGGGAAGACATTCACCCATATTTTGTCTTAAGCCCGAGGTATTACATTCGAGCGTCAAGCCCTTATCTATAACCGCCTTTAATATCGGCTCGAAGTATTCCCTGCCCTTGTTTTTTATATCGGGAAAATCGGAAATACCGTGCCTTAAGTAATAGCGCTTCGGGTAGGTTATATGGGTAAGAATATCGAATTCGCCCCAATGGACAGTATCAAGCATTTCGCTTAAATACCTATCCCAGAGAGCAATATATTCCTCCCTCGTTGTATTGGTATAATCGACATCGTGAAAATCGTCGATACCTCTTACAGCGTGAACAGAGCCCAAAACAACGTCGTAAGGATATGCTTTAAGAAGCTCTGACGATTCGACGGGCATATGAGTCGGCTGACCGAGCTCGATGCCGTGAAACACTGAAAGCTTGCCCTTAAATTCTTCCTTTGCTTCCAAAACGTCTTTTAAAACAGCTTCATGATCGAGCGGTGCGAAAACACCGTCACGCACGCCGTCGATATCAAAATGGTCGGTTATTGCTATACCCTTTAATCCCTTTTCTATCGCCTTATGGCAAAGCTCGCGAACCGAGCTTCCCTTGCCTTGCGGAATATCGCAGGAATATTGAGTATGCATATGGTTATCAAACATAATTCTTGCCTTTGTATTTGAATTTAAAACAGTGTCATCTGATCTGATTCGGGAAGGTCACCGAAGCATTTATTTGCTTCAAGAAGCTCCATTATCGATTTGTTTATCGCGGCTTTAACGCGAAGCTCCTCGATAGTGGTGGCTTCTCCGTTTTTGACTACCTCGACGATTTTTTCAGCTACCGATTCGCCCAAGCCGTTAAGCGAGCAAAGCGGCAGACGTATTTTTCCGTTTTCGGGAACGAATGCAAATGCTTCCGATTTGCCTATCTCAACAGGCAGGAACGAAAATCCTCTTGCCATCATTTCAAGAACGATACGCAAAATGATTATATTACCTTCGTCCTTTGCCGTAAGATCGGGCGCAGAGCGGAGCACATTAAGACGTTCCTCGATTCGATGCTTGCCCTTCATAATAAGCTCGCCGTCGAAGAAATCGCGTTTTATCGTGAAATAGGTGGCGTAAAACGCAAGCGGCTGATATATCTTGAACCAGCTCAAGCGCAGTGACGCAATGGTATAAGCCGCAGCGTGCGCCTTCGGGAACATATATTGTATCTTATTACAGGACGCGATATACCATTCGGGTACGTTCTTTTCGCGCATCGCCGCCTCCTGCTCGGGAAGCAAGCCTCTGCCCTTTCGCGTACGCTCCATAGAGTCGAATGCGATTGAGGAATCGAGTCCCATATGCATAAGATATACCATTATACTGTCACGAGTACCGATGATCTGATCGATAGTACACGTGCCGCTTTCGATAAGATCCTTACCGTTTCCGAGCCAGATACCCGTGCCGTGTGAAAGGCCCGCGATCTGCACAAGGTCGGCAAACGATTTCGGCTTTGCGTCCAATATCATCTGTATAGAATAGTCGGTACCGAATTCGGGTATACCCATTGTTCCTATCGGACAACCTATCTGCTCGGGCGTAACGCCCAACGGCTTTGTCGACGCGAACAGCTCGATAACGTTTTTATCGTTCATAGGAACGTCGCGCACGTCAATGCCGGTATAGTTTTGAAAATACCTATAATAGGTCGGAACGTCGTGTCCGAGTATATCGAGCTTCAAAATGGTATCATGCAGATATTCGAATGCGAAGTGAGTGGTAATTACGCCGCTCGATGCCTTATTTGCAGGATACTGAACGGGAGTAAAGTCGTAAATTTCGTATTCCTTGGGGATAACGACGATGCCGCCCGGGTGCTGACCCGTTGTACGTCTTACGCCAACAAATCCCTGCGCCAAGCGTGCCTGCTCGGCACGGGTAAGGCTTTCGCCCTTTTCCTCCAAGAACTTTTTTACGAAGCCAAAGCAGTTTTTATCCTGCAGAGTACCTACCGTACCTGCGCGGAATATATTTTCCTTACCGAACAATACTTCGGTGAATTTATGTGCTTCCGATTGAACGTCACCCGAGAAGTTAAGGTCGATATCGGGTGCTTTTTCGCCGTGGAAGCCAAGGAAGGTTTCGAACGGGATATCGTGTCCGTCGGGGCGCATTCTTGTGCCGCATTCGGGGCAATCCTTATCGGGCAAGTCAAATCCCGAGCCAACCTCGCCCTTTGTGAAGAATTCCGAATATTTGCAATTCGGGCAGGCATAGTGAGGCGGCAGCGGATTGACCTCGGATATTTTTGCAAGCGTTGCCGCAAACGACGAGCCGACAGAGCCACGAGAGCCGACAAGATATCCGTGCTCCTCGCTATTTTGCACCAAACGTCTTGCTATTACGTATAAAACCGCAAATCCGTTTTTAATAATAGACGTCAATTCCCTATCCATACGGTTACGTACGATTTCGGGAATCTGTCCCTTAAAGCCGTACATTTCCATCGCGGTCTGCTCGCAAAGCTCTTGAAGCTCTTCCTCTGCGCCGTCGATCTTAGGCGTATACGTGCCGTCGGGAATCGGCTTTATGGCATCGAAATCCTCGATTATCTTTTTCGGGTTTTCGATAACTATCTTACGTGCTTCCTCCTCGCCGAGATAAGAAAATTCGGCAAGCATTTCCTCGGTCGTACGGAAATAAAGCTTGGTATCACGGAACGCATCGTGGAATTTCATACCGAACATCATTATCTGACGGTATATTTCATCCTCGGGATCCATAAAGTGAACGTCGCCCGTTGCTACAACTAGCTTATTCTGCTTTTTAGCGATAGACATTATAGTACGCACGTTTTCGTGAAGCTGTTCTATCGCTGCATTTTTATTTGTACCCAAACGTTCTTCATCGACAAGATAACCGTTATTCGAATCGGGCTGAACCTCTAAATAATCGTAAAAATCGGCTATACGGAGAAGCTCGTTATAGGGTTTATTCTGTAATATCGCCTCATACAGCTCGCCCGAAGAGCAGGCGGAGCCGATAACCAATCCTTCACGGTATTCGGTAAGAAGCGTTTTGGGAATACGCGGATGCGCATGAAAATAATCGAGATACGAGCGCGAAACTATTTTATACAGATTCTTAAGACCGACAAGGTTCTTTACCAATATTACCACGTGGTAATATCTGAGCCGCTTCGGATCGCTGTTATTTGCCATAGCCGCGTTCATTTCGGATACGTTGAAAATACCGTTGACCGCGAGCTTACGCGCCATACATTCGAATATCTTCGCAAGCATTTCGGTATCCGCATCAGCCTTATGGTGATCGAATTCGCCGAGTTTATAATATTTTGCAAGCGTATCAAGAGTATGCTTACTTATATCGCTGTTAATATATCTTGAGAGTGCGACGGTATCCAAATATGCATTATCAAACGGAATGCCGTTATCGTTTGCAACACGAGATATAAACGAAACGTCGAAGTTTGCATTATGTGCAACAAGCATCGAACTGCCGACAAACTGCAAAAAGCTTTCAACCGCTGCCCTTTCGCTCGGTGCATCCTTTACCATTTCATCGGTAATACCGGTAAGCTTAACGATATTTTCGGGTATAGGCATACCGGGATTGACAAACGTATCGAATTTTCCGATAATTTCGCCGTTTTTATATTTGAGCGCGCCAATCTGCGTGATGCCGCAGGTCTTATAGGAAAGACCTGTGGTTTCTATATCGAATATTATAAATTCATCATCTGCGAACTTTACGGGCTTTGATTCGTCGTAACGGAAAACCGCACGTGCGGTATCGTCGACAAGATAGCCCTCTATACCGTAAATAGGCTTTACGTTGGGATATTTCTTCGCCGCTTTCATAACTATCGGGAACGCCTGAAGCGTACCGTGGTCGGTAAACGCGACGGCAGGCATCCCCCATTCGCTTGCACGCGCCATAATATCCGCAGGATCTGCCAATGCATCGAGTGCGGACATATTCGTATGAAGGTGAAGCTCAACGCGCTTTTCCTCGGCGTTATCGGCACGTACCACTACGCCGCATTTGCTTATCGCCTTGGCGTTTATGGTAAGCTCGTTATCCTGAACCCATTCCTTTGTATCACGGTTAAAAACTCTTCTATGCTCTGCTTTACCAGAAACGAGTATGTAGCACGGCGCTTTGAGCTTCGGTGCTTCTTTTTTGGGGCAGGAAAAGCGGACCGTGACCGATGCGGAGTTATCGGTTATATAAAGCGTATACGTTATCGCTTCATTTTCATAATTTTCCTTGGATTCCACCTGAAACAGACGTCCGCCGACACATACGGTAGTGCCGTTTTTGATATAGGACATCGGGATAAGATTCCAATTCTTTCTTTCGCCGTAAAGCGGCTGCGGAGAGGTGATATCGAGCGTCATATTACCGACGTGAGCGTAAAGCTTTTCGTCGGATTCGTAATATTCGGTATCCTCTACCTCGGTTTCGGTAAATGCCGCACGCGGCGGTGCTTTTTCAGGTTGTTCGGCTTCCTTTTCAACAGAGCGCATCTGTTCAAGAATGCTTCTTTTCAGTTCTTCCTCATATTCGCTCTTATACTCGGAAATGTCAAAATCCTCATAATCGAATTTTACTGCAAGGCTTGTACCGAATTGGTCGCGTACACACTGCATAAGGAAGGTTTCGGCACCGTTCGCTTCGGGAATTGCAGAGGTGATATATTTACGGAGCTTTATAACGAAAACGCCTGTGCTTTTATTATAATTAAACGTAGAGCCGCCGAAAAATCCGTAATCAAGCTTGGAATATCTTTGAAGGGTTTCGATGATACCCGTCATATATTCTTCTTCAAAGGGCACGCCGTTATAATGAGGATATATATTTACGTAATTAAGGCTGTATGCCTTTTTGATTATATCCTCGATATCGAACAAAGCCTTTGGCTTGACGTAGGAAGAAAGCTCTGCCATTACAGCAACGGAGAGCTTTTCACGGTCGATCTTTACGTTAAAAGAATCGAATTTCGATATGGTATCCTTTTCCTTTTGCGAAAAGGATGCTTTTTTGAATTTATTCAAAAATTCATTAAGCATTAAGCATTTCCTTTATTTCAGATACAAGTGTTTTTACTATTTCCTCTTCGGGGATCTTACGAATTATTTCGCCCTTGCGGAACAGTACCCCTTCTTTATTTCCGCAAGCCACACCTACGTCGGCGTGCTTTGCTTCACCGGGACCGTTTACCGCACAGCCCATCAGTGCAACGGTTAAGCGTCGATCGGTTTTGATGTTTCGCGTTTCCTGCTCCAATTCGGCAACAAGCGGTATCATATTTGACTGTGTTCTGCCGCAAGTCGGGCAGGACACGATATTTATACCACCGCCTATACCGCAACAGAACAATATATCCTTTGCGGCGATAACCTCATTTACGGGATCATCGGTAAGCGAAACGCGAACGGTGTCGCCGATTCCGTCCAAAAGCAGACTGCCGATTCCGATTGCGGATTTTATATTACCGCGTCTTACGTCACCCGTTTCGGTAACGCCGATATGTAGCGGATAATCGCATTTTTCGTGTAATATTCTTGCGGCATCGACCATTGTTTTCACGTCCGAGCTTTTTACCGAAAGCACGATATCGTGAAAATCACATTCCTCGAGCATACGCGCATTATTAAGCGCGCTTTCGGCAAGCGCCTCGGCAGTAGGTCCGCCGTATTTCAAAAGCAGAGATTTTTCTGTACTGCCGCCGTTTATTCCTATACGGATGGGAATATTGCGCGATCTACACGCAAGGGCGACCTTTTTTATATTTTCCTTATCACCTATATTGCCGGGATTAACACGTATCTTCGAAATGCCTCTTTCTGCGGCGGCAAGCGCCAAGCGGTAATCGAAATGGATATCGGCAACAAGCGGTATAGATGTATTTTCAACGTAATAAGGAATTGCCTCGGCGGCATCCATATCGTTTACGGTAAAGCGAACGATATCACAGCCTGCGGCAGAAAGCGATTTTATTTGTGCAAGCGTCGCTTCCTTATCGGCGGTTTTGGTATTTGTCATCGACTGTATTGCGATTCGGTTACCTGCGCCGATTGCTATATTTCCTATTTTGATTTCTTTCGTGGTTTTCATATGCACACCTATTAAAACAGCTCAATTACGTCCTTGAACATAACAAAAAACATCAATCCGAACAAGAGCATCGCAAAGATTCCGCTTATGGTTTGCTCTACCTTGGGATTCATCGGCTTACGGCGTATTCCCTCGATGATATAGAACAGCAATCTGCCGCCGTCGAGCACGGGTATCGGAAAACATTAGAAGGCGCCCAAGGACACGGATATCATAACGGTCATTGACGATAGGCTCATAAACGCTTCGTAAAAACCGTTGCTCTGCTGAATGGTATTGTTTATCTCTCCACCGATAGCAACAGGACCGCCTACTGCATCCATGCCGTATCTGCCCGAAACGGTATCGACCAGCGAATCCACCGTCATATAAACGGTAGAAACAGACTGCCAGAAGGATTCGTGCATTACGTTTACAAACGTTTTTTCCTTGCCGTAAACGAGAAAATCTAATCTTCCGAATACGATTCCCTCATCGGTTTCGGTTCCGAAGCAGACATCCTCGAGATACACCTCTTTGCCGTCTCTTAAAACGACTATATCGATGGGTTCCACACCGTCGGAGACGATCTTATACGACATATCCATATAGCAACGTACCGTTTTTCCGTTGACCTCGATTATCTCATCGTTCAGTTGCAGACCGTATTGCGATGAAACGTTATTATCGGTAAACTTGCCGACAACGGTAGAGCCGATCGCTCCTCCCGACGTAACGACTATTATCATTACGACATAGGCAAGCAAAAGGTTCATCACAGGACCTGCAAGCACTATAAGGATACGCTTCCAAACGGGCTTTGTGTTGAGCGGTATTTTATATTTGTGCTCTTCCGGTATTTCCTCATCGTATTCGCCGACCATATTTACAAAGCCGCCGATCGGAATAGCGCGCAGGGTAAAATCGTTATATTTACCCTTCCAGGTTTTTATTTTTGGACCCATTCCTATTGCAAATTCGATTATACCGACGCCGAACGAGCGCGCCACGATATAATGACCGAATTCGTGTATGAATATCAACAGTCCGAAAATAAAGACCGTAACAACAAGCGTGAGAAGAACGTCAAACATTAAATATCACTCCGTCAGATATGAGAAGAAACGTAGATCCTTGCCTCCTTATCGGAGGAAAGAATATCGTCAAGTGTGGGATTTTCTATGAATTTCGCGTTTTGAGTAGCCTCGATAACAAGATCGAACAGCTGGGTAAAGCCTATTTTATGATCAAGGAAGAGCGCAACTGCTTCCTCGTTTGCACCGTTCATTGCCGCAGGAATATTTCCTCCGCGCTTTATAGCTTCACGCGCAAGAGAAAGCAACGGGAAATTTGTTTCATCCGGCTTTAAAAAGGTAAGCTCCTTACCGAACAGATCAAGCGATTCGGCAGGGGACGGCTTTCTTTCGGGGTAGGTTATTGCATACTGAATGCAAACTCGCATATCGGGCACGCCCATTTGCGCAACTATTGCATTATCATCAAATTCAACAAGCGAATGAACTATGCTTTGAGGGTGGATAACGACCTCGACCTTATCGGGAGAAACGTCGAAAAGATGAACCGCCTCGATAAGCTCCAAGCCCTTATTCATAAGGCTTGCGCTATCGACGGATATCTTTTTGCCCATATTCCATTTCGGGTGGCGAACTGCCATTTCGGGTGTAACCGTTTCAAGATAACTTCTATCCTTACCTAAAAAGGGTCCGCCTGAGCCTGTAAGCAATATCTTCTTTATTGCCGTTCCGCCCTGAATGCATTGGAAAATCGCGGAGTGCTCGCTATCGACGGGCAAAAGCGTTGCTTTGCCCTCCTTGACCGCATCGGTTACCAGCTTACCGCCCGCAACAAGCGTTTCCTTGTTGGCAAACGCGATTCTTTTACCCTTTTTAGCCGCGGCAATAGTCGGGAGCAAGCCCTTCATACCTATAACGGCATTTACGAGCGTACCGTCACATTCCTCGCTTGCGAGTTGAAGAACACCCTCATCACCGCAAAGTATTTCCACGTCGCAATCGTTCAATGCGAGCTTTAATTCATTATATTTTGCTTCGCCGATGCAGACCTTTGAGGGTTTAAACTCGCGATACTGCTTCTCGAGAAGTTTCACGTTAGAATGCGCGGAAAGCGCAGTGACGCGAAGCCCAAGGTTCCGCGCCACAGATAAAGTTTGAGTGCCTATTGAGCCCGTTGAACCGAGCAAGGTTATATTGTTTTCCATTTAAATTCCAAAAAATCCGAATTTGATAATGTTGTATGCTACCACAATTGCAACTAAAAGCACGGTAGTCATTATTGCGGTGGGAATTATGCTGTCGAAGCGGTCTAAAACGCCGCCGTGACCGGGGAATATTTTTCCATAATCCTTAACACCGAAGCGGCGTTTGATTATAGATGCCGCAAGGTCACCGAGCTGGCTTATTATCGAAAGCGGCAACGCGATAAGTCCCCAAAGAGGCTGACCGTACGCGATTCCGAACACGAGCATACCGGCAAGCGTGCCGAAGATCGTACCGCCGATCGCACCTGCAACTGTTTTCTTCGGTGAAATATCCGGGCAAAGCTTTTTCTTACCGAACAGCATTCCGCTGAAATATGCAAAGGTATCTGTTGCCCAAGCAATTGCCAGCACGAGCGATACAGCCCACAAGCCGAAAAGCGGTCTGATAACGTAAAGCACGGTAAGAGCGGTAAAGCCGCCTGTGATATACACAACAAGCGCAAAGCAGGTCATAAGACGTTCTACGTCAAGCTCTTTGTGCTTGAACACTGCGATACAAAGGAAATACACCAGCATCATAGCCACAAGGAAAAGCAACGCGCCTACGTCGAGAATGATACGGCGGCGGAAAAATACCGTCATAAGTACACAACCGACAGTGCCTACGATACAAGGAAGAGAAATATACCATTTCTTAAACAGATCGCAGCAACAGAGCAGCTCGTATACACAAAAGCCGCTAAGCAGAGCAAACAATGCACCCGCGCCCCATACTCCGCCCCAAATAAGAATCGGAATAAGTGCAAGCAAGGCAACTATTGCAGTTAAAATTCTTGTAACCATTTTTACCTCCCGTAGCGTCGTTCACGCTTTGAAAAGGATTCGATTGCCTTTAAAAGCTCATTTTTATCAAAATCGGGCCAATAGCAATCGGCAAAGTAATATTCCGCATACGCGGATTGCCAAAGCAAAAAGTTGGATATACGGTATTCTCCGCTTGTACGGATAACCAGATCGGGATCGGGAACACCTGCAGTATACAGATTCGCATCTATATCATCTGCGCTGATTTCGGTCTTCCCCTGCTTTATAAGCTCATTAACAGCGTGGACGATTTCCTGTCTTCCGCCATATGACAAGCATATGCACAGAGTCATTCCCGTATTATTTTTAAGTCTTTCCTCAACGCCGTAAAGCGCGTTGCGGTATACCGGCTCAAAACGTTCGATATCACCGACAAGCTTCAAGCGGATATTTTTACGAACCATTTCGGGCTCGTATTTGACTATTCCGCGGCTCATAAGCTCCATAAGCGCAGAAACCTCTTCAACCGAGCGATTCCAATTCTCAGAGGAAAACGCATACACGGTAAGATATTCGATTCCCATATCACTGCAGGAATCGACGGTATCGACAAAGGTATCCAAGCCTACCTTATGGCCTGCGGTACGCGGCAACAGCCGTTTTTTTGCCCAACGGCCGTTACCGTCCATAATTATTGCGATATGACGAGGTAGTCTTGATTCGGACATAGAATCACCTACTCAAATTTATTTTTTCCAAAAAGGAATCAGATCTCCATGATCTCCTTATCCTTTTTAGCAACGATAGCGTCAACTTCCTTGATGAGCTTATCGGTAACGTCCTGAATGGTCTTTTCCGCACTCTTAAGATCGTCCTCGGTAATTTCCGAATTCTTCTTCATTGCCTTTGCGGCATCGTTTGCGTCGCGGCGGATATTACGGATAGCAACCTTGCAATCCTCACCCATTTTTGCGGTTTTCTTGGTAAGCTCTTTTCTGCGTTCCTCGGTAAGTGCGGGGAAAACAAGACGGATGCATTTGCCATCGTTGGTAGGAGTGATTCCCACATCGGAGGCAAGAAGTGCTTTTTCGATTTCCTTAAGCATACTTGTTTCCCAAGGAGTGATTACCAAGGTTCTTGCGTCTGCCGCTTTAATGGTAGCAACACCTTCAAGTCCTGTGGGGCTGCCGTAATAAGAAACGGTTACTTTATCGAGTACCTTTGCGCTGGCTCTGCCTACGCGGATAGTTCCGAAGTCCTCTTCGAGAACGCTTATACTCTTTTTCATTCTTTCTTCAAAGGGCTTAATTTCAAACATGTCAGTTACCATCCTTTTTTATTATTTTAGTATTTATGTTATTAATTATGAAGCAATGTGCCGATATTTTCGCCTTTTGCGGCGAGAATTATATTTTCAGGGTCGGTAAGCGGAAAAAGAACCGTTTTGATTCCGCATTCCTCACCTATTGCTGCCGCGCTCTGATCGATAGCCTTTAAGCCGAGAGAAAGCATCTCCGAATAAGTGAGCGTATCGAATTTTTTCGCATCGGGATATTTAACAGGGTCTTTATCATAAACACCGTCAACGTTCTTTGCCGAAAGAACCGCGTCGCATTTAAGCTCTGCCGCACGAAGCATCATACCGGTATCAGTCGAGAAGAAGGGGTATCCGACACCGCAGGCAAGTATAACTATTTCGCCTTTTTCAAGATACTCGATAGCCTTATACTGCGAATACGGCTCGCAGAATTGCTGAATCTGAACCGCACTCATAACATGAGCATTCACACCCGTTTTTATGATGTAATCCTGCATCGCGATAGAGTTGATCACTGTTGCAAGCATACCCATATGGTCGCCGCGGACACGGTCGACATCAAGTCCGTTCTGTCTTGCACCGCGCCAGATATTTCCTGCGCCGATAACGACGCACACCTGTGTGCCGTCCTTAACGAGCTGTGAAAGCTTTTCGGCAACCTGCGTGAGCATTTCGCCGCTTAAAATACGCTTTCCGTCGCCCGAGAGCGCTTCGCCGCTTAATTTTACTAAAACGCGCTTATAGTTGTTTGGCATTGTAAGTCCCTCGCTTTTAACTTATTTATCAATATAGAATACCCGATAAAGCGGATCGAGGTCGCTCGTCATACCGCAAAAATACGCGGTCACGGGAGATATCGACGTTTCTTCGAGAGTATCTTTTACATGAAAATCATCGGGAAAATAATAGCTGTAAAGTGATCTTATATATTCATCGCTTTCCTCGGCAGGAACGTTCTTTACACCTAAAAGCTCCAAAACCAATTTGCAAATTTGCGTAGAATCGGTTTCGACGCTTGCTATAACACGCTCGCCGTAACGAACCTCCTCGTTTGCTCCGTCAAAAGCAGTCGATTCCGATTCAAACGGCTTATCGAAGCAGACGATGAAGAAATAATTATCGTAATTGGCAAGCTCGTACTCTGTTTCGGCAAAGCTTTGCAAAGTACCAAATCCCGTTTCGGCAAAGAAGATATCAAAATCAAGTGCATTATCGATTATTCCGCCGTGATGGAAATACGCAGATTTATAATCTACATTGACAGTATTTCCCATACGATTGGATTCCGCCGCGAGATATCCGACAGCAGCTTCGATATTCTTATGCATTATTTCTTCCGATGCGGTAGTAAACGACGTTACACTATCGGAAATATAGCATTCCACGACTAAAATGTTGCCGCAAAAATCGGAAAGAGAGCCGATATCTGACAAAACGTATTTTTCGTCAAACGTCGAATACACGGGCTCGCGGGTGAAGTAGATTCCCTGCTCCAAATACCAAGCCTCATTAACGTAAGACGCGTAAAGCTCAACGTTGAAGCCGGTTTCGGTAACCGCCTTTATACAGCATCTGAACGGTTTATCGTTCGATACCACCTCTACCGTTTCGACATCGATAAAATCGTAAAACTCACTGCCGGAGTGCTTGAACACGTATGTGACACCCTCGTGAGCATATACCGACCGATTCGCTTCGTTCGGATAGGTAAGGAAGAATTCCTTTTCCTTGCTCGTGGAAAGATAGGTTTTATCGATAAGCGATTCGATTTCAGAAAAGTCGGCATATTTATGTCCCTTGGGGAGTGCTGTCGGCTTTGCTTCATCGATTTCACCGCAAAGCGAATTGCAGATGAACATTTCGGTGATTTCCCTATCGCGCTCGACAAGTTCAAGCGCCTCCTCGAGAGAAAGCTTGACTACTTCGGGCTCGGATGATTCGACGGGGGGAACAGACGATCCATTCTCTGTTTCGCCACCGCAAGCGCAAAGCGTTACCGTAAGCACAAGCACGGTAAGCAAAGATATTAACTTCGTGAATAAACTTGTTTTTACATATTTCATATCATATTAATTATAGCAGACAAACGCCGCGATATCAATAGAAAAATGTCTTAAAACAGAATATTCTCACGAACTGTGCGCTTTAAAATGAGTTTTTCACCGAAAAACGCCGCAACGTACGACGGATTCAGATAATCGTTACCTGCCGCATTCAATTCTACGCGGGCAACGATTCCGTTTTCGCTTCTTTCGGCAGATACCAGCTTTGTCATCGGTGAAATATCAACCGTCTTTTCACCTGTCTTCGAACGCTTTGTCACAAGCATTTCTCCGTCAAACGCAGATATAAATTCATCTATATCCATATCGGTTTCGGTTTCAAGACGCCATATTGCACGCTTTGTTGCGAGCTTTCCGTCTGCAACAGCAACATCGACTATATCCATACCCGGAAAAGCCGCCTTTTGAAGCTTTTCTTTGATTTCCTCAACCGATACCTCGGAAACGATCCTGAAGTCGAACAATTCACGCTCGCCCTCCTGATAAATGGAAAGAGGAAGCGCGATATTCAATCTCGGATGAGGGTTGAAGCCCTCGGTATACGCGATAGGAAGGTCGCTTCTTACGAGCATACGGTGTATTGCGCGTTGAAGGTCGAGATGCGAGATATATTTAAGCTTATTAAGCTTTGTAAAGCATACGCGGATATCAGCCATTGTTCGCACCTCCGTCACACACGCATTTTCCGTTACAAAGGCTCGACGCACCGCATCCCGAGCATTTGGTACGGCAATCGGGTGTAGTTTCTGCCTTTAACGCCTTTGCGTATTCAAGCTTCATAAATTTCTTAGTAACACCTATATCTATGAAGTCCCAAGGTAATATCTCATCCATACCGAAGCGTCGGTTTGCATAGAAAGCGGCATCCAATCCGCAATCGTCAAGCACGGATATCCATTTATCGTAGCTGAAGAATTCATCCCAGCCGTCGAGCATCATTTCACGGTTATAGGCTTCAAGCAGAGCCCGACCTAATCTGCGGTCGCCGCGTGCAAACACCGCTTCAATTCTTGAAACGCGTGCATCGTGATACTTATAAGATATTTTCTTTGTTTTGATTTCGGATTTAAGAAGCTGTTGCTTACGCTCCAGCTCCTCCAAGCTATCCTGCGGCTCCCACTGGAAAGGAGTAAAGGGCTTTGGAACGAAGCAGGAAACGCTTACAGTTACGTTTACGCCTCTGCCGCCGCCAAAGCGTTTTTTGGAATAATAGGTATCGACAATATTTTGTCCCAAAGCGGCGATACCGCAAATATCCTCGTCGGTTTCGGTAGGAAGACCGTTCATAAAATACAGCTTTAAGCTGTTTCTTCCGCCATCGAATGCCTTTTTTACGGCAGAAATGATTTCTTCCTCGGTTATATTTTTATTTATAACGTCGCGCAGACGCTGTGTACCCGCCTCGGGCGCAAAGGTAAGACCGCTCTTTCTTACAGAGGAAACCTTCTCGAGTAATTCCTCGTAGAAATTATCGATTCGCATAGACGGCAGCGAAAGGTTTACGTTCTTTTTATTCGTCCAAGGGAGCATTTTATCGATAAGCTCGCGCAGATGCGTATAGTCGCTTATCGAAAGTGAAGTAAGCGATATTTCGGAATATCCCGTATGCTTTATCGATTCTATGGCGTTATTATTCAGCACGTCGGGTGATTTTTCACGGTACGGACGGTAGATCATACCCGCCTGACAGAAGCGACATCCTCTGATACAGCCTCTGAACACCTCGAGCATTACGCGGTCGTGAACCGTTTCGAGAAACGGAACCGAGCAATTGCACGGGAAATAGGATTTATCGAGATCCTCGATAATACGTTTTTTAACGCTACCGGGCACGCCTTCTCGATTAGGAGCAAACGATTTGATAGTACCGTCCTCGTTATACTCAACGTCATAAAGCGAAGGAACGTAAAAGCCCTCTATCTGTGATGCACGATAAAGCGTTTCTTCCCTGCTTACACCTTGCTTCTTGCATTCGTTGATAAGCGCGGTAAGCTCTACAAGCGCCTCCTCACCCTCGCCTATCGAAAACACGTCGATAAAATCGGCAATAGGCTCGGGGTTATATGCACAAGGCCCGCCTGCGATGATTATGGGATCGGATTCCTTCCTTTCCTTGGAAAGCAACGGGATCCCACCCAAGCCGAGCATCGAAAGCACGTTGGTATAGCAAAGCTCGTACTGAAGCGTAAACGCAACGATATCGAACTTATTAAGCGGATCACCGCTTTCGAGTGCAAACAGCGGCATATTGTGCTTTATCAGCTGCTCACGCATATCGGTCCACGGCATATAACAGCGTTCACAGCTTATATATCCCGTATTATTGAAGCAGCCCATAAGTATTTTCATACCGAGGTTGGACATACCTATTTCGTATGTATCGGGAAAGCAGAAGCACATTCGAAGCTCTGCTTTTTCGGGGTCGGGGATATCCGACGCATATTCGTTACCCACATACCGTCCCGGCTTTTCTACGTTGGCAAGCAACGGCTCATATTTTTTATAATCTATCACTTTAATTTCTCCTTGAGATAATATCCCGTATAGCTATCGGGGTGAGAAGCGACCTCCTCGGGCGTACCCTTTGCGACGACCCTGCCGCCCGCATCACCGCCGTCGGGACCCAAATCGATGATATAATCGGCGGTTTTTATAAGGTCTAAATTATGCTCGATAACGACAACCGAATTGCCTGCGTCTACAAGCTTTTGCAATACCGAAACCAGCTTATTTACGTCGTCGGTATGCAGACCCGTAGTGGGTTCGTCAAGCACGTAAAGGGTTTTACCCGTAGCACGACGTGCAAGCTCGTTTGCGAGCTTTACTCTCTGCGCCTCGCCGCCCGAAAGCGTGGTTGCGGGCTGACCTATCTTGACGTAGCCCAAGCCAACGTCGCAAAGCGTATCAAGCTTACGCTTTATAGAGGGGTAGTTCTGGAAGAATTCTCTTCCCTCCTCACAGGTCATTTCGAGCACGTCGTAAATGGATTTGCCCTTATATTTGATTTCAAGCGTTTCGTGGTTATAGCGTTTTCCCTTACATACGTCGCAGGTGACATAAACGTCGGGAAGGAAATGCATTTCGATCGTAAGCGTACCGTCACCGCGGCAGGACTCACAGCGTCCGCCCTTGACGTTGAACGAAAATCGTCCCTCGTTATAACCGCGTGCCTTTGCCTCGGGGGTAGATGCAAACACGGCTCTTATATCGTTAAAAAGCCCTATATACGTTGCAGGGTTCGAACGGGGATTTCTGCCGATGGGCGACTGATCTATCTGAATGATTTTATCGATATTATCCGCACCTACGATTTCCCTATGCTTACCCGGAATAAGCGACGCCCTGCCGAGCTTACGCGCAAGCGTATTATAAAGCACGGCGTTTATAAGCGAAGACTTACCTGAGCCCGAAACACCCGTTACGCACACAAATTTTCCGAGAGGAATCGTTACGTCGATATCCTTTAAGTTATTTTCGTTTGCTCCGACAACGGTAATAAACGCACCGTTACCGCTTCTGCGCTGTTTGGGAACAGACACGCTTTTTTCGCCCGAAAGGTACTGACCCGTTACAGAGCTCTTACATTTACGTATTTCCTGCGGCGTACCCGTAAATACGACCTCACCGCCGTGTATGCCTGCGCCCGGTCCGATATCCACAAGAAAATCCGCTTCTTCGATGGTTTCCTCGTCGTGCTCTACCACGAGCACGGTATTACCGATATCGCGCAATTTTTTCAGCGTGCCGATAAGCTTTTGGTTATCGCGCTGATGCAAGCCGATGCTGGGCTCGTCGAGCACGTACATTACTCCGACAAGCGCGCTTCCTATCTGCGTTGCAAGTCTTATTCTCTGCGCCTCGCCGCCCGAAAGCGAGCCTGCCTTACGTGAAAGCGTAAGATATCCAAGACCAACGTTTTCAAGGAACGAAAGACGTGCATTGATCTCCTTTAAAATTTCACGTGCTATGTCGGTTTCGACGGGAGTTAGTTTGAGCATCGCGAAGAATTTACGCGCGTTAATTACCGACATTTCGCAAAGCTCGGATATATTTATACCGCCGATGGTTACGGCAAGCACCTCGTTTTTCAAACGTTTGCCGTGGCATTCGGGGCACGGGATATAATCCATAAACTGATCGTAATAATCGCGCGATTCGTATCCGCCGCCCATTTTATAGCGGTGCTCGATCATACCGATGACACCTTTGAACGAAGGCTCGGCTACAGACGTACGCTTGCGCTTATTACCGTACATCAGTATCTGATACGCCTCTTCGGAATACTGCTCTATCGGTGTATGAACGTCAAAGCCGTGATATCTTCCGACGGAATTCAGCAGCTCGGCAAGATATCCGCCCGGCTCTGCGCTTTTAAAGCCGTTACAAACTATCGCACCCGCAAAAACCGAAAGGCTTTTATCGGGTATAAGCTTTTCCTCGGAAAAAACGTTATTTTCTCCCAAGCCGCCGCATGCTTCACACGCACCCTGCGGATTATTGAACGAGAACATACGCGGAGTAAGCTCTCCCACCGAAACACCGTGGGTCTTACACGCATAATTCTGCGAAAATGTTATTTCATTATCATCGTCGCTCGCATCGGGGAACAGTATCTTTATAATACCGCCCGCAAGCTTCGACGCGGTTTCTATGCTTTCGGCAAGGCGCGAACGTATATCACCGCGCATTACCAATCTGTCGACGACGATATCGACATCGTGCTTTAAATTCTTATCGAGAGAAATAGTTTCGGAAAGGTCGTACATACTGCCGTCAACACGGACACGTACGTAGCCGCTTTTACGTGCATCCTCGAAAACCTTTTCGTGCATTCCCTTTTTCGCCGAAACAACGGGAGCGAGCACGATAAAGCGAGTGCCCTCCTCGAAGGTTTCTATTCTCGAAACAATCTCGTCAACAGACTGCTGCTTTATCTCCTCGCCGCAGATAGGACAGTGGGGTATACCGATCCTCGCATAAAGCAGACGAAGATAATCGTATATTTCGGTTACCGTACCCACAGTGGAGCGCGGATTGCGCGAGGTGGTTTTCTGGTCGATAGATATCGCAGGCGACAGCCCCTCTATCTGATCAACGTCGGGCTTATCGAGCTGACCCAAGAACATTCTCGCGTATGACGAAAGCGATTCCACAAAGCGCCTGTGCCCCTCTGCATACAGAGTATCAAACGCAAGGCTTGATTTGCCCGAGCCCGAAAGACCCGTAAAAACAACAAGCTTATCACGCGGAATAGTAACGTCTACGTTTTTTAAATTGTGAACTCTTGCACCTTTTACAACTATTTTATCAGACATTTTTATACCTACATCAGTCTTCTTATCTTATCGCGCAGAAGTGCGGCGGTTTCGAAATCGAGGTCCTTTGCAGCGCGCTTCATATCTGCGGTCAATTTATCTATAAGCTTCTTCTTTTGATCCTTGGTCATATTCTTTGCTTTTTCAAGCTTTTCGGCTTCCTTCTTCGAGGTTATCTCGATAGGAGCACGGATATCCTTAACAATAGTTTTCGGAGTAATACCGTTTGCCTTGTTATAGGCATCCTGAATCTTTCTTCTGCGGTTCGTTTCGGCAATTGCACGCTTCATAGAGCCGGTTTCGGTATCGGCATACATTATTACCTTACCCTCGGCATTTCTTGCGGCTCTGCCGATGGTCTGCACAAGCGAGATCTCGCTCCGCAGGAATCCCTCTTTATCGGCATCCAAGATCGCCACGAGCGACACCTCGGGAAGATCAAGACCCTCACGAAGCAGATTGATGCCGACAAGTACGTCGAATTCGCCTGCACGCAAGCCGCGCAATATATCCATACGCTCCATAGTATCGATATCGTAATGCATATAGCGGCATTTGATACCCGAAAGCTCAAAAAATTCGGTAAGATCCTCCGCCATTTTCTTTGTAAGCGTGGTAACGAGCACACGTTCCTTTTTAGCGGCCCGTATTCTTATTTCGCCCGCAAGGTCGTCTATCTGTCCCTTGGTGGGACGTACCTCTACCTCGGGGTCAAGCAAGCCGGTAGGTCTTATTATCTGCGCGACGAGGCGTGTGGACAGTTCCCTTTCATAATCCTTGGGAGTTGCGCTTACGTATACGGTCTGACCTCGTTTTTCGTTAAATTCATCAAAGACAAGCGGACGGTTATCATATGCCGACGGCAAGCGGAAGCCGTAATCGATAAGATTGGTCTTTCGTGCCCTATCGCCCGACGCCATACCGCGTACCTGCGGAAGCATAACGTGGCTTTCGTCGATAAACATAATATAGTCGGACGGAAAATAATCAAGAAGAGTATACGGTGCGCTTCCCGGTTCTCTTCCCGAAAGCACACGCGAATAGTTTTCTACACCCGAGCAAAAGCCGATCTCTCTTATCTGCTCAACGTCGAACATGGTGCGTTCTCTTATACGCTGTGCCTCGATATATTTATTTTGGCTTTCGAAATACGCTATACGCTCGTCAAGCTCTGCAACTATTTCATCAAGTGCCTTTTGACGCGTTTCGGCAGAGGTAACGTAGTGCGATGCGGGATATATCGCAATATGGCTCATATCCGCAACCACCTCGCCCGTAACAACGTTTATCTTGCATATCCTGTCGACCTCGTCGCCGAAGAACTCAACTCTTACGGCATCGGTATCGGTATTCGACGGAAAGATATCCACAACGTCGCCGCGAACACGAAAATTATTACGTTCGAATCCGATATCGCTTCTGCCGTATTGCAAAGCAACGAGCTTTCTGATAACGTCATCACGAGGATAAGTCGAGCCGCGTCGTATTGACAGCACCTGCTCGGCATATTCAGACGGGTCGCCGAGCGAATATATACAGCTTACCGAAGCGACTATAATCACGTCGCGACGTTCAAACAGCGCGCTCGTTGCCGAATGGCGCAGCTTATCTATTTCGTTATTGACTGCCGCATCCTTTTCGATATACACGTCCTTACCGGGAACGTACGCCTCCGGCTGATAATAATCGTAATAGGAAACGAAAAACTCAACAGCGTTATTTGGGAAAAACTCGCGCATTTCCGAGCAAATTTGTGCCGCCAATGTCTTATTCGGCTCGAGTATTATGGCAGGGCGATTACACTGTGCAATGATATTCGCCATAGTAAACGTCTTACCCGAACCTGTTACACCGATAAGAGTCTGATCTCTATCGCCGTTTTTTATGCCGTTTACAAGCGCTTCAATAGCCTCCGGCTGATCGCCCGTCGGCTTAAATTCGGACACTAATTCGAACCCTTTTGACACATGCTCCGCCTCCCTTTTCCTAATCGTTTTATTATACCACAAGCATTTAAAAAATAAAAGGCGTATTGTTAAATTTCTTACGAAATATCCAAATTTTTCAAATAAAAAAAGGAGTGCTGACACTCCCTTTTTAATATATGTTTTATTAAAGACACCTATTCTTTTTATCTCTTTATTTCGTTTTTGGCAAAGTAACACACCAATCCGATAACTATCCAAACTATAAGCATTATATAAGATTCTTTTCCAAAATGTACTCCACTGAGCCCGGGAATCGGAATTAACTGGAGAATCATAAACGCTATTGAGAACAGCATTCCCAAAATTGCTAATATCTTCAAGGTGATACCACGATCCTTGTCCGCGTTTATCCTCTTTAATGCTGATGCACCCGTAAAGAAAAAGCCCATAGAAGCACCAATCGCAGACATATCCACAAACCAGCCGAGCGCTTCTCTGCCGAGTATCGGGCCGGATAACGATATGATAAAGCAAAAGATAATTGCATTTTTAGGCGTGCCGTATTTTTCATCGACACTGCCGAAAATCTTGGGCAAATATGAATCCTTTGCCATTGAATACAGAAGTCGCGATGATGCAAGATAAAAGCCCATTATGCCCGAAAGAACCGCGCACGATACCGCGATACCGATCAAAACCTTACCAAATACACCGAGCATTTCCTCTGCCGCAACCAGCAGCACCCATTCGCCTGCCATTACCCTATCGGGCCAATTCTTCAATGCTGCAGCAGCAACGGTATTGTTAGTTGTGTAAACAAAGCAACCGAACAAAATAGCAACCACCATAATGCCGATTACTTTTTTATAAGAAAACTTAAATTCCTCGGCAGCCTGCGGAATAGTATCAAAGCCTACATATGCCCACGGCGCAATTGCAAATGTCGCGAGTATTGCGGACATAATACCACTTGTTCCGCCATTTGCAAAATCAGAAATATTTTCGGTGGTGGCTCCTGCTGCCATCGCAGCGGTTTTATCGAAACCCCATATCGGATCCATATTAATTCCTTGCACCTTGCTACTAAACAACGCAGAAACCGCAAGCACAAATACAGATATTATAAGCATTCCCGACAACAACGTCTGAATAATAGCTGCTTTTTTTACGCCGAAAATATTCATCACGGCAAATATGATCAAAATAGCCGTAGCAAATATCATTTCTCCAAAATATATCTCGAATCCGGCAATCGTATAATTGAATCCGAATTTAAGAATATCCGCACTTCCGTCCAAGCCATCTACAATAAGTGCAATAGCCGTCGAATTCATAGGTACGTTTGTGAGATATGCCGCAACCAGAAACCAACCGCATACAAACGCCATATTTTTACCAAAGCATTCTTTTGTAAAAGTAAATTCTCCGCCCGCCTTTGGATACTTAGGAATCATATATGCATAGCTAAATGCAATAATGATCATAACAAGCGCACCGAGAGCCATCGCAATCGCAGTTCCCGCCACACCGGAATTTGGCAGAAATTTCTTTCCGGGATTTACAAACGAACCCCAGCCTATTATACATCCAAATGCAAGCGCCCATACGTGCATTGGTGTCAATTGACGTTGCAACGTTGCGTTTTTATTTTCTTTCATTTGTTCCCCACTTCTTTATTTTAATTCAATCCTTTTCAAAAAGATCGCGAGTATACACCTTTTGTTTAACATCGTCCAAAACGCTATCATATCTGTTTGCAATAATAACGTCACACATATTTTTGAATTTTTCCAAATCGTTAACGATATCACTTCCAAAAAACGTGTCGCCGTCGGATAAAGTAGGCTCGTATATGATAACCTGTGCACCTTTAGATTTGATTCTTTTCATTACTCCTTGGACAGAGCTTTGGCGGAAATTGTCGGAGTTGGACTTCATCGTCAGACGATATACACCCACCACCACATTCTTCTCTCTTTTCGAATCCCACTGGCTGTTTTCGGAATAATACTCGGCTTTATCAAGAACACGACCGGCAATAAAATCCTTTCGTGTCCTGTTTGATTCCACGATTGCCTCTATTAAATTCTGCGGAACGTCGTTATAATTCGCAAGCAATTGCTTGGTATCCTTAGGGAGACAGTACCCACCATATCCAAAGGATGGATTATTATAGTGGCTTCCGATTCGGGAATCAAGGCATACTCCTTCTATTATGGACTTTGAGTCAAGTCCTTTCATTTCCGCATATGTATCAAGTTCATTGAAGAAGCTGACTCTCAACGCGAGATATGTATTCGCAAAAAGCTTTACAGCCTCAGCCTCGGAAAAGCCCATAACAAGCGTATCAATATCTTCTTTGATAGCACAATCTCTTAGAATTCCCGCAAATTCTTCTGCCTTGGCAGTAAGCCATTCATCTGATTTATCTGTTCCGATGATAATTCTGCTGGGATATAGATTGTCATAAAGCGCCTTGGACTCCCTCAAAAACTCCGGGCTAAACAGAATCTTCGAATTGCCGCTTTTGGACCTTATCCTTTCGGTAAAACCCACCGGAATAGTAGATTTGATTACAATAACAGCGTCTTGATTATGTTCCGTGACAGATTTTATAACATCTTCTACCGCTGATGTATCGAAATAATTCTGTTTACTATCATAATTGGTCGGAACTGCCACAATAACATAGTCGGCTTCGGCATACGCTTTTTCTGCTTCAAGCGTCGCCTGAATAGTCAATTGTTTCTCTGCAAAATACTTTTCAATATACTCATCCTTAATCGGACTGACTCGTTTATTAATCAGCTCGACCTTTTCAGGTATGACATCCACTGCTATAACTTCATACTTTTGAGCTAGAAGAACCGCGAGAGATAACCCAACGTAGCCGGTGCCCGCTACTGCTATTTTCATTTTCTGACCTTCTTTCACAGTTTATTTACGTAGTAATCCTTATACCAAGTAGCAAAAGCTCTCAGACCATCTCGTAAACTAGTAGACGGTTTGAATCCAAAATCCCGTTCCAAAGGAGTTACATCAGCATAGGTAATCGGCACATCTCCCGGTTGCATTGGAACAAGTTTACTGTGCTCGTCGATATTAAAATCATTAGGCAAAACTCCGGCAGCAATCAATTCTTCACTAAGAACATTTACGAAATCAAGCAGATTTTCAGGCGAATTATTTCCAATATTGTAAACGCGATACGGCGGAATCGGAAGGCCATCCTCGCCGTTTAACTTTTTCGGTGCATTTTTCATAACGCGTATAACGCCTTCCACAATATCGTCCACATAAGTAAAATCACGTTTGCAGTTTCCGTAATTGAATATTTCGATAGTTTCTCCACGCAACAGCTTATTTGTGAATCCGAAGTAAGCCATATCCGGACGACCTGCAGGACCATAAACGGTAAAGAATCGCAGGCCTGTCGACGGAATATTATACAGTTTTGAATATGCATGCGCCATTAATTCGTTTGATTTTTTAGTCGCAGCGTACAAGCTCACAGGACTGTCCACCTTGTCGTCAGTCGAATATGGAATTTTTTCGTTCGAACCGTAAACGCTTGAGCTTGAAGCATACACAAGATGCTTAACAGGATAATGACGGCACGCTTCTAAAATATTGTAAAATCCAATAATATTCGACTCTATGTACACATCCGGATGATCAAGAGAGTAACGAACGCCTGCCTGTGCCGCAAGGTTAACCACAATATCAAAACGATATTCCTCAAAAAGTGAATCGACCAAAAACTTGTCCGCAATACTACCGCGAACAAAGCGCCAATTAACACTCGAATTTCCCTGCACCATATCCTCAATCCGGTGCAAACGATATTCCTTTAATGATACGTCATAATAATCATTCATATTGTCGAGGCCGACAATTGTCATAGAAGCACCGGTTTTTATCAAAGCTTCTACTAAATTTGAGCCGATGAATCCTGCAGAGCCGGTGATAAGAATTATTGAATCTTTAAGAATGTTCATAATGGTTTTTCCAAATTTTATTGATTTTTCCGATTAGCGACAAAATAAATTATATTCTTAAACTCTTTTCTATATGCCAACATATTTACTAACACCGAAGCAAACGCAATTATAACAAAAGTGATCAATGCTTCAACAAACCACGAAAAATAATCCGTAACGCCATTCATCAAAACATGTTCTATCCCAAACAAAATATAAGGAATAATGATTATTAATATGTTAACAACAGTAATCGCAAGTCTTTTTATAAGCCGCAAATACGAAATTTTCAATATATGCTTATATGAATACATTGCGTATTGAATGGTACGAAATGCCATCGCAGCTGCAGTTCCTATTGCCACACCTACAGATCCCAAAGATTTTATTAAAGCAATCGATAAGACAATATTAATCACGGCTTCGATTATTGCACCACCACGAGTTTCTTTGAAATGACCGGCGGATTCAACTATATTCTGATAGGGCAATCTGATGCAAGAGAAAAAAGCACCGAGAACCAACCAACAACCCAAAGCCGGCTGTATATAGTCAGCGTCCGTTATGTTCATCATATAAACTTTCATAAACGGCACCACCAAAAGTGCAGTACATCCGAACACCACGGCGGAAATAATATTCATCCCACATTCATACATACTTACAAAGGAAGTTAATTGCGCGTTTTTTGTCGCAAGCATTTTTCCGATTGTGGACTCTATTCCGCTAGTAAAAACAGTCACGAATTTCTTTACGCCATAGATCACCATATAATAAACACTGTAAACAGACACTTGATAAAGATCCGAAAACATAGTCAATAGCATCAAGTCTGTATTCGCATGGATAAAAGAAGCAATTTGATGAACAAAGGCATCCCAACGTTGCTTAATACACGTATCGTCTCTTGGCACAGATTTCAATATAGCATAATTCTGATGTACATACCAATAAAGCGCAATCGGAATAGCCGCGAATACAAGCGCGCTGGTAAGTTTCATCAATCGGAATTCAACACCTGCGTTGATAAGAATCACCGAAAACAGCGTATTAAGAATGGTTGCAACCGTCTGTAATACATAGTATATATACGATTTTTGGTCCGCACTTAACAAGAACTGGTAGGTAATACCAAAATAATACTGAGATATGGTGCTGATTCCCAATATCATAACTAAAGTAAATGTATAGAACCAACCAAATTGATCAGAAACGAGCAACGGATAGACTGAGGCAAATACCAATAAAAATGCAACAAAAATATATGCTATTTTTCGCATAAAATACTCTGTTGCTTTTACTATCGCACTAACTTTTGACATATCGTTTTCCACTAAGGGCTTATAGAGTGCGGCGCGTGTAACTCCCCCAACGCCACTGCGCAGCAGAGTCACAACTGACAAAAACTGAGTGACGGACGAAACTATGCCGTTATATTCCGAACCGAATCCGGAAATAATCATACGAGGGAGAATAAATGCGCAAATAACCGTTACAATTTCCAACGTAAACGACGCTATTATATTGTATAGTATTTTCTTTTTCATTTCATCGTTCTTCTAACGTTTTTATCGCATTAAAAGTTCTTTCGCAATTATGATCATCTCGTAAATCAAAGAAAGCCTTGACACGCAAATCATATTCACTTGGTTGTTCACATTGCTTATCAATCATATCGAAAATATACTGCCTCATATCTTCATAATTATCAAAACAAGGACCAAAGCCATCGTCTTCGTAAGAAAAATACCCCTCGGCATAATGACTTTTTCGAAACTGTTCTTTGTCAAACTGATAGTACAGCAACGGCTTATTCATATATGCAAAATCAAAAAATATACTTGAATAATCCGTAATTAACAGTTTAGAAGACATAAGCAGATCTTGAACATCATAATTGCTTTTGTCCGCAATTACAATCACATCGTTTTCAAAACACCTAAACGCTTCCACATATGGTTGCATCTTATAATGCATATAAAAAACGAGCTTATAGTTGTTCTTTCTTAAATATCGAATTATAGCATCATCCTGTAAAAGATTAGCGTATGAAATATAATACTCACTATTGTAAAAAGAGTTTGCGTGCTTGTTAGAATTTCTTGTTTTGCCAGTATCTAACCACTTTCTCCAAGTTGGCATTACCAACAAAGTATCCTCAACATTATGTGCAGTATGTAGATAATCAAATCGCGCTAGTCCAACGCAGCCAATCGCATGGTCCGGATAACCATAGGTCTCCTTTACAAACTCATATTCTCTTTTTGAGCTCGTAACGAAATAGTCTATGTTACATACACTATATGAAAAAGATGAAATAGGTAACTTATCTTTGATTATTCCATGCTGCAAGAAAACAACCGTCTGGTTTCTATTGAGTAATTTTTGAATAAACATCAGTTGACGGACGTTCAAACGAAACGGATACGCACCATATGGTTGAGATCCGATGCTAAAGTTTGCCGCCAAATAATAAATACAATGCTCAAAACTATCTGCATCTATTAAATTTCCATATTTTTCAACCTTATATATATCCGAGGAATGATTCGCTATTACATAAAATGCATTTATGTTTTTATGATTCTCTTTTAAATATTTATAAAAATGAAATCCGTTATCTCGAGCTTCATCTCGCTTTTCGAGTATCAGCCATATGTTTTGTTTTAAAAGATTGCGTTTAAACGCATGAAGAACAACCCAAGCAAATAGTAATTTCACAAAGCAATATGCAAAGTAAAAAAAACTCGTAAGCCTAATTCTCATCCATAGGACTCCTTTTTTCTTTGACAATAGGCACTATATTAATTCCTCGATTAGCTGTAACCAATGAATGCGGCGGAATTTCCCCCTTAACAACCGTTCCGGCACCGATTACCGAACCCTCTCCTATATGCGTTCCTCGCAAAATAGTAACACCGGCGCCTATCCAGCAGTTATTTTCTATAATTATCGGAGCTTTTTTGAATCCGTCTTTTATTCCAAACTCACCAAAATTATGATCGTGATCATAAAAAACCACGTTTGGTCCAATAGCACAATTATCCCCGATGGTTATATACTCGTGACTCACCAAAATACAATTCCTATTAATCGAAACATTATTTCCTATTGTAATTTTCCCGCCGTTAACAGCGGCTAAATGTGCACCCTGCTTTATGCTGAAATTTCTCCCAATTTTAACCTCGCCTTTTGTTACATGTATGGGCATTCGAGAAATAAATCGGGGGACCCCCTCAAAGCAAACAGACTTGCCGAATTTTATTTTATATATAAATTTATTAACCAAACCAAAAAATTTTGCAAGCATATAACACTCGATTTCTTGTATTTTAATGAGGCGGCAGATTACAGCGCCATTAAGCGCAATATCAAACGTTCGCTTTTGCAACGCCAGATAAACATTTTATAATGTAACTATTCCACTTGAAATTTTACATCTAATGCTTTTGGCGCAACTTACACATTAACATTGCGATTCAATTTATCTTTATATATTCGCCCAATATTTTATCCCATTTAGAAGGAACGAAAGTTTCGAGCCCCGACATATGATAAAACGTCATTTCTCCAAAATAAATCTGTCCGTTTACCACGTATAAGTCAACTCGCAAATGTTTTGTTCCTTCTGACAAAAGTCTTGCTATATCTAGCAGTTTATCAAGATCGGCAGGTTTCGGATCAGGTGATTTTAGTTCATTGCGATAATCCAGATCCAAATCTGTTATATTCCAATTAACATCATAAAACTTGTGCATAGCAAACCCAACACCATTGGCTCTATCTCTTACGGTCATTACAAATTTGGGCTCACCATCAAAACAAAAAATTTTATAGTCCGTAAGATTTTCTTTATCCAAATCACTATCGAACATATATTTTTCTGCTAAAATTCTATGTTTAACGCCTTTATACGGCCATTCTCTTCCATATTTATAAAAATCTCTTTTTAAAGTTTTGTTTAGTTTTTTTCTTGCTTTTTTTAAATCAAGTTTCGATTTATCTTTACATATGATCAACCCACCACTATCGTGAGTACATTTTAAAACAAATTGATTTGGAAGCTTATCAAAATCGATATCATCGGCATTGTCCCAAACTCCCAAGGTTGGTATAATGTATTCTTTTCCTAATTTTTGTTCAACAAAATCTTTTGCTCCAACTTTGTCGACCATTTGTGTGTATTCGGGCTTTCGGTCGTGTAATTTAAGCCACTGTATTTTTTCGTTAAATGTTGTCGGATTATTTATATCCAATGGTACACCCATTATTGTCTCATAAAATAAAGGTATATACTTTTCATCACTTAGATAATCATAAAATCCATTGTATAACAAAAATTTTTTAAAGAAGTTTTTGTTTGCCAATTTTTTCACAAATGCAACCATACTTTTTCAATACCTTCTTTGTGGGGTGGTGACCAAAGACATTATATCTTTGGTCACCACAAACATTTAATGAATTATAAGATTTAAGCGGGAGGATTGATCATCTTACCGGTTTCATCGAAATGATAGTATCCGGCAGGAAGAAGATCGTTAGTCTTGGTTATTCCGTAGCCCTTACCCGCTATGATTTCACCGGAGGTACGTGCATAATAGTAATTACCGTCGATAAGCATTAAGCCACCATAGGTCTTCACATCGTTTACATACCACCAAAGCTTACCATCTTCAGATACGATGCCGTTCTTTACTTCGGGTTCTTCGGGAACAACGGGAGTATCGGGTTCTTCGGTTACGGGAGGATTGATCATCTTACCGGTTTCATCGAAATGATAGTATGCCGCAGGAAGAAGGTCGTTGGTCTTGGTTATACCATAGCCTCTGCCTGTTACAATTTCACCGGAGGTTCTCGCATAATAATATGCACCGTCGATAAGCAGTAAGCCGCCATAAGTCTTTACATCATTTTCATAATAGTAAAGCTTTCCGTTTTCAGAAACGATACCGTTCTTTACTTCGGGTTCTTCGGGTTCTTCAGTTACGGGAGGATTGATCATCTTACCGTTTTCATCGAAATAATAGTATGCCGCAGGAAGAAGGTCGTTGGTCTTGGTTATACCATAGCCTCTGCCTGTTATAATTTCGCCGGAGGTTCTCGCATAGTAATATGCACCGTCGATAAGCAGCAAGCCGCCATAAGTCTTTACATCATTTTCATAATAGTAAAGCTTTCCGTCCTCAGAAACGATACCGTTTTTTACTTCGGGTTCTTCGTTTACGGGAGGATTGATCATCTTACCGGTTTCATCGAAATGATAGTATGCCGCAGGAAGAAGGTCGTTGGTCTTGGTTATACCATAGCCTCTGCCTCTTACAATTTCACCGGAAGTTCTTGCATAGTAATAATAGCCATCAATAAGCATTAAGCCGCCATAACCGCTCTTACCACTTTCAACGTAGTAAAGTATACCTGTTACGTCATCTTCTTGGAATCCGGTATAATCGCTCAAATCCTTTATAAGCGCACCATCTGTACCGAACTCATACCACAAAGAGCCTTCTTGCATATTGTTGCGGTTTATCGGAATACAACGGATACCGATATATGCATAGCTATCAGTGCCGAAATAATATTTTTCGCCTTCAAATTCAACCCATTCACGAGTATGGAATTTAGGACCGTAGCTAAGCTTAATACCATTGGTATCGGTTACCCAAACGGGCTTAACAAATCCCATTTCATCGGTATTATAAGTAATACCGGAAACGGTGATGGTACCAACTTGAACCTGCTTGGTAGAAGATTTTACGTAGACGTACTTACCGTCAACATTCTGCCATCCGGTTACAAGCTTAGAATTAATCAGGCAGTAGATCTTGTCACCAATAGTGACCAAACCGTTACCACTGTATACCACTTCATCTTTATCACAAACGAGATATTCGCCGGAAACCACATAGTTGTGACCGGTTGCTTCAATAATAGTGCCCCAGTCTACAACAGACTTACAGGTTTCGCAGTAGGTTCTGTCGGAATATCCGCTTTCGGTACAGGTAGCATCCTTATTGAGAACAGTAAGCTCTGCATCATGCTCGTGATAAGGAGAAGAAATCGTAGTAAGCTCGGTTGCAACGTCAATTGCGCCGCCGAAGGGCGATACAGTGTTATCAGCAAGCGTAATTTCACCGTAAACGATTTCCGCATCGATATTTACAACGGGTTTATTACCCATAGAAGAAACGGGAATATACGCATTGTTTACATAGTCGTAACGATCGTAAGTCCATACACGTACGGGAATGCTCACAAGAGTCTGATCGAGCGCTATCGCGTTAGCTGCATCAACAAGTTCAACAGTAACGGTGAGTAATTCGGAAATTTCATTATAATCGAGAGTAGCCTTGAAGCCATTTGCTACGATAACATCGTCAATTTCCCAAGTATTTGCGTTATTAAGCTTAATAGAAGCTACAAGTTTAGTAACGTTTGCAAGGTCTGCTGCGTTAATATCAACATAGTAAACAGACTGTGCCTTGGGAGTTTCGCCGGAATCGTTATGGCCATTAAGTTCAACAACCGCATCACCTGCAACGGTAAAGGTTCTGGTGATCTTCATGGGGTTGCCGAGTTCGTCCTTAACCTCAAACGCAACGGTATGAGCGCCGGCAACGAGAGTAACGTCTTCCTTGGAAGAAAGTACACTGCCGGTAATAGCAGCCTGAACTTCAATACCATCAACGAAAATCTTACCGGAGGTAAGGTCAAGCGCAGCGTTATCAGCTACAGTTGCAGAGAATGCAAGCTTATTACCGTTGATAGTCGCACCGTTTTCCAAAGAAACAGCGGTATCGGAGGTAGAATAAGTAGGTGCAGTAATAGTGGGAAGTATTCTGTCGTCAACAGCCGAGCTGTAGTCGAGAGTAATATCATCAATGTAGAATGTAATATCTGCAGGGAAAGTAGGCTTTACATAAGTACGTATAAAGGAAGGAGAACGAGAATTGCCTTCATCTGTTGCTACAGGAGTGCAAAGATAATCGTACTTAGAAATATCGATGGTCGCATATACCCAACGAGATTCGGGAATGTCTGCATTTGTTGCAGAGTTTAGGTTAGTCTGATTTCCGGTTGCAGCAGAAGTGAACATAAAGTGATCCTGCTTGCATGAATATGAACCGTTTGCATTCTTTACATAAAGCTGAGACTGGAATGCAACGCCTGCGGTTCCCGTCTGGAACGCTTCTTCGGGAATGTAGAGCCACATACCGAGAGCAGTTGCCTTCATACCGTTTTCAACGTCACGGAGAACAACAGTGTCACCGGTATTGAACAGAACGTTATATGACCAGCTTGCAAAAGCCGCGTCGGTATTGTCCAATCTCCATGCGAGAGCATAGTTACCGTTTCTTACCTGTCCGCCGTTAGTAGTGGTCGACATATAGGTGGTACTGCTCAAGTATTCGTTAAACTGTCCTGCGAGAGGATCAGAGCCAACAAGAGTATTGTTGACACCGTTGTCCTGAGACCACTTTTTAGCCTCTTCAAAGCCCATAAAGCCGGCCTTATCGCCATTCTCAAAATCAAATATTATTTCGGAGCCCTTGCCGAATGCGATAGCGTATGTCAAAACGATTTCGCCATAAGTGATAGTAACGTCAACACCCGTTATAGAAGTGTCCTCAGTTGCGGTAAACTTGAATCCGTCAAGAACGCCTGCAGATTCGTTTGAAAGCGCAACAGAAACAGCATTAGTGTCAACGTAAACATTAGCTTCGCCAATCATTGCAACGATAGGCAGAGTTATGGTACGAACCTTTTCGGGGGTGGAGTACGGAACAGTAGTGGAAGTTGCAGAGAGTGTGAATACTTCAGGGTCAGAGACGGTAATTGTCTTGGAACCGACAACATTTCCGCCGGAAAGAACCTGAACGTCAACGGTTCCCTTTGTACCGTTAGAAACAAACTTGCCATTTACGATAGTACCGAAGGAAGCATCGGAAAGTGCCCATGTTGCATCATCGGGCATTTCCATAGCATAACCGTGAGTATCGATAGCTTCTGCACCGAAAGTATATTCTACATTAGGAGCAAAAATGTCGTAATTAGATTCAATATTAACGTTATTTAACACGCCGGTAGGAGCAACGTTAGATGCAACGAAGATACCGTGTGCTGTAGGACGCTGAGAACCGTCGCAGGGTACCGAACGCATAGTGAAGGTTTCTTCACCAACACGCTTGGTTATAAAGGTGGAAGATCCGCCGCCGTCACAGTTTGCAGCCCACTTACAGCCGAGAGCAAGCATAGCTTCGCCTTCTTCGTAAGAGCTGAAACCAACGGAGTTATTTGCGCCACGGCCATCGTTCATACAGAGAACGAGAGTGCCGTCTTCCTTGACACCCACCATAGAACGTGCAGCATCATCGGTTCCGCGTGCTACGGTCTTGGAAACAAGCTCGCCATCCTTAACAACCATACCGAAGGATACGCCTACTGCATGAAGAAGAATTCCCTCTTCAAGATAGCTATCAAATTCTGTTTTGTTAAATGCCTTAACATCACAAGAAATGTTACCTTCAGCATCCTTAAATACATAAAGGATAGAGGATGTGGGATTTAATACCGCTCCTCCGGTAGCCACATTTTCTCCGAAATTACCAATGCTCTTGCCGTTGTAAACAAGCACACGGGGAGAATACGAGCTGTAGTAAAGGTCGGTATTCATACCACCGACAATGTTGTACCCAAGATTATTCTCATAATACTTAGCCATTTCGGTGAGTTCCTTATGAGACCAGTTAGCCTCATCTTCCAAATCTTTATCGATTTGGTAGTATCCGGGAACGATGGATACGTCAGGATTAGACGGGTCAACCTCAATAATATGAAGCACCTGTCTGCGAGTGCCGGTAGCGTTGTTCAGAACGATTTCCGATTCAACTGCCGCACCGGGAACGAGTACGTAATCCTTTTTCGAGATTACGTTGTAGTATCCGTCTGTACCAAAACTAATGCCTTCAAAGATCACATTGTTTTCTTCCCAGTTGGGAATTAAAGCAAATGCAGTCATCGGAAGCATACCCACCGCCATTATTATGACGATAAGTAACGATACTACGCGTTTTGCTGTTTTCGCCATGATTCGTTTTCCTTTCCTAAAACATAAATTTTTTATATATTGGTGTTTGATCGCACCAAATTATATATACCTGATTATTTTTCGAATAAATTCGTACGTATCAATTCGGATCGGCATTCTCTCTTTTCGCATTTTCCAAATAAAGATAACTCATAATAGGAATAATCAAAAATGCTCTATTATAATAAGTGATTCTAAAGGGCTCCGACATCAAATAAACCAAAATGAATATACCGGTTACAACAGCGAGTCCGTTTTTCTTGAATATGCAGTTAAAATAATACTTCAAATTCAATGCATATGGCAAATAATAAATAGTAACGCCGGGGATACCCAAAGAAAATAATATTTCCGCATAATTATTATGAGAATATGCGCCATACGCACCGTCAATCCAACGGAAGCAGTCTAAGCCTTGTCCCCAAAGCAACGATTCTTTAGCGCGCGACAATGCCAACTGACTATACGCCATTCGCATATACATGGATCCTTCCTCATACGAACCATGCATAAAATAATCAAAAACCGGCTTCAGGCGATATCCGATAACCGCATACAATGGCTCAATATTCATAATCAATATCAAAATCAAAGCCACAATCGCTGTTGTAGGTATAATTTTAACAAGCGCAGTTTTTTTATTACGAAGAATAAATAATAAATATATGCCCGCGATCAATGCAAAAAACGCACCTCTCGAACCCGTCATAATGACAAACGCAATATAGATAAATAACGAAATGACGTTAATCATGGTGATTCTTTTTTCAAAGATCATCAAGTAAAATAGCCAAATACTTACGTATACAGAGTAATGAGCAGCTGTATTTACGTTGATACCTTCAATATGCATTCGTCCTACGGACACAAGTGAATTAAAACCCCAAAATATACAAACTACACTAAAAAGCAAAACAACCAAAGAGATCAGTCTCAAAATTTTTCTAATATCGTCAATAAAACGATAATACTGCGCAAACAAAAGCAAAAAAACGAAATTCATTATAAGTGTAATGGTCATATCCCACGAAGTAGAACTATCAATTGTATGCCCTGAAACAATATTTGCAATCGACCAGCACACAAACAGAAGCAAACTTATAATTTGCAAATTAAACCTTATCGTTTTTACACAAACAATAATCGCAACGCAAAATAAAACTAACGCAATCTGAGAAATAAGGGTATGCTGAAAAAACAGTTCACTAAAAAACCAAAAAACAAATAAAATATTCAACAATTTTTTGCTTGTTAATATCATTCGCAACACCAATCAGCAACATTTTTTGAAATATTGCAACCATGCATCTGAAACAACTTCCGAATCCAACTTTCCTTTTAAAAGGACTGCTGCATTTCCTATATTTCTTGCAGTTTCCGGTTCGTTAACTATTTTTTCCATAGCGTCCTTGACGCCCTGTCTATCGCCCACAGGAACAATAATTCCGTTTTCTCCGTTATTGATCAGCGCAGAGGCTCCGCCCGGATGGCAATCCGTAGCAATCACAGGCATTCCCATAGCCATCGCCTCGATTAAAACGTTTGGCACGCCTTCATAATCCGAGGTCAGCACAAACATTGCAGCATCTTTGATGTTTTCAAGTAGGCAATCTGATACCCCCGGAAAAACCACCGCTCCTTGCGGTAGTTTACGGCTATATTCTTCTAATTCATTTTTTAAATATCCATCGCCGTAAATAACCAATTTATAATTTGGATGTTCTATATAAAAATCGGAAAAAGCATCAATAAGCAAATGGAAATTTTTCTGTGGAACCAACCGCCCCGCTCCGACAATAATGTTTGAACGAACGCCCTTGTAAGGCTGAGGAATTCTGCTAATGTCCAACGGATTAGAAAGAACAATGCCTTTGTTTCGGATTTTCTCGGAGAAAAAGCTTGCCGCCTGTTCTGTTTGAAAAACAATACCATTTGCAAAAGGATATGTAATTTTCCTTAACAAACGAGTTATTTTCTTATTGGGCATTACCCATGGATCGTTTCGTTCTGAAACCACAATCGGAACGTTTTTACCCATCAAAAACAGCAAAACATATATACCGATTTCTTCAGGCATTGATAAAACAATTTCGGGTTTTATTTGTGTGATTAGTTTTCGAACTTCAAAATATCGGAAAAATTTATCAATTACACGATTTCTTTTTTTTATATTTATTTCGTGTGTTTTTACACCTTCGGGTATATTGTAACGTTTTTCTGCCGTTTCAATTAGAATCAAATCGCAGGTATTGCCCTGAGAAATCCAATGCTTAAGTAATTGTACTATTACTCTCTCGGCCCCTCCGGCTTGCATATTTCTTGTCACAACTGCGATATGCATAAATTACGCCCCATTCAATCCATCTATATAATAAGCTTGTAATTTTTCTGCTTGGCTAATAACGTCAAACCCTGCCGTTTTTATGGATTCGATATTTTTCTTTGATACTTCAAGTCTATTGTCAAAATCGGATAAATCTCTCATAGAAACCAACTGACTAATATATGAGGCCCAATGATTTATCCCTGCTCCGAGTGAACAAAACTCAATTGTTCCCGTTACATTAACTTCTTTTGAAACAGTATCAGAAACAACGCAAGGTAAACCGCTCGCTTGTCCTTCAATCAAAGTTAACGGAACGCCCTCGTAAAAAGAAGGCATAACCATAATATCCATTGCCGATAAATACGTAGGAACGTCCGATACAGTACCCAAGAAATGAACCCTTGATAAAATGCCTAATTCTTGTGCTTTTTTTATCATCGCTTCCTTTAAAATACCATCGCCCAATAGTAGCAAATGAAACTCCTTACTATTGCACTTTACAAGTTCTGCAAACAAATCGAGTAAAAACTCATGATTTTTCACATGCTCGAAATTACCCACATGCCCTATCACAATACAATCTGATACTTTTAATTCTTTACGTATATCTCGAGCGATATTTTTTGAAAAAATATATTTTTCTGCATATATGCCGTTGTCTAAAACTAAATGTTTTTTGTTTTTATATAGCCAAATCCCTGCTTTTTTTCCACATGCCACTTTATAATTGGAAAATACGTTCATAACCGGACGTAATATCCAATTTATTATTTTGTGACGGCAAGAAGAATTGTGGCCATGAGTGATACGCACCGGTACTCTTGCAATCCATGCTGCCAACATTTCCAAAGCCATTGTCCCGCTGTTTCCGTGAACATGAACGATATCAAAACCTCGACAAGCCCTTGCGTAATTATATATAAACCGAAATGGGTGACGAATAGTTCTGGACACAACCGACAGTTTGCCATTAAATCCTTCAAACATATCTAGGAATTCATTTGGGATTTCTGAAATCGAAAGAAAATCAACGCTATACCGAGAATGGTCGATATTATGATATAAATTCAGCATCACCTTTGTTATCCCGTTGCGCCCCATAGGCACCGTTGAACTCATGAGCACACGCACTTTCTTCATAATGTCACCACACGCATTTTTTATTTCAAATCGCCTGTTTTTTCAAAGGGTTTGTTGTATTTTTTCTGTTCAAGTATTTTCGAATCCACAAGTGTCCTATACCACATATGGTACATATAATTATATATAAATCCTTCTTTGCCGTCCAAAAAGCCCAATCTGAAAATATAGTTATATATAAACAGAGCCAAACAACGGAAAAACATAGGCAAACGATAATAAAACCCAAATTTCTTTTTTCTGGTTTTTTTGATTTTATCATCATTCATCAGACTATCATTTGATGCTTCACCGTTAATAAAATCAAAATAATCCTGCATTTCTCTAGTTGCATACCAATTCAGCTTCTTTATCCAATGATCAATGCTTTTAAAATCATGATGAATAAAACGATTTTTACAAGAAACAGCAGTTCCCTCTAACAAAATCGTATGTTCATCCATTTTTCTGTCTTCAATTCGCGCTAAACCCGTCTTAAATAACATGATTTTTCGTTTGTTAGGACAACCATGCTTAAGCTTTTTACCCAAGAAAATCAGCCATGCTTCCATAGTAATACCATTGACACTATCTTGGTCATGCTCCAACATCAACCGGCTTAATTCATCACACAAAATCGGTGTTAAACATTCATCAGCATCTAAGCGAAAAGTCCATTTCGTTTTAATATCTAAATTATCCAATGCCCAATTGAATTGCTTTGCATAATTTTCAAAAGCGTGCACAAAAACATCAGCGCCCAGTTTCATTGCAATTTCACAAGTATTATCAGTGCTTCCGCTATCGACAACAACGATTCTTTGAGCAAACTCGCCTATAGAACGAATGCAGTTTGCTATATTCAGTTCTTCGTTTTTGGTCAAAATAATTACTGTAACATCCATAATACTTACGCACCTTTACTGCTCCAACAATATACTTTATTGTTGATTTCACAGCATATTTGTTTCTGATTTACGAATAGATTGTTCGAGATTATATTTACAATAATCGTTTTTGTATGCACTCATATCTTTTGCATAGGATAGATTGCCGAAAGCTTTATTAACTAGACCCGTTACATAGCTCATCATTTGCAACAGCCACGAAAATCCCTTCACCAAACAAATTTTCTTTCCATTTGCTTCAGCAATTAATTTTACTAATTCACTTGTGTTACTATATTCGTTGTTTTGTGGCCAGAAAGTTCCGTTTTCCTCGTTTTCGACAACCAGCCGCACAAACTCACACAGATTTTCTATATAAAGCATAGAACGTTCATTTTTAACATATGGAAAAAGTGGGAATTTTTTTGCTATTTTTGATAGCAACGGATAATTGCCCTTGCTGCCTTTACCATAAATCATAGGAGGACGAAGAACAACAACCTTAAATCCCATATCATCTAACGGGCGAATCCCATTTTCCGCACGGACCTTACTATCGCCATAACAGTTCTCGGGACTAATCGGTGTTTCTTTAGTAATAACCTTACTTTTTCCAATTGGAGCACTTGCACCATATACAATAGCACTGCTCATAAAAATAAACTGTTTGGCACCGTCTTGTTTTGCTTTGATCGCAGTATCTATTGTCAAAGTAGTATTAACCGAATAATAAAGATTTTCTTTTTCCTTACTAATCTTACCATTGTCCGAATGTGCAATACCTGCCACATGGAACACACTATCGTATCCCGCAAAGCTTTTTTCGCGCCAACCGTCGCCAATCATATCAATGGTATGTACAGAATAATCATCAGGAAAATTTGTTTTTAAATATTTCTCGAACGAAGTACCTATGTAACTGTTTGCGCCTGTAATTAATATTTTTTTCATTTGAGAGCAATCTCATTTATCTTTCTTTTCGTGATGTTTATTTAGATTACCGGTTCCGCCTTCGACAACGCCTTCGGCTTTCACAACGCTGGAGAATGTACCCAAAAAGCACTTGATATCCATTATAAAGCCCTTGAACTTACCTGCATTCATTGCCGCAGTATACTCACCGTCCAACTTTGCTTTTAACAAAATCTCCAGTTCGTCGCGTCCATTGATCTGAGCCCAGCCTGTTATGCCGGGAGTGATATCGTTCGCTCCGTATTTTTCTCTTTCTTCGATCAAATCGTATTGAGACCACAATGCAGGGCGTGGGCCAACACACGACAGTGTTCCCGTTAGCACTTGAAATATCTGCGGTAGCTCATCTAAACTTGTTTTGCGTATGAATTTACCTACACGCGTTATATGTTGTTCAGGTGATTTCAACTTATGAGTCGGAACATCCGGTGTATTCATCTTCATACTTCTGAATTTCCAAATCATAAAATAGGTCAACTGATCATTTTTCTTCTTTCCTACCCGTCTCTGCTTGAACAGAACCGGACCCGGATCATCGATTTTGATTGCAAGAGCAATTATTAGCATTGGAACAGCTAATACCAAAATCGCAATAATCGCAACAATTAAATCTATAAAACGTTTTACAAAATGCTTATACATATTAAATCAATCTCCGCCCAAGAAATATCTCTATACATTTTGCGAAAAAACATTAAATGCCAAGTTATTCTAAACCAATATACATACATATATATATTCATTGTTATTTTAGCACACTTATCAAAACCTTGTCAATACTTTGTACATATTTAAACGCTCGTTTTTGCCACTTGTTTACTGTCCTTTCGTCTTTTTGTCATCTCGGACAACAAAACAAAACAGCAACGTGTTTTTTGGTTGCACCTTGCTGTTTTTATCTTGTTTTATTATTTCTTTTCGTCGTAAAGCATCTTGATTATAAGCTCGTCAAGCTGCTTTTCATCAATGTGGAATTCCATGTACTGATCGCCCATTACATTTTCACCCGTAGGAGTAACCATTTCACCGAGTTCATAATCAGAGAATCTGTTCACGAGCGTTGCAAGAACACTGACGGAACAATCCGTAACGGCATAATCAGACACAGACTCATACACATCCAATGCAAAGCCGCTGCTTTCATTAAGTTTTTTGTCAAGCGACGCAAAAAAACCCTTGATATATTCCTCCTGACGAGCCATTCGAGAAATATTCATCTGGTCACCCACATCCTTACGGGTACGAACGAACTCGAGTGCTTGCTTCGCATTAAGAGTAATTTCACCCTTTGTTATAGTGGGATCGATAGACGAAAAATCGTCCGTCACGTTAACTGTTACACCGCCGACAGCATCGTTCAAAATGCCGATAGCATCCATGTTCAGCGAAATATAATAATCAATCTCTACATTATAAAGAAATTCCGAAACCGTCTTCTTGGTCAGTTCACAGCTATCCTCAAGTCCGCTTCCGTAAGTATGTGACAGCGCAAGCTGCCCAAAAACCTTGCCCGCAGGCTTACCGCCCACGCCCAACGTATGCATTTCGAGCATCGTATCTCTGTTCAAAGAAATAACACTATAGGTTTTATCGGTTTCATCAAAGATAGCAAGCAGAACAACGTCATTTTCACCATCATTATTATAAGATCCGCTATCCTTAACAGGGCCTTCTTGGTCGATGCCCAATATCAAAAACGTAGTTATATCTTGTTTAGGAAAATACTTTTTACCGTCGCGTTCGATCGTTTTCGTTGATGTTTCGTCTTCGGGAGAAAAAACAGTGGGTTGCATTATGCGGAACCCACTGTAAATCACAACAAGCACCAACAATAGGATCGCAACACTTAGGATAAGATTCTTTTTCTGCTCGGGGCTTTTCACAATCTTATCTCCTATTCGCTTGTTAATATCCAATTTAATAATTAGTGTGCGCTCTTCTTGAGGCTTTTACGGTTGAGAACCAAAAGAACCGCGATAAGAGCAATAGCAGATACCATAACGATCATCCAAAGAGTATTATCAGTGGTGTCGCCAGGTTCAACAGGTTCATTTTCACCGCCGGAAGTGGGAACAAGGAAAGCAACGGGGCAGAAATCCTCGAAGGTGCAGGTTATAGTGCCGTCATTGTTGTTCACTGCCTCAACGATAGGAGCCCATTTTTCATTTTTATAGGTCATAACGTAAACAGGAACGTTTTCGGCAACAGAAGTTTCAAACGTGAGAGTAAGAGTATTTCCGACAGGCGCAAGCTTTTCCTTGAGTTCATCGCAAAGAACAGTAACGTCAAAAAGATCCTTGATAACAAGATCATCGCCATCCTTGCCCTTGCCGAGATCTTTTGCCACCATATCATTAAGCTCATCACTAAGAGAAGAAAGCTTCATATCGTCAGCAGAAAGCTCGTCATACACCTTAAGAAGAAGTTCAGCTGCATCCGCAGGAATTCTTTCGGAAGTCTTTGCTTCGGACACGGGAGTGATAACGAGGCAGTCGTGATATTCGGTAGAAAGAATATTACCATTAGGATCGACAACGTGACCTATAATCTTGTTGCCTTCATCATCTTCCTCGTATTTAATAACAGGCGCAGGCTTATAGCCAATACTGGGAACAAAGTTATCTGCAGATACGATCACCGAAAAAGGTACGATCAGCATAACGCAGATAAGTAAAACAGATAAGATTTTTTTCATAATAAATTCTCCTATATTCTAAGAATTTCTATACAATATAATTTCAAACCGCATTAATTTGCGATGATATATATTCCAAGCCCGATTCACCGATGTAGCGTTCAATTATTCGTATTGCTTCCAAAAGATTGGGTTTGCGTTCATCAAGATCATGGCAATCCGAGCCCAACACATTAATTTTCCCTTGCCTAAGCATATTTATCGCCGTTTTACGAGAAGAACGTTTGATAAAGAAGCTTGAATTAGCTTGAATAACAACAGGAAGTTGGAATAATTCATCAGGAATATTTTTCATCCCCATCGCTTCGATATAGCGATCTATATGCGCAATAACAGGGACTAATTTTTGTTTATGCCATATACCATCAATCTCATGCAATACTCGATCGCTCCATTTGCGCATCGGCATTTCTATCATAACCATGCGACTGTTCTTATAAAGCATATCTATTGACATGTCAGAAAGAAATTCGCAATCGCTTACGCCTTCGAAGAAATGGATTTCAGCACCCAAATAGAGCTTTGGCACACCTTCTACTTCATTTAACGAATCCAAAAGCAATCCAAAAGCTTTGTTTCTTCGTTCCAAAAAACGTTCAGGCGAATCATGATTTGCGTAAAAATGGGGCGTAAGAACAACCTTATCTATTCCTTGCGCCGCTTCTTCACTAAGCATACGAATCGAGGTTTTGACAGAATCACTTCCGTCATCTACCGCAGGAAGTATATGCGTATGAAAATCAATCATAGCACTCACTATTCTTTATCGGAAGAATATCCATAACCGTATCTATTATAATACTTTTTATAATAACGCTTACCGTACTTGTATCCGTATCCGCCGGAATTTTCAGAAACACGGTTAAGAACGATACCGAGTATTTTTGAATCAACAAATTCAAACTGTTCAATCGCACGAGCGAATGCATTGCGCGTACAGTAATTTTGGCACACCACCATCAGTACACCATCAGCAAATTTCGCCGCAACGATCGCGTCACTAACTTCTCCGACAGGAGGAAGATCGAGGATTATATAATCGTAATATGATTTTAATTTTTCAAGCATATCCTCCATTTTATGCGAACTTAAAAGTTCGATAGGGTTAGGAGGGATACGTCCCGCAGCTATAACGCTGTACATACAGGGGTTATCCTCTGCACCGCTTGAGCAATTTTGAATAACGTCAGCAATAGCCATTCTTTCCGCAAGATAGTTAGAAAGTCCGGGAAAACGTTCGATTCCCAACTTTGTAGCAACCGACGGACGACGCATATCGCAGTCAATAATCACAACACGTTTTCCAAGTTGAGAAAGCGAATATGCCAAATTTACCGACGACAAGCTCTTACCTTCGCCCGCAAGCGCGCTCGAAACACCTATAACACGGCAGCCATCGTTATCTGCAAACGAAAATTGTATCTTTGTACGAAGCAATTTATACGCCTCAGACGCCGCAAAACTGATACCACTACCGATAAGCGCAGCCTTGTTTTTGTCATTTTCTTCCGTTTCGACAGTGTTCTGTTGCTTTTTCTTAGAGGATTTTTGCTTAACGTCGTAATAATATCCACCCTTGGAACGAGAAAGCATGTCGGGAACAGCGGCAAGAATAGGATGATTGCTAATTTGAGAAACATCTTCTTCCGAACGAATAGTGTTATCAAAAAACTCATTCAAGATTACAGCAAGCACCGAAATCACAAAACCTATTACAAAGCCGACAATGGTATTAATAACACGATTGGGCGAGCTGGGCTTTGATGCCACTATGGCATAATCAACAACCTTCGCCGAAGTACCTTCTACAATATTTGAAATCTTATTCGGGAGTATTTCGGTAATCGCGCTTGCGATTTTTTCCGCCTCATACGGGTCAGGACCTGTAATAACCACCTCGAAAACCTCGGTAGCATTAACAGAAGACGCCGACAACATTTCCTTGAGCTGGCCGTAAGTATAATCCACCTCTGCGAAATCAATGACGTCCTCTAAAACCTCACGTGAGTTTAAAATAACGATATAGGTCTGAACAAGGCTTTTAGATGCGGTTATATCACCCGAATCGATATCCACAGTGGTTCCGCCGACAGAGAGCGAATTATTATTCACATAAAAAAGGGCAGACGATTCATACATCGGAGTGATTAAATACACCGTCGCAAGCAGAGCAAGTGCGCCGCTGACGATAGACACGACCGCGATAAGCCAAAGTCTATTCCAAACGGCTTTCCACACGCGTTTAAGATCTATTTCAACGGCTTCATCAGCCGCTTTTCTATTATTTATTTTTTCATTATTATTCTTCATATAACCCCCACTGTTTCGCGCAAACGCTCTCGGGACATATATATGCCTATATATACATTTTCAATTGTATCACCGAATTCCACAAAAGTCAATACCACTTGTTGTTTTTTGTTTTCAATTTATTCTTATATTAATCGATTATTAATCGAAGACGCCATCACTACCGCACTTCCGCCATACCGAGAGCGTATCGCGTCCAATGTCGTTTCCAAAGAGTGCCTTTTTTGGTATTTTTCTTCCCAAGGTTCTGAAAAAAGCTGTTGTTGTATTCCCAGCACACTTTTACCGGTTAATTTTTCGGCGTGAACGGTTATTGAATATATTTCTTCTCCCTCAAACAAGTTGTTATTCACAAGTGTTAACGCATTTTCGCTTATTTCGGAAAACAGACAGGTAGGATGCGTCAGCTTTAACGTACGGTTTATTGAGCTTTGGTCGGGCTTTCGCATAGTCACAGCAACAGAATTACAGCATAATCCGTGCTTCCTCAAGCGTTCCGCAACCGATATTGAAAGATACGTCACAGCAAACGAAATATCCTCGGCGGTAACCAGATTATACCTGAACGTCATACCGTTGGAAACCGATTTAGGATCGGGCTCGTACCCCATAGGAGTCACCGCCGCGAGATCGTTCCCACGCGCAAAGTCGCGAAGCATTATACCGTTTTTCCCCAAGCAACGCCTGACCGTATCATCGTCACAGCAGGCAAGGTCGCCAATAGTCTTCACACCCACGTACGAAAGCGTTTTTGCGCAGGCGGGACCCACAAAAAGAAGATATGATACCGGCAAGGGCCACACGACCGAAGCGTAATTTTCATAAGAAATCACCGAGGTCGCATTCGGCTTTTTCAAATCGCTTCCGAGCTTGGCAAAAGCCTTATTGAACGATACCCCGACCGACACGGTTATGCCGAGCTCATTTTGAACACGAGCACGAATAGAGTCGGCTATTTCCCTACCGTTTCCAAACAATTTGAGTGAACCGCTTACGTCAAGCCAGCTTTCATCAACGCCGAACGGTTCTACCAAATCGGTATAATCATAAAAAATACGGTTCATTTTTTCGGATATTTCACTATACAATCCATACGTCGGGCGCACGGTAAGCAAGCCGGGGCATTTTTGCTTTGCGGACCACACGGTTTCGGCGGTTTTAATATTATATTTCTTTGCCAGCTCGTTTTTTGCCAGCACTATACCGTGACGGTCCTCTACACTTCCGCAGACCGCCATCGGCACGCTTGCATATTCGGGATGAAGAATCGTTTCGCAAGACGCAAAAAAGGAATTGGCGTCACAATGTAATATAGTCCGACGCTTCGACGGATCCTCAAGTATGCTTCTGTTATCCCGAAAATTCGAGGTGCGCATCAGCTTTGATTTACTTTCCGGTCCCATATACATTCTGTTCACCTCCCTTTAGCTTAGTGCAGAATATATGATACCATCCGAACGAATGTTTGTCAAGAACAAATGTTCGGGTTTTGCATATAAAAAACCGCAGTCCTTAAAACTGCGGTTTTTATACGTCATTTTCGATTATTCGGAAGCTTCCTCGGATACCGGTGTTACCTCGTCGATAGATTTGGTAACGCTATGCTTGATAGGCGTCCATTCTACCTTTTGGAACAAAGCCTGTATCGCGATAGGTGCATAGGTAAGCATGAATAACGGGAAGGTGAACAGATATTTTATGATCTTGTTCGGAGGGCAATCGATATTATCCCATTCGGTGATTATCGTAATAAAGCCGATAATGAACATAAACATATACATTATGCCCACGTAATACAAAATCGGCACAAGACAGAACTTCAACAGCGTCAACGCATCGGGTTCTTTGATAAACAGCGTAATACCGTATCCGCATTCGAATATACAGCAAATAAGCGAAAGCACGGTAAACGCAACTGCGGGGAAGATGGTCATAAGCATATCGTAGCAAGCGAAGCTGCCCTTGAATATACCCTTGAAAAGACCGCCTTTATATTTTCCGAACACCTGATAGAAGCCCTTTGCCCAGCGCAATCTTTGCTTCCAGGATTGCTCGAACGTTTCAGGCTGCTCGTCATAAACGATAGAGCCCTCACTGTATCCTATTTTTTCGCCGCGAACAGCCATATCTACCGAAAATTCGATATCCTCGGTAAGAAGATGATAAGGCCAGCCGTCGTTACCCTCAATTATATCGCGGCTGATACAGAAGCCTGTACCGGAAATCGCACACGACGTGCCGAACTTCATTCTTGCACTGTTAAGATATTTTGCTTCACGCAAAAACCAAAGAGAATATCCGGAGGTGATCCAGTTGGTTCCGTAGTTTTTGGAATTACGGTAGCTGGTAAGCGCCTTATATCCCCTATTGAAATTTTTATTCATTTCCTTGATAAAATTCTTTTCAACAAGGTTATCCGCATCGAAGATTATGTACGCGTCGCAATCGTCCTTTTCCGCAATAAGCTTTTTGAACAGATAGTCAAGCGCATATCCCTTACCGACGAGCTCTTTATTTTCGCGTTCGAGCACGGTTGCACCGTACTGTCTGCCAACCTCTGCGGTATTATCCGTGCAGTTATCCGCAATAAGAAATACCTTGATATTTTCCTTGGGATAATTCTGACGGTTTATACTCTCGAGCAAATGACCTATAACGTTTTCTTCGTTACGAGCGCTGATAACCACACCGAATTTATTAAGCTTATTGCTTTTTACCGGTTGAGATTTATCCTTGCCGAGAAATACCCAGAATATATATAAGAACTGGTACAGGTAACAAATGGTGAATGCAGATGTGATTACCGTACTGATAACGTAAAACACCTGTTTTATATCCACGCAGAAACCTCCCATCATATATTTATAGATTCATAGCATTATACAATAAACTTGTTAAAAAGTCAATAATAAAACGCAACGATATTGGGCGATGCACCACAGTGAGAAAACGGTTTTGCGCTGCTATTTGCCCTGTAACTTAGTCAAAAACCCTTGAAATACGTTGGTATTCCTTCGTTTTTCGCCGTCGTTACAGAACAAATCGCATACGCGCAAAACTGCTATGCACCTTAAAACCGGATAGTTTTGTCGCAAGACAAAGAAAAAATCCACGATAATACGAGAGCATATCGCGGATTTTTGATGCAGTATTGTGCAAAAATAGCGGTTTTAAGGCGATTTATCAATATGGCGCATCGCCCTTACGTTGCGTTTTTTGCGTTATTAAAGTCTGGAAGCGATCGCTTCGAGGAATCCGAGCGTATCCACCTGCGTTTTGTTTTCAAGATCGGAAATAAGATAAAGATCCTTTGTCATAGTTCCGCTTTCGATAGTATCGATACAAGCCTTTTCAAGCTTATCCGCAAATGCGCAAAGCTCGGGCAATTCGTCCAATTCACCGCGCTTTCTGAGAGCGCCTGTCCAAGCAAAAATTGTCGCAACCGAGTTTGTGCTGGTAGGCAAGCCCTTTAAATGATTGTAATAATGGCGCTGAACCGTACCGTGTGCCGCCTCGTATTCATAATATCCGTCGGGAGAAACGAGAACGCTTGTCATCATAGCGAGCGAGCCGTATGCGGTAGAAACCATATCGCTCATAACGTCACCGTCATAATTCTTACAAGCCCAAATAAATCCGCCCTCCGAACGAATAACGCGCGCAACCGCATCGTCGATGAGAGTATAGAAATATTCAATTCCCGCCTCTTCAAAACGCGATTTATATTCCGCTTCATAAATTTCGGCGAATATATCCTTAAAGCGATGGTCGTATTGCTTACTTATAGTATCCTTGGAGGAGAACCAGAGGCTCATACCAGTATCAAGCGCGTAATTGAAGCAGCTTCTTGCAAAGCTTTCGATGCTTTTATCGATATTATGAACACCCTGAATGATTCCGTCGGTCTTGAAATCGTGGATAAGCGCACGCGTTTCGGTTCCGTCGGGAGAAGTAACGACAAGCTCTGCCTTCGAGCCGCCCGCAACCTTCATTTCGGTCGCCTTATAAATATCGCCATATGCGTGACGCGCGATAGTTATCGGCTTATGCCAATTACGGACATAAGGAGGAATACCCTTAACGATTATCGGAGTACGGAAAACCGTACCGTCGAGAATAGCACGGATAGTACCGTTGGGGCTTTTCCACATCTGTTTGAGATCATATTCGGTCATACGCGCTGCGTTGGGTGTGATAGTGGCGCACTTTACGGCAACACCGTATTTTTTTGTTGCGTTTGCCGAATCGACAGTAACTTGATCGTCGGTAGCGTTACGGTTTTCGAGTCCCAAATCGTAATATTCGGTCTTTAAGTCAACAAACGGAAGAATGAGAATATCCTTTATCTGCTGCCAGATAACCCTTGTCATTTCGTCGCCGTCCATTTCGACAAGCGGCGTTTTCATCATTATTTTAGACATTTTATTTACCTGCTTTCAATTACGCATTCATTTTTTATACAATGAATTTTATAAAAATCCGCGACAAGTGCGTGGATTTTTATACCTATGATATCCGCAAGTGCACAACGCAGTTGGGCGCGCAGGCGCGAGCGAACGGATATCCAAACGATTGAAAACAAACGTTTTCAATCGAGGGCGTTAGCCCTTTGTGTATTCCAAAAGTCCACCCGCGAGAAGAATATCTCTGTCGCGCTCGGAAAGATTGGAAACAAGCTTGATTTCTTTTCCGTTTACGGAAAGCACGATATCCTTGCCCTCCTTGATGCAATTTCTTACATCGGGAAGAGTTACTTTATCGCCAAGGCTTACAAGCTCGTAATCCTCGGGGTTAGCAAAGGTAAGAGGAATGATACCTGCATTTATAAGGTTCGCAACGTGGATACGCGCAAAGCTCTTGGTTATAACAGCCTTTACGCCGAGATAAAGCGGAACGAGCGCCGCATGCTCACGCGAAGAGCCCTGACCGTAGTTTTCGCCGCCGATGATGATACCGCCGTTCTTTTCCTTTGCTCTTGCGGGGAATTCCTCATCGCAAACCTCAAAGCAGAAGTTGGAAAGATAAGGAATATTGGAGCGGTAGGGCAATATCTTTGCGCCCGCGGGCATTATGTGGTCGGTGGTGATATTATCGCCAACCTTTAATATACATTCACATTCGATATTTTCGGGAACAGGTCTGCTTTCGGGGAAGGGCTTGATGTTGGGTCCGCGAACGACCTCAACCTCTGCCGCATCCTCAACGGTTGCGGGCTTTATGATCATATTATCGTTCACCATAAACTTGCTCGGCATAGAGATTTCGGGCATTTCACCCAAGCTTCTCGGGTCGGTAAGCACGCCTGTAAGTGCGGATATCGCCGCAGTTTCGGGGCTTACGAGATACACCTGAGCGTCCTTGGTGCCGCTTCTTCCCAAGAAGTTACGGTTGAAGGTACGCAAGGAAACGCCTGCAGACTGAGGCGACTGACCCATACCGATACAAGGACCGCAAGCGCTTTCCAAAATTCTCGCACCTGCATCTATCATCCACGAAAGTGCACCGCATTCGGCAAGCATATTATAAACCTGCTTACTGCCGGGAGCGATAGAAAGGCTTACGTTATCGTGAACGGTTTTGCCCTTAAGTATATGAGCGACCTTCATAAGATCGACAAACGAAGAGTTCGTGCACGAGCCGATACAAACCTGATCGACCTTGATAGCACCGATCTCCTCAATGGATTTTACGTTATCGGGGCTATGAGGACAAGCAGCAGCAGGAACGAGAGTCGAAAGATCGATATCGATAACGAGATCGTATTCGGCATCATCGTCCGCCTTAAGCTCGACGTATTTATCGCCTCTTCCCTGCGCCGCAAGGAAAATACGGGTATTTTCATCAGAGGGGAACACAGAGGTGGAAGCGCCGAGCTCTGCGCCCATATTGGTTATAGTTCCTCTTTCGGGGACGGTAAGAGTCTTTACACCCTCTCCGCCGTATTCGATTATTCTGCCGACACCGCCCTTAACGCTCAAGCGACGGAGAACCTCGAGAATAACGTCCTTTGCGGATACCCAATCATTGAGCTTGCCCGTAAGGTTTACGCGGACCATTTCGGGCATAGTGATATGATATGCGCCGCCGCCCATAGCAACGGCAACGTCAAGGCCGCCCGCACCGAATGCAAGCATACCCAAGCCGCCGCCCGTGGGAGTATGGCTATCCGAGCCGATAAGAGTCTTTCCCGGAACGCCGAAGCGTTCGAGATGAACCTGATGGCAGATGCCGTTACCGGGACGCGAGAAATAAAGACCGTATTTCTTAGCGCAGGTACGAATATACAAATGGTCATCGGCGTTCATAAAGCCATTCTGCAAGGTGTTATGATCGATATAAGCAACCGAAAGCTCGGTTTTTACTCTCGGAATACCCATAGCCTCGAATTCGAGGTATGCCATAGTACCGGTTGCATCCTGAGTAAGAGTCTGATCGATTCGCAATCCGATAGGAGAGCCCTTGATCATTTCACCCTCAACAAGATGAGCCTTGATTATTTTTTGTGCGATTGTCAATCCTGCCATTTTATATTATCCTCTCTGTTTTCGAGCTCAATGTACGGACGCTTTCCGTGGAATGGACGGTATGCCGGACGCATTATGCGGCGGCAGGTGATGATTTCTTCAAGACGGTGTGCACACCAGCCCGAAAGACGCGCGATAGCAAACAACGGAGTGAAGAGCTCCTCGGGAATACCGAGCATACGGTAAATAAGTCCCGAATAGAGATCGACGTTTGCGCAGATTGCGTTGCCGTCCTGCATTTTTGCCTGTAAAAGCTCGGGCGCCAAGCGTTCTACCGAATGAAGAAGATCAAAATCGCTTCTCATTCCGAACGCATCGCAATGCTCCTCTGCCGCGGCACGAAGAACGGTTGCACGCGGGTCGCTCAACGTATAAACCGCATGTCCTACGCCGTAGATAAGTCCGCTTCTATCCCCTGCTTCGCGGTTGAGAAGCTTTTGGAGATACGCCCTTACCTCATCATCGTCCTTATAATCGCGTACGTTTGCCTTGATATCATCAAGCATACGCACTACCTTTATATTAGCACCGCCGTGGCGGGGTCCCTTTAACGCGCCGATGCCTGCGGCTATTGCCGAGAAGGTATCCGTGCCAGAGGAGGTAAGCGCACGAACGGCAAAGGTGGAGTTATTACCGCCGCCATGCTCTGCGTGGAGTATCAGGCATTTATCGAGAAGCCTTGCCTCCTCGTGAGTAAATTTGCGGTCGAAGCGAAGCATAGAAAGTATGTTTTCAGCCATGCTCTGACCGGGTATAGGAGAATGGAGGAAGAAGCTTTCGTTATCGTAATAACGTTTTTTTACCTGATAAGCCGCGGTCATGATCATAGGCATACGCGCGATAATCGATAACGACTGACGAAGCACGTTATCGATAGAATTATCATCGGGATTTTCATCGTAGCTGTATAACGCGAGCACGCTTCGAGCGAGCTTGTTCATAACGTCGGGGCTGGGGGCGCGCATTATCATATCCTCGATAAAGGACATAGGCGGGTCGCCGTATTCGTCCATTATCGTATCGTAAAATTCAAGCTCATCCTTCGTGGGAAGCGAGCCGAACAGCAAAAGCCAAGATGCCTCGTCGTAGCCAAAGCGGTCGTTACGGTCGGTGGCGTTGATAATATCTCTTACGTCAACACCGCGATAGGACAATTCGCCCTCGCAGGGTACACGTTCATATTCGTTTATAATATAACCGTGAACGTTACTTACTCGGGTAATTCCGGCAAGCACACCCGTGCCGTCGGAATTACGCAAGCCGCGCTTTACGCCGTATTTTGTATATAGTTTATCATCGAAGGCGGTATGCTCTCTTAAGGTATCCGCCAGCATTTCGATGTTCAGTTTAGCACACATCGGTGACCCTCCTGAAGCGACTTTTATATTGTAGGGTATTATATCAACAAGAAAACCGCTTGTCAACACAAAAACGCAACCTTTTCTGCTTTTCGTTGCATTTTTACATAATCAGGCGGTTAAAGTTCCTCGTTTTAGTAATTATTTTTGCAATTTTTGTGATCGATTCTTGCAAAATTATTTCAATTCTGCTTTTACAGAGGCAGATTCCGCGAGAAGCTGCTTCATAGAGTAGAAGCCTGCCGTTTTTCCGCAAACGTATTCTGCCGCCTTTAACGCACCCTCCGCAAAGAGCGCACGGCTTTCCGCGGTATGCTTCAAGCTTATCGTTTCGCCGTTACGGCTTAAAAGCACCTCGTGTTCACCGAATATACCGCCGCAACGAACAGACGAAATGCCGATTTCGTTTACGGGACGCACCATATGGCGTGAAGCACGTTCGGTAACAAATTCGGTTCCCTCGGGCATAAGCTCGGCTATGCCCTCGGCGATCATAAGCGCGGTTCCGCTGGGAGCATCAAGCTTATTACGGTGATGCTTTTCGATTATTTCTATATCGCAATCGCCTCCGAGCGCGTTGACTGCACTGCGGCAAAGCTCTATCAGAAGATTAACGCCGAGCGACATATTACGCGAGAAGAACACGGGATATTCGTTAGCAAGCGATTTGAGCATAGCAAGCTCGCTTTCCGTATGACCCGTAGAAGCGACAACGCAGGGCGTACCAGTTTTACGAACGAACGCGCAGATTTCGGGAACGGCTGTATGGTGAGTAAAATCGATTACAGCGTCAGCCTTTTCCTTTACGTCTTCAATAGAGCTGTAAAACGGAATATTTTCGAAATTCGGTGTGCCGAACTTATCGACAGCGGCAACAACGTTAACGCCCTTTTCCTTGCAGGAAGCAAGCACTGCCGCGCCCATTCTTCCGCAAGCACCGTTTAATATAATATTCATAGACGTTTCCTCGATTATTTTATAAGGCCTTGTTCACGCATAAGCGCAAAGAGCTTTTCATCGTCAGCCGGATCCATAGGGCAAAGCGGCATACGGAATTCGTTTTCGCACATACCCATCTTTGCAACCGCGGTCTTTACGGGAATCGGATTGACCTGCATAAACAATCCGTTCATAAGACGGAGATATTTAAGCTGGAGCTCTGCCGCGGTTTTAAAATCACCATCCAAGCAAAGCTTGGTGATACGGTGTGCTTCCGCAGGCATAACGTTCGAAAATACCGAAATGACACCGATAGCGCCCATCGACATAAGAGGTACGATCTGCTGATCGTCGCCGCTATACATATCGATATCGTTACCGCAAGCCTCCAAGACCTCCATCATAAGAAGAAGGTTGCCGCTTGCTTCCTTGGTAGCGACGATATTTTCGTGCTTTGCAATCTGCTTGTAGGAATCAAGGCTTATGCAGAATCCGGTTCTGCCGGGAACGTTATATACGATACAGGGGATATTTACAGAATCTGCCACGGTGTTGAAATGGCTCACTATTCCCTTCTGCGAGCATTTATTGTAATAAGGAGTTACAAGAAGAAGTCCGTCCGCGCCTGCCTTTTCAGCGAAGCGAGAAAGCTCAACGGCATACTGAGTATTATTCGAGCCCGTGCCTGCGATCACAGGGACACGGTGATTGACCTTTTCGATAGCAAATTCAAGAACACGCTTATGTTCATCGTCATCAAGCGTAGCGGGTTCACCCGTAGTACCGCAGATAACAAGCGCATCGATACCGCCGTTTATCTGAAACTCAAGCATATTTTCGAGAGATTTATAATCAACAAGACCGTCCTTAAAAGGAGTGATAAGAGCAGTTGCGGCACCTTTGAAAATCGGCTTATTAATAGACATAGTTTGTTCCTCCGCGGATATCCAAAAATATATTCAGTATATTTTATCACTCACAAAGCGAAAAGTCAATGATTTACAAAACAAAATATATAATTATATACTCGCATTAGCGCCATTGTTTTTGATGCGCGTTATCATTTGTATAACATTGTGATTAAACAATATGCAAAAATCGGCGAGAACAGATGCAGAATGAAAAATCGGCACCCGACGCTGTAGTAACCTACTGCGAGCGGTGCCGATTTTTTATAGCTTTATGCGTTCTGCGCTGTTACACGCCGATTTTCGTTATGCGAGAACTATTTCTTTGTTCTGCTCGGAGGAATCATACATCGCCTGCATCATAGTTGCGGTGATAATTGCCTTGTCGATGTGCGAGGGAAGCTTTTCGCCGGTCTTGATGCAGTTGATGAAGGAATCGATTTCGTTCTGGAACATAGGAACGTCCTTGAACTTGGGCTTGAATTCGATAAGAGTATCGCAGGAAGTGGTATACATAGTGAAGTCGCCGCCGTAGTTAAGACGGATGCCTGCTTTGGTGCCGATGAAATCGATATAGGTTTCGGAAACACCGATATTCTGTGCCCAAGCGCCGTTGAAGGTGATGGTAGGACCTTCGGTACGAACGAAGCCGGTTACGAAGTCATCAACGTCATAAGTGCCGTTGAGATCCTTAGTTTCCTCGGACCACATCCAGTTATAAACGTAATTGGGCATATCAACGCCGAGCTTAGAGAATGCCTTTGCGGAAACGGTAAGGGGTTTGGGATCGTCGGTACAGTACATAACGATATCAAGATAGTGAACGCCCCAGTCGATAAGAACGCCGCCGCCCGCGATGGATTTATCGGTAAATGCGCCGCCAAGGCCGGGGATAGAGCGATGTGCACGGAAGCTTACGTATACGTGGTAAACCTCGCCGAGCTCGCCCGACTGAATGATTTCACGAACCTTATTTACAGCACCGTTGAAGCGGTTTACAACGCCGATATTGAGCACCTTTCCGGTTTCGTGCTGTGCTTTTTGCATTTCGAGCGCTTCAGAAAGGGTTCTTGCAGAGGGCTTTTCGCAAAGAACGTTTTTACCTGCCTTAAGAAAATCGATAGTGATGGTGCTGTGTGCTTTATTGGGAGTACAGACAGAAACAGCTTCGATTTCCTCATCGTTAAGAAAATCGTGATAATCCTCAACAGCTACACCACAGCCGTATTTTTCAACAGCGGCCTCCGCCTTGGATTTAATAATGTCGCAGAAGTATTTGATTTCTACATCGGGGTTTGCCATATAAGCGGGAATGTGTGCGTTGTTTGCGATAGAGCCGCAACCAATGATAGCGATCTTCATTTTGGACATTGTGTGTTCCTCCGTTTTTTACATTTTTACGTCGACCACATTCTACCATATCACCACTACATTTTCAATAGATTTTATCAAAACTTTTACAGAAAAACTTGACATATTTCGGCCGCAACGATAAACTTATTACAACGACTCACAAAGGAGATAACCTTAATGAACGGAAGAAAAGTTTTTTGTGACATAAAGGAAGCGGGATTCGACTGCGCACTGTTTCTCGACGAAAACAGCCAGTATTATTTAAGTGATTTTTATTCCACCGACGGTGCTGTTATCGTTTCGGAAAACGAGACCGCTTTATTTGTTGATTCACGATATTTCGAGGCAGCCGACAACGATAAAAAGGCAGGTAATCTTTCGGACGATGTCAACCCTTATCTTTTCAGAATGAACATATTTGACGTTATCGCGGAATATATCTCGTCGATAGGCGCAAAAAAAGTTTGTCTTGATGCGGGATTGATCACCGTCAAGCAGTTAAATATTCTTAACGAAAAATGCGAAAACACAGAGTTCGGTTATCTTGCGGACGTCTGCTTAAAGCACAGACGCGTAAAGACTTCCGAGGAAATAGATAAAATTCGCAAGGCACAAAGCATTACCGACAAGGCGTTTATCCACATACTCGGATTTATAAACAAAGACCGCACGGAGATCGAGGTTGCGGCAGAGCTTGAATATTTCATGCGCAAGAACGGCGCAAACGGATTGGCCTTTGAAACCATTTCGGTTTCGGGCAAGAATTCCTCTCTTCCCCACGGTGTTCCTACCGAAAGCGCACTTACGATGAATTCGTTTCTTACCATGGACTACGGCGCAAAATACGCAGGATATTGCTCGGATATGACTCGCACGGTAGTGCTAGGCAAGGCAGATGACGAGATGAAGCGCATATACAACACCGTGCTCACCGCACAGTCGGAGGCGATGAAATACATCAAGGCGGGCGTTTCGGGAAAAGACGCCGACAAGGTGGCACGCGACGTTATTGTCGATGCGGGATACGGCGAATATTTCGGTCACTCGCTCGGTCACTCGTTGGGTCTTGAGGTACACGAGCTTCCCTCCGCTTCGCCGAGAAGCGTTGATACCTTGGTCGCCGGCAACATAGTTACGGTCGAGCCCGGAATTTACATTCCCGGAAAATACGGTGTACGTATTGAAAATATGGTCCTTGTTACCGAAAACGGTTGCGAAAACCTTACCGCAAGCGACAGAAGCTTGATAGAGTTATAAACAGTTACAAAAAACACTTGACAAAAAGCGTACTATATAATAAAATATAGGGTAGTAAAAAATTGTCTTAAAAACAGGACATAAATCAGGAGGATATTAATATGGTTTCTGCAGGCGATTTCAGAAACGGTCTTACATTCGAAATGGATGGCCAGCTTATGCAGGTTATCGAATTCCAGCACGTTAAACCCGGTAAAGGCGCAGCGTTCGTCAGAACCAAGATGAGAAACATCATCTCCGGCGCAGTTATCGAAACCTCTTTCAACCCCACCGCTCGTTTCCCTCAGGCGATCGTTGAAAGAAAGGATATGGAATACAGCTACACCGACGGCGATCTTTATTACTTCATGGATCCCGAAACCTTCGATCAGGTTCCCCTCAACTCCGACAAGCTTCCCGACAGCTTCAAGTTTGTTAAGGAAGGCATGACTTGCAGACTTATGTCGTACAAGGACAGCGTATTCTCGGTTGAACCCCCCATCTTTGTTGAACTCGAGGTTACCGCCACCGAACCCGGCGTTAAGGGCAACACCGCTACCAACGTAACCAAGCCCGCAACTCTCGAAACCGGCGCTGAAGTTAAGGTTCCGATTTTCATCAACGAAGGCGACGTTATCAAGATCGATACCAGAACCTGCGAATATCTCGAAAGAGTATAATAACGCTGACGCTTTCAATCAAAAACAAGTTTTTGATTGGAATTCAGATGTCCGTACGTTCGCACCGTGTTTGTGCATAAATGTCCAAACACGCGGACATCATAGGTATAAAAATCGACGCGCATGTCGCCGATTTTTATGAAGTTTTTATTGTATTAAAAGGAGAAATAGGAATGAACGTATCCGAAAAGGCAGCATACATCAAGGGTCTTATTGAAGGTATGGAAATCGATACCTCCAAGGGCGAAGGCAAAATTTTGGCAGCTATGGCTGATCTTCTTGAAGACATTTCCCTTTCTATCCTCGATCTCGAAGATGAAACTGCAACCTTGAACGATTACATCGAAGAGCTTGACGAGGATCTCGGCGCTGTTGAAGAAGACCTTTACTGCGACGATGAATGTGATTGCTGTGATTGTGATGACGATTACGATTGCGATTGCTGCGATTGCGACGACGAGGATTACGATTGCGACTGCTGCGACGACGATTGCGACTGCTGCGATTGCTGCGAATGTCTCGAACTCGAATGCCCCGTTTGCGGCGAACCCGTATATATCGACGAATGCGACGTTGACAAGATTGACGAGCTCGAATGTCCTTCCTGCGGCAAGGTTCTCACTCTTGTTGAAACCGATGCGGAAGAAGACGAATGCGACTGCGGTTGCTGCGACGCCGAATAAGAATTTGCAAAATTATTTTGCGGCAAGCTTGAACAGCTTGCCGCATTATTTTAGGAAAAACCATGAGCATAACCAGAGAAATTATTGACGTACACACACATATTTGGCCCGACAAGATATCGGTACGCGCGGCTGACAATATTGTAAACTACTATTCCCTCTCACGCCAGGGCGACGGCTCGGTAAGCGGACTTTTTAAAGGCGCTGACGAATTTACGAACATTCGATTCGTCATTTCGTCCGCAACCTTAAAGCCCGACAGCGAGCACGCTCGCGTCGGCAACGATTATCTTATCGACTGCGCCGAAAAGGACGAGCGTTTTATACCGCTTGCATCGTTTCACCCGTTGATGGGGTTTGATGCCGCAGTTTCCGAGCTTGAGCGCGCAAAGGCGCGCGGCGCAAAGGGCATAAAGATTCATTCGGATTTCCAGCGTTTCTACGTAGACGATGAAAACGCTATGGAAATATACAAGGAAGCTGCGAGATTAAACCTTCCGATACTTTTCCACGTAGGCGACAAAAACACCGATTTTTCGACACCTAAGCGAGTGCGAGGTATACTCGAAAAGCTTCCCGAGCTTACAATAATCGCCGCGCATATGTGCGGATACAGCGTATGGGATGAGGCAAAGGAATACCTCATCGGCACGCCCGTTTATACCGACACGAGCGAAGCACGTTTGGGCATGAACGCAAAAGAGCTTTACGAATTGATCGAAAATCACGGCGCAGACAAAGTAATGTTCGGTTCGGATTATCCGCTTTGGAACACTAATTTCACCTATCACGAGCTTGAAGAAAGCGGTTTGAACGAAGAAGAAAAAAATATGATATACTGCGAAAACGCGAAAAAAGTATTTTCGCTTTAATAAGCAAAAATCCCGAAGGTTATTTCCTTCGGGATTTTTATTAAGGGTTATTATTTATTGCTCTTCTCGTCTTGCCTTGAGCTCGGCATAGCCCTCCTTGAACGCTTGGAGTGCAAGCGGAACGCCGGCATCGAGCTTCAGGTAATTCAATATCTTGGTTTCGCCGTTTACCTCTGCATAGTCGTTTGCCGAAAACCACGAAGCCGCCTTGATATTCTTGCAGAATTCATAACCCTCTTCCTGATTATTAAGGAAGCATTCGAACATACCCTTTATCCATTCTGCCTGACGGACACGGTTTGCATCTACGCTTATTATGGGGTCATATTCCTTTGTATCGTAATTATACATAACCTCACCACCTGCACCGCAAGCAAACTCGCCGAGGATTGCAGGATAGTTATCGAACCACGGAGTGTTCTTTTTATACAGCTCTTGATACATATCCTTAAAGGATTTGAAGCTATTTGCATCGTTATTCATTTGGTAATAGGTAAGACCGAGCATCTGCACGTAATCCTCACCGGGCCAATAGTTCAGCTGGTCGCCCCAGTTGCTGTACGGACAGCTCGTTGCGATAGGATTCCAGATCCAGATGCAGTTATCCACACCTTCTTCGACGAATATATCGTAAAGTCTACGCCAAGTTGAGATGAATATATCGGGGTCGAGCATAGTCTGCATTCCGCAATAACTCGTCCAGTCGGTATTCATTTCGTTATTCAAACGGAACAGTACGGGCTTACCGTACGCCTTCATAGCCTGCGCAAGCTCTACAAACTGTGCATCAAGTCTGCCGCGGCAGATATCGTACATCGGCGTATATTCACCCAACGTATTATTTGTTGTAGTGAATTGATATGTAAATTCAAGCACAGGCTTATCGTCAAAGCCGTTGCCGCCTGCCTGAGAATTCAAGAAATCAACGTCTACGGGTGTTTTAGTGTAGCCCTGACCGTACCAACCAATGTGATAGTAGGTCATAAATATGTCAAGCTCAGACCCGATTGCCTCGTCAGACGCAAGCCAATCGACGTATGCAGGATCGTTCTTTTCGTAAAACGCGCCAAAATCAACTGTAGTCTGATTCAAAAGCTTATTATAATACGCCTTGGTTTCTTCGCTCCAAAATTCGGGAATCTTCAATTCATATGAACCTACCGAATTTACAGGCTTACCCGTAATGCTTATTTCCTTGAACGAATCGACAATAGCGTCCAGTTCCTCATACATCGGTTCTTTTGATTTGAGCACGAAAAGATAAAAATATCTATAATGCTGAGCAGGACGAACGACCGCGATGCTATAGCAATCGTATTCCATATCGAGCGAAACGTTAATCCTTGTATTATAAGTATTTACAACAAAGCCGTTAAGAGGCTGACCGTCTCTGCCGCGCTCGGTAACGCCTACTTCCCTTTGCTCCGGCTTTTTAGTAACGGAGATGGTATTTCCCATACGAAATTCGCTGCTGTCAAGATAACGCACAAGCCATTCGTCAAAATAGGTCTGCCAGCCCGATTCGGTAGCACCGTAAGGGTTTTGATTTTCAAACGTTACGGTGATCATATAATCATCGTTGAAGAACTTACTGCGAAGCGCACCTAAGGTAAAATCACCCTCTATACCCGTACCGGGAAGCGTAAGCGCATAGCCTTCGGAAAGAACTGCAACACGAGTTTTATCCTTACCCTCCATTATATAACGCGAGTCGCCCGTGGGAAGCGATGCATAATCATCGGTAACCGCGCCGTTTAAGTATGCGGTGAGCTTATACACATCGGATGCACTACCGATGCCGTTTGCGGAATCGGAATATTCGTTCTTCCATACGGTTTGAGCATTCGCATCGGGAATCATAGGTGTTTCCTCCTTGGATTCTGTTTGAGATACCGCTCCGGACGTTGCTTCCGATCCATCCTGCGAAGAGTCTTCGCACGAGGTAAGCATCGGAATCGCCATCGCAAGCAACAAAAGCACAGCTATAAATCGTTTCATCGTTTCCTCCGTTACACGCAAAGTGATCGATTTCATTATACTCATATATACGTAAAATTGCAAGGGATTTACAAACAAAGCCTATAAAAACAAAAATACAACGGTTAATCACCGTTGTATTGTTTGTATTTTGTTTTGAACAAAATCGCAGTACAGAAGCTTATCTGAACTTACGCTTACGAGCCGCTTCGGACTTCTTCTTACGCTTTACGCTAGGCTTTTCGTAATGTTCTCTCTTACGAATTTCAGCCGGCACGCCGCTTCTGAGATAAGATCTTTTGAATCTGCGGAGAGCGCTATCGATAGTTTCGTTCTCCTTAACTCTGATCTCTGCCATTTTGTAACCCTCCCTTGCAATCGGTTTCCGAGGAAATCGTTTCCATTGCGGACATTATATCAAACATTTCGACACATGTCAACAAAAGATTCAATTTATCCTTAATTTTGACCTCGCAAGAACCAACTCGCGAGGACAACGAATTTTCTAATTTGGATTAAAGAGCGTTCTTTGCGGTTTCAACGAGCTGTGCAAATGCTGCCTTGTCGTTGATAGCGAGTTCGCTGAGCATCTTACGGTTAAGCTGGATGCCGCTCTTCTTGAGACCGTACATAAAACGGGAGTAATTGATACCCTCTACCTTGCACTGTGCGGAGATACGGGTGATCCAGAGAGAACGGAAGTCTCTCTTCTTCATTTTTCTGCCTGCGAATGCATAGTTGCCGCTCTTGAGAACAGCCTGCTTCGCCATCTTGAAATGCTTACTCTTTGCGCCCCAATAGCCCTTTGCGAGCTTGAGCATTTTATTTCTTCTTTTTCTGGTCGCGAGTGCGCCTTTAATTCTTGCCATCTTTCACAAACCTCCGTTTATTTATAGGGGATCATTCTCTTGAGATCGTCGTAGCGAGCGGTGCTTACGTAAGATGCCTTACGAAGTGCTCTTTTGGTCTTGCTGGGCTTGAGACCGGTCTTGTGGCGCTTGCCGGGACGGCTCATTTTGATCTTACCGGTAGCGGTAAAGGAGAAACGCTTTGCGGAAGCCTTGTGTGTTTTGATTTTTCCCATTGTAATAATTCCTTTCGGTTATTTTGACTTTTTCGGTGCGAGTATCATCGTCATATTTCTTCCATCGAGTACGGGCTTCTTTTCGATGACTGCGTTTTCTCCGCATCCTTCGGAGAAACGGTCAAGAAGCTGGGCTCCGAGCTCGGTATGCGCCATTTCTCTTCCGAAGAACTTGACGATTACCTTTACCTTGTTGCCCTGTGACAGAAACTTGAGCGTATGATTCAATTTGGTGTTGAAATCGTGAGTGTCGATACGGCATTTGAGCTGTATTTCCTTAAGCTCGATTACCTGACGCTTTTTACGTTGTTCCTTTTCGCGCTTTTCTTTTTCGAAACGGAACTTTCCGTAGTCCATAATTTTACATACGGGCGGTACGGAATCGGGTGCGATCTCGACGAGGTCGAGTTCGGCTTCATTCGAAAGGCGAAGAGCTTCGGAAAGCTTCATAACGCCAAGCTGGTTGCCGTCTGCGCCGATGACGCGGACTTCATTTGCTCTGATTTCTTCATTGATTAAGGAAGAAGCTTTAGCGGCGATGAGAGGACACCTCCAAAATAAATTGCTTTTTGACAAAAAAGAAATGCAAAGCAGACGCCCCGCTTTGCACAGCCAAACCAACGGCATAGTTATGCCGTTTTAATGATATTGACCGAGCAAAAGGCTTATAGCCGCAGGGTGAGAGCAATAACTCTTCTTCTTTGTGCCAAGAAATACTACCATAAAACACAAGCTTTGTCAATAGGATTTTTTGAAAAAATCCAAAAAATCGCGCGTTTTTTCTAAAAAACTCATATACTGTCCTTGAAGGAGGAGTTTTTATATGCCTATGCTATTTTTGAGTCCGTCAACGCAGGAGTACAATCAATATTACGACGGAAGCGGAAGTGAAGAATATTATATGAATCTAATCGCCGATTATATGGAGCCCTACCTGATAGCAAGCGGTATTACGTTTACGCGTAACAATCCTAACGGCTCGGTCGGTGATTCGGTACGGTTATCAAACGCAGGCGATTACGCGTTGCATCTTGCGCTTCATTCCAACGCATCGGGAACTGCAAATTACGGCAGACAAACCGGAAGCGACGTTTACTATTACCCTACCAGCATCAACGGCAAGCGCGCGGCAGACATAATAGTGACAAACCTGAAGCAGATATATCCCGACCCCGACAAGGTTCGCGCACTCGCTACGACCTCGCTTTACGAGCTCAACAACACACGCGCTCCATCGGTTCTTGTTGAAATTGCTTACCACGACAACGCAAGCGACGCCGAATGGATAAAATCCAACCTGCAGCTTATTGCGCAAAATCTTTCGCAGTCGGTCGCGGATTATTTCGGACTGCCGCTTATCGACCCGAACCCCTCTCAAACCGGCGTGGTGACAACGCAAGGCGGAAGGCTGAACATACGCGTTGCGCCCGACATAAACAGCACGATAATCGGACAGATACCAAACGGCGCTACGGTACAGATAAACGGACAGAGCGGCGAGTGGTATTCGGTTAATTACAACGGTATCAGGGGATACAGCTCCGGTCAATACATCAAGCTGAAATAACAAAAAGCAAAGTATGCTTCCCGTTTTTATCGAGAAGCATACTTTTTGTATTTTTTCAATTATATAAATCTCGCGTTCTTAATTAGGATGCCGCATCGAGCTTGAACGTAATAGTCTGCTCGGAGCCCTCGGTAAGCATACGGTTGAAGCGGAACACGGTGATCTCCACAACGTCGCCTGCTCGGTATTCCGACAGTGCTTCGGTCAGATCGCTCATCGTAGTAATCGCTTTACCGTCGAAATCGGTTATGATATCGTATCTCGAAAGACCCGCCTTATATGCCGAGCTCGAATATTCTATATCAAGCACCAGAACGCCCTCAGGGTATTCGCAACGAGGATTCATACCGATGCTTTCCATACCGTCCTCGACGTTTGCAACGGTAACTCCTATCTGAGGAGATGCGGTTGCAAATCCGCCTTCGTCGATATCTTCACCGCGAATGAGCTTATTAAGTATCTGCGACGCTTCGGTTATAGGAATCGCAAAGCCGATGCCCTCAAACTGCTCGTCTACGATCTTAAGCGAGTTGATACCTATAACGTTACCCGACATATCGATAAGCGGGCCGCCGCTGTTGCCGGGGTTAATAGAGCAATCGGTCTGGATAAGCGTCATGGTTTTTATAACCTTGCCGGAATCGTTTGTTATTTCAACATCGCGCGCGATACCGCTGATTATACCGCAGGTCATTGTTCCCGCAAGCGTTTCGTCGTACGGAGTACCGATAGCAATTACGGTTTCGCCTACCTTTTTGGAATTCGAATCGCCTATCGATACCTGAGGAAGATTTTCTACGTCCACGTGCAATATCGCAAGGTCGGTCACGGAATCGCTTCCGACAACAGTTGCTTCATAGGTTTCACCGTTATAGAATTCCACCTCGATTTCGGTGCCCGATTCGATAACGTGATGGTTTGTTGCGATATAGCCGCCCTCGGAATCGTAAACGAAGCCGCTTCCGATAGAATAGAGCTGACCTCTTACGCTTACCTTTACGGTACAGCAGGAGGGAGAGCAGTTTTCATATATCTGTGTAAGCTGAGTGGACAGATCGCTTGATGCATCGTCCGAAATCGCAGGCCCCGAAAAATCGGAATCGGTATTATCGGGCACGGACACTTCGTCACTTGTGATACCGCTCACGTCACTTGTGTTGCTTACATCCTCGCTCGCACCCTTTGACGTATCGCCCGACGGTGCGGTGCCGATACCGTTATCCATCAGAACGACACCCAAGGTGACCACGGATATCAACGCAACGATAATAGCAATTATCGCAAGCGTTTTCGTTCCCTTATTTCTACCGCCGTTATTATCTGAGCCGCTCCAACTATACGAATAATCGGGTCGATTGTCGTTATTCGGCGGGGTTTGATTGTTAAAGCTATTGAAATCGGACATTTGCTTTGCTCCTTTATTTCCTTTTGACAACTGAATAATAATCTATCAAACTTAAAACACACTTAACGGCGTGAAACCACCTCGACTATTGCCATCGGCAACGTAAAGCGGAATTCGGTATACTCGCCGCTTACCGAATCGACGGTAAGGTCTTCTCCGTGGTTTTGTATAGACGTTTTTGCTATATAAAGCCCAAGGCCTGTTCCGCTCTTATCGAGTCCACGCGAGCGGTCGGTTTTATAGAAACGCTCGAACACGTGAGGTAATTCCTCTTTCGGTATTCCCTCGCCCGTATTGCGAATGACAAATTCCGCCTTACGGACTCTCTTATCGGAAACAACACCGAGCTTTATGGATATCTTACCCGATTCGGGCGTGAATTTTACAGCGTTATCCATAAGATTGAATATTACGCGATAGATCGAATCCGGGTCGGCGTTTGCATAAACGTCAAATTCGCCGGTATCAAAATCGATATCGATATTCTTTTTACTTATTTTAGATTCAAGAGAGATAAGCACCGAACGGGCGGTTTCGGACAAATTGAAATCCGACGGCTTCAGGTCCGTGCCGCTTTCAAGACGCGAAACCTCCAAAAGAGTATTCACAAGTCTGGAAAGTCTTCTTACCTCCTGCGATATTATATTAAGGTATTTTTCGTGCTTTTCGGGAGGGATGGTTCCGTCAAGAATACCGTCGACAAAGCCTGCTATGGTAGTCATCGGCGTACGCAGGTCATGCGAAACATTGCCGAGGAACGAATTACGCACCTCATCGATATGCTTAAGCGATACTGCCATATCGTTTATAGCGGATGCAAGCTCGGCAACCTCATCCTGCCCAACGACGGTTATTTTTTGATCGAATCTGCCCTTTGCATAGCTTTTCGCGGCAGATATAATTTCGCTCAACGGCTCGGTGGTACGGCGTGAAATAACGTACAACGAGATCATCGCCGCTAAAAATACCCACAATGCAACGGTTATGGCAACAATGATTATATCCTTTGAAAAGATAACGCTGCTGTAATTATCCATACTTACAAGCACTAGCATCTTTTCATCATATATGCGTGATACCGTATAGCTATTAAGATGATTGGTCGCAAAAAAGCCGTCTATCGTGCTGAGCGCATAGCTATCGTCAGTTGAGAAAATGGTATTACACGCCATACCGCTCAAGCGATGCTCGCCGTCCTGGTATTTTTCATCCGACGTACCGACTAAAAGTCCCTCGCTATCAAAAATATATATATCGGAATTCGAGGATGTTGCGGTATAATCTACAAGCACCTGCAGATCGCTATTGGGAGAAAACGCAGTATATATCTGATCATATCCCGCCGAATCGAGATACGCCTGAACGACGAGCGAGGTGCTTCCCGATGCAGATTTCATGGTTTCGCGTTGCATCGTGTAGCTATCACCTGCAATACGCGAGGTGACCGCAAGCAAAATGGCGGCGATACAGGAAACAAGTATAACGGTAAACGCAGTAAGATATTTACCGAATATGCTTTTAAACATTTTTATCGCCTCCATCCTATTTATAATATATTGTAGCACAATGCAAAAAAATTTACAAGTAGATAAAAACAACATCCGCGCCAAATTGACGCGGATAAAGTAAACAATTGATTAACATTTTATTTCGTAGAACAAAAAATAAACATCCGAACAACGTTCGGATGTTTATTTGGTGACCCGTAGGAGAATCGAACTCCTGTTACCGCCGTGAAAGGGCGGTGTCTTAACCGCTTGACCAACGGGCCGTAATGGTAGCGGAAGTTGGACTTGAACCCACGACCTATCGGGTATGAACCGATTGCTCTAGCCAACTGAGCTATTCCGCCATGTTCTCGCCGCTTTTCCGCGACAGCTTGGTTAGTATAACAGATGATTAAGGCTTTGTCAATACCAAATTTTCGATTTTTTTATTTTTTTCGAAAATATTTTTTCCTCTCTTATTGACATAGAACCAAACCCGTGATATTATTATGGTACATTCTTATCAAGAGTGGCGGAGGGAGCTGCCCGATGAACCCACGACAACCTACAAAATGCAAGGTGTCAATTCAGCGTTTTATAACGAAAGATGAGATGTTTTAAAGATTTGTGCCCTTTTGCGTTCTTTGAGACATCTGTCAAAGAACGTTTTTTATTTGTATTTTTTATCTTAAAAAGGAGATTTTAAAAATGAGAAAGTTTTTCACCAGTGAATCCGTTACCGAGGGACATCCCGACAAGATCTGTGATCAGATCTCCGATGCGGTTCTTGACTCTATACTCGCGGTTGACCCTATGGCACGTGTTGCCTGCGAAACTGCCTGCACCACCGGCTTGATTTTGGTTATGGGCGAAATCACCACCACCGCCAAGCCCGATTTTCAGACTATCGTACGTGAAACCGTTCGCGGCATCGGATATGACCACAGCGAAAAGGGCTTCGATTGCGATACCTGCGGCGTTATCACTGCTATCCACGGTCAGTCTCCCGACATCGCTATGGGCGTTGACAAGGCGCTTGAAGCAAAGAGCGGCGAAATGAAGGACGACAAGGACACCGGCGCAGGCGACCAGGGTATGATGTTTGGCTTTGCCTGCAACGAAACTCCCGAATTGATGCCCATGCCTATATCTCTCGCACAGCATATGGCTATGCGTCTTTCCGAGGTGCGCAAGAACGGTACTCTTCCTTATCTCCGTGCAGACGGCAAAACTCAGGTTACCGTTGAATATGATGACAACAAGCCCGTTCGCGTAGATGCTATCGTTGTTTCCTCTCAGCATGCCGAGGACGTTACACTTGAACAGATCCGCGAGGATATCATCCGTGAGGTTATTATCCCCTCCGTTCCCGCACAGTACATAGATGACAACACCAAGATATACGTTAACCCGACCGGTCGTTTCGTTGTAGGCGGCCCGCACGGTGACAGCGGTCTTACCGGACGTAAGATCATCGTTGATACCTACGGCGGATATGCTTCCCACGGCGGCGGAGCATTCTCCGGAAAGGACCCGACCAAGGTTGACCGTTCCGCAGCATATATGGCTCGTTACGTTGCAAAGAACATCGTTGCTGCAGGCGTGGCTGACAGATGTGAGGTTCAGGTTGCATACGCTATCGGTGTTGCAAAGCCTATGTCTGTGCTTGTTAACACCAACGGCACAGGTAAGGTATCCGATGAACGTCTTGCAGAGATCGTAAACGAGGTATTCGACCTTCGTCCCGCGGCTATCATCGAAACCCTCGACCTTCGCAAGCCTATTTACAAGAACCTCGCCGCTTATGGTCACTTCGGACGTGAAGAACTCGGCGTGAAGTGGGAAATCACCGACAAGGTCGACGAAATCAAAGCAAGAATCTAATAGCTACATAATCAAAAAGACGGTTCAAACGAACCGTCTTTTGTTATTCAAGTTAATAGCAAATATCGTTATAAGTTAATAAAATTTCTTCTTCGGTTACTTCAATTTTTTCTATCGGTGCAATAGCAGGCATAGTGAACAAAAAAGCATCTTCATACACTACCGCCGAGCATTCACGGAGTGCTTCGTTGTTTTCGTTATATATTATACAAGCTTTATTTGCACGGTCAATATTTACATAATACCATCCATCTTCGGTGACCGTATAGGTTTGCGCAGAAAACTGCGAAATTATACTGCCTTCGGATTCGGAAATAACAACAACTTCATTTTCTCCGAATACACCTAAAAAGCTTATAAATATATTTCCATCAATTTTTTCGATAGATTCGATATTGCTCGAATTGCATCCGAGAGCTATATTTATGCTTTTTTCACCAAACGAGCAAACCGCATTTTTGCCGCCGCTTACCGATACGGAAATTTCTCCAAATGTTTCGGTCGTTCCTTCATCGAAATAATCGTCCATTCGTATTTCCACAGCATTTCCGCCCGGAAAATGTTCTCTCGAATATTTAATACCCGAAAATCTAAAATCATCGACCTTCCATTGTCCACCCTCAAAAGCAAAATCCATATATCCTATAAACCAAAAATCATTATCCGGATCATTAGTTTCGAAATCCAAGTGGTATATCGGGAAAATATAACGAACAATGCCGTTTTCACGAGATAATATTCTTCCTGCAGCTATGTCAAGTCCTTGTTGACCGGATCCCGTTTCATATCCGGTACGGTACAAAACACCGTTTTCTTCATATATGGGGCAAGGATATTCAAGATTAAATGCCGATTCAACAAGCCTATCTGTAAAATATTTTTCAACGACACTACGAAGATGATCAGGATCGTTTTTAAATTCTATAGGAGAATCCTTATTTTCGTCTTCGAAGAAATTAACTTCAGAATATACTATTTCACCTGCGGGATAAGGCACACCGCTTGGACGAAGCAAACTACAGGGAACTCCGTAAAATTCTTCTGCTATGGCAAGTACTTCCCTATACATATCCATTGCCAAAAGCCTACATTCTTCCTCTGTTATGCTTTCGGCATTTACTGCACTTGGAACATAGCGTTGTTCTACAACATTACTTATAGGAACAAGCCGCAAACCCTTGGAGGCAGCTTTATCAATCGTCGATATTTCATCTCCGGTGTCTTTATTAGAACCATTGTCTGAAACCTTTGGTTTATCTGCAACGTCCGAAGCATCACACGCATACAGCATTGATGCAACGATAAGCAACGACAACAACATTAACAATATTTTTTTCATAACCGTTTTCTCCTTTCTGAAAACAAATATTCACGACTGCGGATCAATATAGTATATACTTTCAACTTCTGATAATGATCTGCTGCTTTGGGTTAAAGTAACCGCATTTCCCATATGTGAATATATCTTACCGGGATCACATACTATAAACGAATCATCAATATCGTCCAAAGAAGTATTGGCAGTATATGTTGAACTAATTACAACAGCAGAATGTCCACTGTATTTTATAATCAATCCTTCGGGATGCAGTTCCAACATATTCGTTACATATTGTGCTTTTTGTCTAAGATTATAATTAGCAAGCTCTATTTTAGTAACAGTTACTGAAAAAACATCTGTAAACCGAGAATAAACAGCATACATCGGATTTGACCAAGAACCTTCCAAAACGCCGTCTGATGCCATTGACCAATCGCCTATATTTAAATTTGTCATAGCGGCAGTATACGGATCAGCAAAAACTTTGCGATAAGACCCATACCTTACATCGTATTTCAAATCATTTGTATAATAATCCATATTAGCCAATAACATAGCAATACTGTTTAAATGACAACCTTCCATATCTATAGCATACGCAAGAGAATTTCCGGCATATTCACCGCCACTAAAAATTAATTCAGAAATAGGAAATGCATCAGTACGTGCATCGTCAAAAACACCCGTTTTCCAACCCAACTGAGGGATTTTTTGCGAATACCAGGAAAAGTTCGGCGTTAATTCCCACATCATCCAGCTATCCGTTGTGCTTCCGTTCATAATTTCAACTTTATCACCTGCCGTGGTGCTGGGTGCAGAAAGCGCAGTTCCGGTTGAACCTGCAGGAACAATTTTATAAGCATCAAAGGCTTCTATGTAATAAAAATACCAAAGTGTACTTAAAAGCGGATGAGTTGGAAAGTTTACGTAATTTGTCCAATACGAACCTTTAGACATATACTTTTCGGTTAGAACAACCGGTTCCAATAAATGTGTTCCTCCCGGCAACCCTAAATATTCATTTCCTGCATACGGAGATATTCTAAACAATAAACCTTGATCCGAATAGTCTATCGGTTGTTGATATGTATTTCCGTTGGAGTACTGCATTGCCAAATCAGTGCCTATATTTTTAAGAACAAAAACACCTTGAATATTTGTTGCCAAAACCGGAGTTATTTCAGAACCATTCAAACTTTCTGTTTCCGATACAATCGCACTTTGTGATATGCTTATCGAATTCGCTCAAATGACATTCGAAGCACCCGAATAACAGAACAGAATAGAAACAGAGATACAAATAGAAAGGATACTCTTTTTCATTTTTTCACTCCTTAATATTATAATTTGTTAGAAAGGAAAAAGTAAGCCAACTAAATATCAAGGATAAGAGTGATTCCATCTATACATTATCACATTTTTGATAAATACGCAACATTTGGATAATATATTTTTGTGCACATTTTTATTTTCGTATATATATACAAATTTATATTTCGAACAAACCACACCAAAATGGTGGTTTTATGCAACAATCATAATTTGTTGCCGCATTATGTCGATAGCGTGTATACTTCGCTTTACCTAACGCGAGGAGTACAAACCAATCTTTCACTATCGGGAGCGGGAGATTCATTTGCCAATATACTTAAAACCCAGTTATAAAGCGAATAATCCGCCAATTCGTAGTTTGCGTAATTCATTTCTGAATTATCGGCACAAACAATCCGAATGTCACGTTTCACCTAAATATTCCTTTCTGTAATATATAACGGTGAAAAAGCAAAAAGGCTTCCTCACGGAAGCCTTTTTATAGAAATTACTTCTTAATATACTTGGGTCTGGGAATGTAGTGAGTATGGAGAAGCTCGTGAGCCTTATGGGAGTTCGGTTCACCGAGGAATTCCTTATAAAGCGTCTTAACCTCTTCGTTTTCGTGCGATTTACGCTTTGCCTTACCTGCATCCTCGCCGTAAAGTGCCTTTGCACGTTCGGTCTTGAGATCGATATAGGAAAGAGTTGTCGCATCAACTATAGGAGTACCGCCGCCGGTTACACAGCCGCCGGGACAGCCCATAATTTCGATAAACTCGTATTCCTTTTCGCCGCTCTTGACCATATCAAGAAGCTCTTTAGCGTTGCCCGTGCCGTGAGCGACAGCAACACGAACCTTCTTGCCGTCGAGGTCGGCCTCGGCTTCCTTGA
>JAZNWF010000075.1:0-26620 GCA_045593165.1 Eubacteriales bacterium
TGCTAAGTACAATGAAGGCACCGCAATCTACAACGAAACCATCGAAGTAGACAGCGATTACTACCTTGGCGTAAATGCAGCTCGCGATACTCTCTACATCACCTACGGTGAAGCAGTAGAAGACGGCGGCGAAGAAAGCAAACCCGAAGATGTTGAACCCGGCGACGCGTCCAACATGATCGTATTCGCAATCCTCGCTCTCGTAGCTATCGCAGGTTCTGCAGTAGTTATCAAGACTCGCAAGTAATTAAAAGATTATAGATCTTCTAAGAAAGACGGCTCTTAGCCGTCTTTCTTTTGTTATCAGGAAAGGGGATAACGACCTTGTGATGTTGTGTATGCTTTTGTATAATACATACAAATATATAGATATAATGATTTTATGTTTGTGTTGTTTATTGTTGACATTGTTTACAACGTATGATATAGTAGATACACAATAGGATAATTTAGATCAATGAACATCTTCGCTTGTTAAAGTGGCATGTTTTCTGAATTTGTGAACAAATTGTAAATTAATTAGAAAATAGTTGATTTTCAATATCCTATTTGATATACTACATATGTTGTTAGTATGGGAAAATTTCAGCAAGAAGGTGTTTTGGTTGAAAAAAGAATATCTTATTCCTGAATTTAATATTATTGCTCTCGACCTGAACGACATAATTGCTCACTCGATTGCAACGTCTTTGGGTGACGATATAGTTGATGCCAGCGACTCCGCATATTCTAATTGGTGGGCCGACGGCGAATATATTTATACTCCTTGGGGAGAGAAATTTTAAACTACGAAAGAGAGGTACAAAATATGAAATTCGAATATACGGCTCCTGTTTTTGAAATAATCTCTTTCGAAGCGGAAGATATTATAACGGCGTCTCTTGCAGTTACCAATAGCGATAACGAAACTCAAGCAGAATCCGGTTGGTGGGACTAATAAAATAATAAAAGCAGTTGCGCTTTGTGCAACTGCTTTTTTATTGTCTTTTTTACTTTATATATCTAAGAAATTGATTTTAGTGCAGTTTGCGTAATTGACACTCGTTTGCTTGTGTGATATAATAATTAAGAATATGTGCATCCGGAGATAAACGGTATGAGAGATAATATAAATTTCAAATCAGAACAACCTACCGACGGTCTTTTCATAGGAAGGAATGCCGTTATGGAATTGATTAAAAGCGGCAGGACTGTTGATAGAATATATATACGTAAGGATTCATCCGACGGTGTTCTCGGTATGATTTGCGCAAAAGCGAACGAAAAACGTATTCCTTTGGTAGAAACAGATGCGCGCAGATTGGATAAAATGGCGGACGGTGGAGCACATCAGGGAGTAATAGCCGTAGCTGCAGAAACCGACTATCTTACGATCGATGAATTGCTTATACAGACTGCAAATAAAGGTGAAAAGCCCTTTTATCTGATATGCGATTCTATAAACGATCCTCACAATTTGGGCGCTCTTATAAGAAGCGCGAATTGCGCGGGCTTGAACGGCGTGATAATACCGAAACGTCGTTCTGTAGGTGTTAATGGAACTGTTGCCAAGTCAAGTGCAGGCGCGGTTTTTGCAATGCCTATTGCGCGAGTTTCCAATCTTGCTAACGCTGTCAAAACGCTTAAGGAAAACGGTGTTTGGATATGGGCGGTTGAAGCGGGCGGCAAGCCTTATTATGAACAGGACTTCAAGTGCGCGTGCGCACTTATCCTTGGCAGTGAAGGTGAGGGCGTCTCTGATATTTTAAAGAAAGAAAGCGATTTTATTGCCGGAATTCCGATGTACGGAACGGTAAATTCTTTGAACGTTTCCAATGCCGGAGCAATAGTTATGTTGGGGGCTGCGATGCAACGCAATAATTAAAAAGCAGGTGAAGCAAATGCCAAAATCAAGCGGTAAAAAACCGTCTTCGGATATATTTGAGCTACTTCGTGAGGCGCAAGAGCAAAACAGCGCCGATATGAAGGTCGGTGTTGTTGAAAGAAAACCCGAAATGGAAGCAACTAAGGTTGTGAAGAACGACGTTGCGCCTAAAAGGCAGACAAAGGTAACCAAACGTATAAACGCCGAAACTGCCGAATTGATTGATAAATACAGTACACGTAAAATCGAAAGAGAAATGAGTGACACTCAAAAGCTGCGTCTTAAATTAGCTGAGCAGAATGAGGAATCCGAGCTGTTAGGATATCTTTCGGAAGAAAAAAATGCATCGTCCAGCAAGCACGTAGAAAAGCTTTATGAAATGATAAACGATGCGCGCACTCGTACTCTTTCCGATGCGGAAAAGGAAATGCCGAAAAGCTTTCAAGCCTCGGAACGATTCTCTGATGATGAAGCCGAAAAGCCGGAGGAATATACACAAGAGCAAATGTTTCCTATGGGCGATACCATTCGCTTTGAGCCGGCTGTAGATGATCAAAGCGAGGTTGCGAGCTTTGATTCCGATTACGAAAAGCTCACCGAAAAGGTCACTAGCGGCGAATTTGAATTCGAAAACGATGAAAACGATAGTCAAGTTAAATTCGTGACCGATGATGACAAGCTTTCTCTTCTTGGCGAGGAACAGCTTGATGAAATGGATATAAATCTGCGCTTAGCGTTTGAAATGATGGATGATGAGGATGGCAAGCTTGAGGAAATTGCGCTTAAAAACCGCAATAAATCGCACGCGAGGGCTATCGATAATTCCGAAATTTCAATAAAATACACCTCGCGTGAGCAGAATGCTGAGGTGGCTGCTCACTATCGAAATCGTATGCGCAAATCGTTTTTGAAAATGATTATCGTAGCGGTTCTTTCACTCGGTATATTGTTTTTGGAGCTTGCAACCAAGGATAGCTCGATGCATCCCGAATTTTTACGACAGGGAAGATACGGTATGCTTTACGTGCTTATCGATCTGCAATTGCTGTTCTTTATCGCGTTGACTATGTTTGGCTCGGTTCGTAACGGAATTAAGGGAATAACGCGTTTTTCGTTGAATACGGACAGTCTTTTGGTTGTTTCGATATTCTTCGCGGCGGCGTATTCACTTGTTGTTATGTTTACGATACCTACTGATCCCACGCTTAAACTGTTTAATCTTCCGTCTGCGTTTGCGGCGTTGTGCTCTGCCGTTTCGTCATATCTGTGTGCGAAGAAGGATTATCGATGCTTCAGAATAGTTGCATCCAAGCGTCCTAAATATACTGCATGCGAGCTAAAGGGCGGAACAAGAGAAGCGGATGAATTCTATAAATATCTTTTCGAAGATAGCGAGATCTACACAGTAAAACGCACTCGATTCGTTGAACGCTTTGTAGAAAGAACCGAAAAACGCACCAAATTTGAAGACGTACTTAATTTTATAGTTCCTATTGTGTTTGTTGCCGGCGCGGCGCTGTTTGTTACAATGAGTCTGCTCGGAAGCGATACTGTTGCGGCGTACTCTGCTTTTTCGATAATTATCGCTACCAGCGTGCCTGTTACGGCGTTCTTTATGATATCCTTACCCGTAGTATCTGCGAACAGAATCGGTGCAAAGCACTCTACTGCGTTTATAGGAAGCGCTATTGCCGATGAGTATTCTGCTGCATCTGTTCTTTCGTTTGCCGATACCGAGGTGTATCCCGCAAACCTTGTTAAAATAACTAATATTCGCATGTACGGTGATTTCCGCATAGATGCCGTTATAACCGATCTTGCAAAGCTATTTGGATACGTAGGCGGACCGCTTGCAAAGGTGCTTTCCGCAACCCTTAGCGGAAACGTAGAAAAACCGTCTATGATACGTGTTATAGAAAGCGCGAACGATGGACTTTGTATTGCTATGGAGGGTAGGAAATACTTCCTCGGCAAGCGTAGCTATATGCGTCGCTATCGTTTTGAAGCGCCTGTTGATGAGGGTGACGAGGCGTATGAACGCGGCGTTGGCTCGATAATGTACGTTGTCGAGGATGAAAAAATTGCCGCCAAGCTGTATATTAAGTATTCTATTAACCCGTTGTTTGATTCCTTGCTTAAGGATATGTATAAGGCAGGACTTTGCCTTGGCATAAAAACGCTTGACCCGAACATCAATAACGAGCTTATTAATTCGGGAATAAAATTCCGTAAATGTCCTATATCGGTGCTTCGCGGAATCGATCCCGAAGACGTTGCGGGTGAGGTGGAGCGTGTGGATAGCGGTATTGTATGTAATTCCACACTACATAATTTCCTTATGATGTTTGCGCTCTGCGATAAGGCTCGTCACATTACCAAAAGCAACGTTATTATAACGATGATAAGCGTGCTGCTTTCGTTTGCAACCGTTGCGTTTCTGGCGGTTACTGGCGGCATCGGAGCGATAACGTCGTTGCATGCTGTGGCGTTCCAGCTTTTCTGGCTGTTGCCGGTTGGATTGATATCATTTTTGATGATGTAATTTTAAAAAGTTGTAAAAAATTTGGTTAATTGGCATAAAAAACCCAATTTTATACTTGATTATTTGTCCTTTGTAATATATAATACTATTATGTGTATAACTATTGCTAGGAGGATATCTTAAATGGCTAATTTTTCATCTTCTCAAATCAGAAATATTTGTCTTGTCGGACATAGCGGCGACGGTAAAACATCGTTTGCGGAAGCTATGCTTTATCTTGCAAAGGTAACCGATAGACTTGGAAAGCCCTCCGAAGGTAACACCGTTTGTGATTTTGATCCTGAAGAAATAAAAAGAGGTTATTCTATTTCCACTGCGCTTGCCAGCCTCGAATGGAACGGCAAGAAAATAAATATACTTGATGCGCCCGGTATGTTCGGATTTGCAGGTGAAGCAAAGGCGGCTGCTACCGTTGCGGCAAGTACCGTTATCGTTGTTGATGCAAAGAGCGGATGCAAGGTAGGTACTGAAATTGCTTGGGAGGTTTCCGCAGGCAAACCCAAGGCTTTCTTCGTAAATAAGATCGACGACGAAAATTCCAATTTCGAAGCAACCTTCAACGGTCTTCGTGAACAGTTTGGTACGTCTGTTTGCCCGTTGCTTATTCCGTTTAACGAAGGTACGGGCGAAGTAGGCCTTTATAACCTTATTACCGACGAGGTCTTCACTTGCGAAAAGAAGACCGGTAAGCGTATCGAGGTTGCTCTTCCCGATAAGTATCAGCCGATGATCGAAAACTATAAGGAAGCACTTGTTGAATCTCTTGCTCTTACCAGCGAAGAGCTTATGGAAAAATTCCTTATGGAAGAACCCTTCACTGAAGAAGAAAAGCACAACGCACTTAACGTTGGCTTGCTCAGCGGCGATATCGCACCCGTATTCTGCGGCTCTGCTACCGATCTTGCGGGCATTCGCTTCTTCCTTGATACCGCAGCGGCTTCGTTCGTATCTCCTCTTGATATGATGAAGTATGCAGATGAAAACGGTGAAACACAGCTGTTTGTATTCAAGGTTCTTGCAGATAACTTCGGTAAGAAGGTATTCTTCAAGGTTATGAACGGAACCTTAAAGAAGGATCAGGTTCTTAATAACATCACTACCGGCCAGCAGGAAAAATTCTCCAAGATCTGTATCTGCGTAGGTAAGAAGGAAATCGAGGTTGATCAGCTCGTAACCGGCGATATCGGTTATGCTGTTAAGCTCGTTAATACCGGCGTTAACGATACCTTGAGCAACAGCCCCGCTGGTAACGAATTCACTAAGATCGAATTCCCTTCGCCCTATTACACTATGGCTATCAAGCCGGTTTCCAAGAACGATGAGGATAAGGTTTCTCAGGGTATTATCAGATTGCTCGAGGAAGATCCTACCCTCCGTTACACCAATAATGCAGAAACCAAGCAGATCACCATTTCCGGCATGGGTGATATACATCTCGACGTTGTATGCTCCAAGCTTAAGAGCAGATTCGGCACAGCAGTTGAACTTGCCGAACCGAAGATCGCATACCGCGAAACCATCAAGAAGAGCATTTCTGTTGAAGGTAAGCATAAGAAGCAGTCGGGTGGATCGGGTCAGTACGGCCACGTTAAGATCACCTTCTCCCCCGGTGAAGAAGAGGGCTTGACCTTTACTCAGAGCGTTGTCGGCGGTAACGTTCCGAAGAACTACTATCCTGCAGTTGAAAAGGGCTTGCAGGAGGCTATGCTTAAGGGCGTACTTGCAGGATTCCCTGTTGTAGGCTTGAAGGCTGACCTGTTCGATGGTTCTTATCACCCCGTTGACTCCAATGAAATTTCGTTCAAGCTTGCTGCAAAGCTTGCATATAAAGAAGGTCTTCCCAAGGCAAGCCCCGTTATATTGGAGCCTGTCGGATACCTTAAGTGTACCATACCTACTGCTTACTCCGGCGATATTATGGGTGACGTAAGCAAACGCCGTGGCAGAATTATGGGTATGAGCGAAAGCACTCGTAAGGGCTATACCGTAATCGAAGCGGAAATTCCCTCTGCGGAAATGACCGTCTATGCTGTTCAGCTTCGCGCTATGACTCAGGGCCGTGGTTCTTACAACTTCGATTTTGTAAGATACGAAGAAGCGCCTGCTGAAGTTGCACAGAAGGTTATCGCCGAAGCGAAGAAGAACGAAGAAGAATAAAAGCGACCCACGGGCTTTGCCGTGAGTATCTTAAATAACAGTCACTATTGATTCCAAAAAGTGAGGCATTCAAATGAAAAATAATGTTAAAACGATCCGCCGCATCGCTATGATGCTTGGCTTGATCATGATGCTTGCGGTAGTGTTTTCCGCGTGCGTTAACCTCGATGAGGTAGAAGAGATGATGGATAACAGTCTCGACCTCGGTGGCGATATCGAAGAGGGCGATACGTCTGACGTTAAAGACTTAACGCCCGGTGAAAATCAGTCTATCGCTCCTACCGTTACTGATATCGTATATATGAATCCTACCACTATCGCGATTACCGGCACCTGTGAGGACGGATCTGTAATCGAGGTTTCCTGCGGCGATTCTGTATCGACCACCAATTCCAAGGATGGATATTTCGTTATAGAGTTCAAGCTTCCCAGCGATACCAATCTTGTTTCCATAACTGCACAGCAGGGAGATAAAGAAAAATCGAAGCCTTGGGACGAATTGCTTTATAAGGATGCCACAGCTGATAGCCGTCATGACGGTATGAGCGTATCTGTTGGTCTGGACTCTTCGTTGTATTTCGATTACATGGCTGTAAACGCAAACGGCAGTAACTTGTATACCGCTTCTCAGCTTAACACCATTCGTAATACCGTTTCGAATAACGTTACTATGTATAACAATAAGGCAGTAGGTCAGACTGTTGAAATGATCTATGTTCTTATTCCTGACGCTACTACCATTTATGACGGTGTGTTCCCTGAGGGTATAGTAAAAGCTCCTACCACCACCGTTTATGATCAGGTTAGCGAAACTCTTAAGAATACCAGAGCTACCGTTATAGATATGCGCGATGTGTTCAATGCACTTCTCGCTGACGAAAGCTTTGAAGCAAAGGATCGCTTCTTCCGTACAACCGATAGCGCGCTTACCGATTACGGCGCATATCTTACCTATTGCGAGATTATGAATAGGGTTGCTGAAAGATTCCCGTCTGCAACCGCAAGAGGCGAGGAAGACTTTACCTGGAGCGAACCCAAAACCGTGCTCGGCGGAAACATGGTAATCTACCGTGAGCTTGATAACACTGTAATCACCGAAGATATCATAACCGCAACTCCTAATTTCGATTTGAAACTCGGTACTGACGGCACAGGTACTTCCAGTATCGCGTCGCTTAAAAAGTACGTAGATGCTGAAAACGGCAACTATACCTACTTCACTACCTCGAACAATTCCGACGGAATCAACGGCGTGGCTGAACGTTTATTTATCGATACCCAGCGTACCGATGCGGGTCTTCCTACTGCAGTTATTTACCGCGATTACAGTTCGTTCTCGTTCACCGATATTCTTCTTGAAAGATTCGAAAAGACTCTTCTTATCAGAAACGGTGACTTTAACGTAGAATTCACCGGCCTTAACCAGTACGCAGGCGAAGGCGATTCTATTGTTGACTACGTTATTGTTATTCTCTCTGAAGAAAATATGGACACCGCATTTAATAAAGCTCTTTCAGAATAATATTATTGTATAGTAAAAGCCGACGTTTTGTCGGCTTTTGCAAATATAGGAGGTATGTATGAAAAGATTCATATCGTTTGTGTTGTGCTTGCTGGTTGTTTTTATCGCCTGTGCTTGTGCCGATACCAAAAGCACCGATGAGGATTCGAGGTCAACCGAATCGACGGTAAGCGAAATCACTTCCGGAACGACCTCCGAAACAGCTTCCGATGCCATTTCGTCAGATGAAAGCAACGAAACGCAGTCGGAGGATGAAAGCGTTTCCGAATCCGAGCCCGAAGAAGACGAATCTACTGTGACTCCGCTTTTCTGGAAGGCGACCGATAGTGACGGTGATGTAATATGGATGCTTGGCTCGATACACGTAGGTATAGAGGAGTATTATCCGCTGCCTAACGAGATATTGGATGCTTATAAGAATGCGGACGCTTTGGCGGTTGAATGCGACATCGTAGCGCTTGAGTCCGATTATTCTGCAGCTTATGAAATGGCAAAGCTTATGGTTTATACCGACGGGTCGAAAATTTCGGATCATATAGATTCCGATGTTTACGAAGCTGCGGTTGAAATTTTGACTGATAATAATATGTATATGTCAGTATATGATTCTATGAAGCCTGTGATGTGGTTTTCGTTGATCGAAAATCTTGCAATTGTGGATACCGATCTGGATGTGAAGCTTGGAATCGATATGTTTTTCTTGAAGGATGCCAAGAAAACTAAAAAAACGATTTTAGAAGTGGAATCAGCGGTTTTTCAATACGAAATGCTTGCCGGATTCTCTCCCGAACTTCAAGAGGCTTTGCTTGTAAATGCGGTTAACGGATATAAAGATGGAAGCTTAAAGCGCGGTACTGTAATGCAAGTTAACGCATGGGGAGTCGGAGATGAAGAATTGCTTACAAGTATGGCTATTCCTGCTCCCGAACAGATCGAAGGTATATACGAAGAATATTGGCAGGCAATGATGATAGACCGCAATGTAGGTATGGCGGATTTCTGCGAAGAAAAGCTTGAAGAAGGTAAGGAAGTATTCGTTGTTGTAGGCTTGGCGCATTTCCTTGGTGACGATGGAATCGTAGCGTTGCTAAGAGAACGCGGATACACCGTAGAAAAAATAGGCTAAATAAAAAAATGACCGTGATGCAGTAAAATGCATCGCGGTTTTTGTATAAAAAATAACCCTTGGTTGCCGATCTATTTGTTTGCAACCAAGGGTTATTTATTTTGTGTCTTGGTATCCAACATCATTGGTTAACCTCTCTTTCTTTATGTGGGCAAGCGTTTCATTCATCCTACGGCGTCGACCATCTATATATAAACTAAAATGAGAAGTAAAGCGGTCGGCAACCTTATTTTGTTTGTACGCTTACCAAATGGGAACTAAACCCGATCAAACCATTGGAGTGTACCTCTGTTCCTTTCGCACAGCTGCAGTTTCTTGACCTCGGTAAAACTATTGCTTCACATCGTCAATATTCGGAGGATTTCTTGTTCAGGCTTTACCTGTACATTGGACTCACCCTTTCCTTGTCTTTATATTATCATAGTTTTTCCTGCTGTGCAATACGCAATGTATACAAAATTACCTAAATAAATTTATTTAAATGGCAGAAAATTGTAGCATATGACATTTTTGCGTATGGGATATATTGACATTCAAATGCATATGTGATATACTGATAATGTTGGGGCGTGTTGTGCCTCTTTTTTGTGTAAAAAATCACCCGAGAGCTATAATAAGCCTCGGGTGATTGCTTTTATTTAACGGTTGTTATACATTGTATCGTAATAGTTCTGATAGTCGCCGTTTACGATATTTTGCCACCAATCCTCGTTTTCGAGATACCAATCGATCGTCTTTTTGATTCCGTCCTTGAAAGCGGTCTTGGGTGTCCAGCCAAGCTCCTTGCTTATCTTTTCGGGATTGATTGCATATCTTAGATCGTGGCCTGCGCGGTCCTTGACGTAGGTGATAAGTTCCTCGCTCTTGCCAAGGTGCTTAAGGATAAGACGTACGACGTCGATGTTCCTCATTTCGTTGTGGCCGCCGACGTTGTATACCTCTCCGATTCTTCCGTTGTGTATGATCAGGTCGATTGCAGAGCAGTGATCCTCAACGTAAAGCCAATCGCGCACGTTAATACCTTCGCCGTAAACGGGCAGGGATTTGCCGTTGAGCGCGTTGATTATCATCAGCGGTATCAGCTTTTCGGGGAAGTGGTACGGTCCGTAGTTATTCGAGCATCGCGAAATGGTTACGGGGAGCTTATAGGTGCGGAAGTACGATAAAACCAAAAGGTCGGCCGCTGCCTTGCTCGCCGAATAGGGACTCGACGTGTGAAGCGGTGTGGTTTCCTCAAAGAATAAATCGGGTCTGTCTAACGGAAGATCGCCGTATACCTCGTCGGTTGAAACCTGATGATAACGCTTTACACCGAATTTTCTCGATGCGTCCATAAGAACCTGCGTTCCGAGTACGTTTGTTTTTAAAAATACCTCGGGCTCGAGAATCGAGCGGTCTACGTGGCTTTCTGCCGCGAAGTTTACGACAATGTCAAATCCTCTGTTTTCAAAAAGCTCAAATACAAACTTTCTGTCCGTAATGTCGCCCTTTACAAAGCTGAATTTGGGATTATTCATAGCATCCTTCAGGGTGTGAAGATTGCCTGCATATGTAAGCTTATCAAGAACCGTTATTTCATAATCCGGATGGTTTTCGAGCATATAATAGGCAAAGTTACTGCCTATAAAGCCCGCGCCGCCGGTAATCAATATCTTCATTATGGCTCTCCGTTCTGTTTTATCTGATTCTGCCTTCTATTATGTTGGTAAGGTGCTTGCCGTATGCGGATTTGCCGTACATAGCAATCGCCTGCTTTACCTTTTCCAAGGAGATCCAACCGTTTCTGTATGCAATTTCCTCGGGTGCAGAAATAATAATACTCTGACGGGTTTCGATGGTCTTTACAAAATCCGCCGCTTCAGTAAGGTTTTCTACCGTACCGGTGTCAAGCCAGGTGTATCCGCGTCCGAGGATTTCAACGTTAAGATTGCCTTCCTCGAGATACATTCTGTTAAGGTCGGTAATTTCGTATTCACCGCGTGCCGAACGTTCTACGCGCTTTGCTTTTTCTACAACGGTGTTGTCATAGAAATATAATCCGGTTACGCAGTAATTGGATTTCGGATTTTCGGGCTTTTCTTCTATCGAAATAGCCTTGTTGTTTTCGTCAAACTCTACGATGCCGAAGCTTTTGGGATCGTTTACGTAGTATCCGAAAACGGTTGCCTTGCCTGCTTTGCTTTGTGCAGCCGCATTACGGAGCATTCTTACGAATCCGCTTCCGTAGAATATGTTGTCGCCCAAAACCATAGCGCAGGGGTCGTTACCTATAAATTCCTCTCCGATTATAAAAGCTTGCGCAAGTCCTTCGGGTGAGGGCTGTTCCTTGTATGAAAGCCTTACGCCGATGCTTTCGCCGTTGCCCAAAAGTCTTTCGAAATTGGGTAGGTCCTGAGGAGTGGAAATGATCAAAATATCTCTTATACCTGCTAACATAAGTGTGGAAAGCGGGTAATAGATCATAGGCTTGTCGTAAATGGGAAGCAATTGCTTTGATGTTACAATGGTGAGGGGATACAGTCTTGTGCCCGAACCGCCTGCCAAAATAATGCCTTTCATTACAAAATACCTCGTTTTTCTACAAATGCTCGGCCTTTGTGCAAAGCACGCCGACTAAACGTTTAGTTTTGAGCGCGGTTGATATCGAATTTCATCGCGTTCATCAAATTTCCGTTAGTATCGCGAATAACAAGCTTGCTATTTATAATATTTACTGTTTCGTATAATTCATCCATATTATCGGATATAAGAGTGAATCTTCCAAAGTGCTGCCCTAACGTGCCGATTGCGCTTTCGGATACTGTTTCGCCCTCGTGATAATACTGAATGAAGTCGCTTACACAGGAAATGCTCTTGCATTCCTCTAATCCTTCTATAGAAGCGAGCGTGCCTGCGGAAAGGGGAACGTTCAGCTGTGCGCCAATCTTACCGTTACAGGTGACGTCGAGCTTACTCTTTTCTTCGTCTGTGCACATTTCGCCGCCCATAGCATAACGTATCATCATTTTCATATCGTTTATACCCATAAGGGGAAGCGTAAATTTGAAGAGCATACCGCCGCTCAGGCGATATCCCATTTCGTGAAAATAAATCTTTCCGTTATAGGGAAGCGCCTGGAAGAATGCTGTTCCGTTTTTAAGTCCCATGCCGCTGAGCATCTTGCGTACGCAGGCATCCATATTCTTCATATAATAATCGGAATACTTGGACGGGGTGAAGGTGCAGTGGCTGATAAGGCTTTTTCTGCCGACGGGGTCAGCTACGTAGGTATCGATAAGCAGATACGGATACGCAACACCGTCGGAAATTATATAACGTGCGCCGAAAAGCTCGCCGCCGTTTTCAATGTACTTTTCTACTACGATGCGCTTGCATTTTGAATATTTCATTGCAAATCTGCAGGCATCGCGAAGAGTGCTCTTGTCCATGCATACCGAAATGCCGTTGGAGCTTGAGCCGTCTACGGGCTTGACTATAACGGGATAATCCACCTTATCAAGCTCTTCGTCGGATGAATTTTCATCCACGTTGTATTTTCGAGGGCAATCCACACCGTAGTCTATGCAGAATTGCTTGAATTCGTCCTTGTTTGCACAGTGATCCCAAAGCTCCATAGTGGTGTAGCAGGGGAGTCCTGTTCTTTCGCAAAGACGAATCAGGTTTCTTATGTTGAATTCGCTTGGTCCGCAGAATACGCCGTCGATACTTCGATCCTTTATAAGCTGCTCGAGTCCTTCGATATCGGTGGTGCTTACGTCTGCCTTTTCGTCTGCCAATTCCTTGGAAACTCCACCGTCGATATTATCGGTAACAACGGTATAAAGCCCCATTTCCTTTGCGTTTTTAACGAGATCAAGCGTAGCGGTCGTTCCGCCGAGAATCAACATTCTCTTGCCTTTAATATCCATATCGGTTCTTCCTTTTTGCATGTAATACTGTATAAGGTCACGCAAACTCTTCATAATTATATCATACCCGAAGAAATAAAACAAGGTGTATTTTAGAGTTTGTTGTTGGGAATGTATCCAAAATTGATAAAAATGTTGCTTTTTACTTTTATATATGTTATTATGTATTTGACAATTTGCGCGGTTTTATAACAAAAGTAAGATTGCGCATAAAAACTTCAGAGGAGTCGTACCTATGCTCATTTCTGTTGCGATACCTTGCTACAAATCCGAAAAAACCATCGGCAAGGTTGTAGATGAAATCAGAGAAACAATAAAGAACAATCCCGGATATGATTATCAGATAATATTGGTCAACGATTATCCCTTTGACAACACCTTTTCTGTTATCAGAGAACTTTGTGAAAACGATGAAAAAATAATAGGTGTAAACCTTTCTCGTAATTTTGGTCAGGCGTCTGCAAAGCTTGCGGCTGTTCCTTTTGCAAAGGGCGATGTTTTGGTGTTTATGGACGATGACGGTCAGCACCCTGCCGACGGAATTATTCCTCTTGCAAACAAGGTTATGGAGGGATATGACGTTGTTTATGCATATTTCAAGCATAAAAAGCATAGCTTCTTCAAGCGTATAACAAGTAAGATAAATGCAAAGATATCCGAAATGAACGGAACTCGAGTAAAGGGCGTTCACGTATCGAGCTTTTATGCGATAAGCCGCTTTGCAATCGATTCGTACGAGCACTATACCAGCCCGTTTCCCTCTATGATGGGTTATCTTAATACCCTCATCGGAAAGGTTACCGAAATAGAAATGACTCACAGAGCTCGTATGGAGGGTCATTCAAATTATACATTCAAAAAGCTTTTAAAGCTTTGGATAAACGGATTTACGAATTTCTCAGTTACTCCCTTGCGTATGATTGCCGCTGCAGGTATTATTATTGCGTGCTTTGGCGTTATCACGGGAATCGCTACAATTATCACAAAAATCGTAAATTCATATATGACCCTGGGCGATGCCTTCACGATATCTGTGTTACTCATAATCGGCGGACTTATATTGCTTTCGCTCGGCTTTATCGGTGAATATATCGGCAGAATATATATGACGGTAAGCAATCTCCAGCAATACCGTATAAGAGAGATCGTCAGAAAAAACAATGATGAGGACGCTGAATAAGGCGGATAAATTGTATGATAGAGTTTAACGTTGCGCCGTTTGTCGGCAAGGAAACAGAATATATAAAAGAAGCTATCGCAAGCCATAAGATCTGCGGCGACGGAAGCTTCACCAAAAAATGTAATGCTTGGATCGAAGCTCAATCCGGCACGAAAAAAGCATTGCTCACCACGTCCTGCACTCATGCGCTCGAAATGGCGGCAATACTTTGCGATATTCAGCCCGGCGACGAGGTGATTATGCCCTCGTACACCTTCGTATCCACTGCCGATGCATTTGTCGGTCGCGGTGCAAAGGTGGTATTCGTCGATATCCGTCCCGATACTATGAATATCGATGAAACGCTTATAGAGGCGGCTGTTACCGAAAAAACAAAGGCTATCGTTCCCGTTCATTACGCAGGAGTATCCTGCGAAATGGATGCTATAATGGATATTGCGAACCGTCACGGATTAAAGGTCGTTGAGGACGCGGCGCAGGGCGTTATGGCGTTCTATAAGGGCAAGCCCTTGGGAACCTTTGGCGATTACGGATGCTTCAGTTTCCACGAAACCAAGAATTACAGCATGGGCGAGGGCGGAGCGTTGCTTATACGCGACAGCGAAAATATCGAGCGTGCTGAAATAATACGTGAAAAGGGCACTAACCGCAGTAAATTTTTCCGCGGTCAGGTGGATAAATATACTTGGGTGGATTTCGGTTCGTCTTATCTTCCCAGCGATATCAATGCGGCGTATCTTTACGCACAGCTTGAATCCGCGGAGGAAATTAATAACAATCGTCTTGCTACCTGGAATCGCTATTACGATGCACTCAAGCCGCTTGCAGACGAGGGTAAGATTGAGCTGCCCTGCGTTCCCAAGCATTGTATTCATAATGCGCATATGTTCTATATCAAGGCAAAGGACCTTGAGGAAAGAACTCGCTTGATTGCGTATTTGAAGGAAAACGGAATCGGTGCGGTGTTCCACTATATTCCGCTTCATTCCGCACCTGCAGGACTCAAATACGGAACCTTCTTCGGTGAGGACAAATATACCACCAAGGAAAGCGAACGCTTGGCACGTCTGCCGATGTATTACGGAATCGAACCCGAAAAGGTCGATACGGTAACAGAAGCAATAAATCGTTTTTACAAATAAATGACCGTTTATAAAACGGGGGTTTAGAATGAAAAAATTAGTTATAATCGGAGCGAACGATTTTCAGAATCAATTGATTTTGAAAGCGAAATCGCTTGGTTACGAAACGCACGTGTTTGCGTGGCGTGACGGTGCGGTGGGAGAAAAAACAGCAGATTATTTTTACCCTGTAAGCATTGTTGAAAAAGATGAAATATTAGAAGAATGCCGTCGAATAAAACCCGACGGCGTTTGCTCGATAGCGTCCGATCTTGCGGCGATAACGGTAAATTACGTTGCCGAAAAATTAGGTCTTTCCTGTAATTCTACCGAGTATACGGCTATACAAACGAATAAATACGAAATGCGCAAAGCCTTGTCGAAGGCAGGGATATCCTGTCCGAAATTTGCGCTTTCCGACGGTAACGACGATTTTGCAGAATTGCTTGCGGGTTTTTCGTTTCCTGTTATCGTGAAGCCGACCGACCGTTCTGGCAGCCGTAACATAATGAAGCTCGAATCGCTCGAGGGCATCGAAAAAGCTGTTATGGATGCCTGCGAAACCTCATTTGAAAAAAGAGCGATAATCGAGGAATATCTTACAGGCGACGAATACAGCATGGAAACGATAAGCTTCCAAGGAAAGCATAAGTTTCTTGCCGTTACGAAGAAATATACCACGGGCGCTCCGCATTTCATAGAAACGGGACACAAACAGCCGTCCGACCTTTCCGAAGAAATCGTTGAGAGGGCAAAGCAGACGGTGTTTGCCGCGCTTGATGCTTTGCACGTTGAAAACAGCGCGGGACATTCGGAATTCCGCGTAGATGAAAACGGAAACGTAAGGATAATTGAGATCGGCGCACGTATGGGCGGTGATTGCATAGGTTCAGACCTTGTGTATCTTTCTACGGGCAACGATTTTGTTAAAATGGTAATCGACGTAGCTTGCGGAAACGAGCCTGAAACAGTAAATAAATCTTTGAACAGGGAAGCGGAAATACACTTTTTGTTCGATCAGAATGACGTAGATGAATTCTATGCTTGGAAGCAGTATAACGAGGATATGATCTACCGCGTGAGCGATTTCGAAATGGAAAACGCCGGTAACGTTACCGATAGCGGCACGCGAGTCGGTTATTATATTACGGTGAAAGGATAAGCGTATGGCGGACAGTAAGAACAAAAAAGCCTTTTGGTTTCTTATATTGCATATTTTGGTATGCTTTCTCTCGTTCGGCGGCGTATTATCAAAGCTCGCGTCGGCACAAACGTTTTTGTCGCTTCCGTTTATCGGCCTTTATGCAGGCGAGATATTTATTTTGTTCGTGTATGCACTGTTGTGGCAGCAGGTGCTGAAGCATCTCCCGCTTACGGTTGCTTTCTGTAATAAATCGGTAGGTATGATATGGTCTATGCTCTGGGGTGTGACCATATTCAACGAAACGATTTCTCTGCAAATGTATATAGGTGCGGCGATAGTTCTTGTCGGCGTGCTGATAGTGGTGACATCAGATGAGTGATTTTATAATTCATTGCGGCTTATATTTAAGCGGCGTATTTATTTCAGCGATCGCCCAGATGATGCTGAAAAAAAGCAGTAGCAAAAAGGCAGATAATAATATATTCACCTTTGTTAATGCGCATTATCCGAGCTTTGCGGAAAAATGCCGTAACAGCAAAAGTAAATTATTAAAGCTTGCGAAAAAATATAAAAAGCTTCTTATAGAGTATCTTAATCCGTATACCATAACGGCTTATATGATATTCGTTGCGGCGACCTTTCTTACCATATTCTCGTATAGAGTCGTTCCGCTTTCTATGGCGCCGATATTGGGTGCATCGGAGTATTTCTTCGTTGCCGCATTGAGCCGAATCTTCCTCAAGGAAAGAATCAGCTTTAAAAAGGCTTTGGGATTAGGAGTAATCGTTGTCGGAGTTATAGTCTATTCTTTGTAATACGAGGGAAAGAATATGTCAAGGTTTATCGTAAAAACGGTAGATATCGTATTCCTTATACTGCTGACAGTAATGATATTCACTATGGGTATGACGCTTTTCGGCTATATTATGTCGAACGGGGTCGCGTTCATCGTCGGTGCGGTTCTGATATTCGGATTAACCGCACTGCTTTTCTTCACGCGCGAAAGAATACGGAAGCTTGGAGTTAAAATATATGCGCGCTTGAAAGACGTTCCTGCCTATAAGCTCGCGTTATATCTGTTCCTTTTTACAGCCATAACCAAAATAATATTTGTTTTCCTTTTGGGCACGGATGCATCTCTTCACGTTGATTTCGGTAAATACCGTTTGTATGCAGAGGAATTTGCAACAAACGGAAGAATAACCGAAAGCACGGCGTACGCGCTGAGGTATCCTTATACCGTGATGTATGGGCTGGTGATGTCACCGTTTGCCAAGCTTTTCGGCGGCGATACAAGAGTGTTCACTACCGCGTTGTCGGTAATGAATGCACTTGCTATGGTGTTGCTTTTCGATATTTTGAAGCGTTACGTTGGCAAGGAAAAGGCGTTCGTGTTTACAATGCTTTACGGAGCGTTGCCCAATGGATTGTTTCAAACTCAATTGTTTACTCACGAAAACGGCTTGTTCTTCTTCCATATTTTAGCATTATGGATATTTTTAAAGGCGTTTGATAAAAAGAATCATATCGTATTACAGTTTGTTTACGTTTTGCTGTCTTCCGCTTTGCTTGGTATAGGTAAATCGATAAATGCTGCAGGCAGAGTGTTCTTTATCGCGTTCGGAATATACGCGGTTACTAAAATATTCGAGGGCGGAATAGACCGAAAAAAGTTAACAAGGGTCGCCTGCGTTTTTCTCGTCTTGGTGCTTATGTTCGTAGGGGCGAGCAAGCTTACAGACCATATTGCGAAAAGCTATATCGACGGCGCGGATACATATCAGAAAAGCGATAAGCGTTTACCGTACGGTTGGGCGCTTTATCTCGGAATGAATTACGAGTATAACGGCTTGTGGAATCTGGAAGATCTTCGCACGTATGAGCTGTATAACGAAATAGAGGACAAGGAAGAATCACTCCGGTATCAGAAGGGTCTTATATCCGACCGTTTGAATGAATATTTAAATGCGCCGTATAAGATACCGGTTCATTTATTCAAAAAAATCGGCGTGCTGTGGGGAGATCAAACTCTTCCGTTCGGCTACGTTATAGGTAACGAAGTAAGTACGTTTATCTGGACGTTCGGCAACGGAATTATTTTCGGGACTATTGCGTGCGTTAACAGAGTTTCGTATATGATCGTGTACATAATGCTGCTTTTATCTATCCTCGGGAAACGCAAGGAAGCGATCGATAAGGTGACTCCCGAAACCTATTTCAAAATGGCGATAATCGGTGTTACGCTCGCACTGTTGTTGTTCGAGGTGACAGCGAAATACGCATCTCACCTGCAGGTATTCTTCTTCTGCCTGCTGGCTATGTATTGGAACGGCATGTATAATCTCAAAAATCCGTTCGCCGGAAATAAAAGCTAATAAAAACGGTAAACGCCAGAGCGTTTACCGTTTTTTTATTTGTTCTTTGAAAGTAAATCTATCGCGAGTTCCGCAGCATGGGAGATATATTGACCGCGCTTTGTGACTATTGCAAGCTGACGCGTGTATGGCGCATTTTTAATGCTTATTATTTTCACACTGTCGCTGTGATGTCCCTTTTCCACGAATTGCTTTGGCAATACGGCGGCGGCAACACCTGCCGATGCGATCGTCCAAGCGGTTGCAAGCTCGACGACCTCTACCGCGATTGACGGAGTAAAGCTTGCCGAGGCACATAGCTTGTCGAAAAGCACACGCATTTCCTGCCCCTGACCCGCAACGACGAATGGGAGATTTTTGCAATCGGAAAATTCTATTTCCTCAAGCGTATCGGCATCGGGTAACAAGTGAACGAGATCTTCGGGAACTGCGAGAACCAGTCTGTCCTGCTCTAACGGTAGCACGTTCAGCACCGAATCATCAACGGGAAGCGAAACAATTGCAAAGTCATATTTGCCTTCCGCTATCTCCTTGCGAAGAATTCCGCTTGCCGCCTCGCGAAGCTTAACCGTAATTTCGGGAAATGCATCGCGTACCGCCTTTACGGTATCGGATATCAGGTAAGAACTGCGCAAGGGTGTTATTCCGATCACAAGCTGACCCGCTTTGCCCGATTCATAACGCTCCATCGAACGCAAAAGCTGTTCTTCCTTATATATAAGCTCCTTTGCTTCGCGGATGAAATGCTCACCTGCGGCGGTAAGAGTCAAGGGGTTGGAGGTGCGGTTAAACAGCTTTACGCCCAATTCGGTTTCAAGGCTTAATATCTGTTTGCTGAGCGCTGGCTGAGTAATATTCAATTTTTCTGCAACTAACGAAAAATTACGGATCTGCGATAGCAGAACTGCATATTGAAGCTGTCTTGTGTTCAAGGTAAAAAACTCCTCGCCGTTATTACTTACAGTCTACAACCGGAACAGGAAAAAAGCAAGAAAATTTATCAAAAAACTATCGTTGGCGCTTTATTCCGATTGACGCTTGATAGCATTCTTCCAACAACTGTGGCACATAGCAACGTAGGAATCGTTTCCTCCGATCAGGATCTGTCCTCCGTCAGTCAGTACGCGTCCGTATGAGTCGATACGAGCGTTTACAATGGCTTTTTTGCCGCAGGAGCAAATTGTTTTGATCTCGGTGATGGAATCGGCTACCTCAAACAGCCGCTTGCTGCCCTCGAATAAATTCGTCAGGAAATCAGTGCGGAGCCCAAAGCAAAGCACGGGAATATCGTGCTCGTCAACGATGTGCCGTAATTGGTCTATCTGTGCCGAGGTAAAAAACTGACATTCATCAGCGATAATAACGTGAATACCGTTTTGCGATTTGAATTCCGCTACCAGATCGGTTTCGGGAAGAACGGCATATCCGTTAGCTTCAAGTCCGATGCGGGAGTGGATCACGCCGACGCCGTCTCTGTCGTCTATGGCGGGCTTTATCAGCCAAACGCGCATCCCACGTTCCTCGTAATTGAATTTGGTGATCAGCGCATTCGCTGTTTTGGATGAGCCCATAGCTCCGTATTTAAAATATAGCTTTGCCATTATGTTCACCTCTCGCTCAATGAAATGAATTAATATGGTTTTCATGAATAGTATAACATGTTTCTTTATCAAGCGCAATCATTTTTCTATCAATGCTTTTGAATTGTTATATAGGTTCATGTAGGTGACCCACTGCGTACAATATGATACTTGATGGTTTTGCATTTCGACACTTAGTGCGGAGAAGAGGTATAAATAAAAAACGGAGTGAACTTAACTCCGCTTTTTGATTTGTGGGAACGATAAGGTGTTTTTGTTATTTATATAGCCAACGCATCCATTTGAACCGTTCTGTGTTTGATAAAAACTCTATAAAAAATCCTAATGCAGTAGCAAAAATGATTGTGAGTATAAGTAGATAAGGAAAACAGTTAATATTTGTGAATTTATAAATAATTTCAAATCCAAGTTGAAGCACTTTTTTTACCAACATATGAGAAAAATAAACAATAACTCCAACAACTCTCAATTTTTTATATATCGGTCTGTCTTTTAGATTAATGCCCGCTGCAATAGCAAATAGAAAAAGAACCGAAGGAATCAGGAATATATACATGTTATAGTCTTTTGGAGAACCATAAAGCTTTATTAGTAAAACTTCAACAAACAGTAAAACCATAGAAAGTACAAATCCAATAGATGCTATAATATTATTGATTTTAATTCTTTCGTGTGCAAAAAGAGCACCGATTAATACAAAAACAGTCCCCATAAACAGTCCGTTTCGGGTTTGTTCAAAGAAGGATTCATACGTGTTTGCGGCAAATTCAAATAATGAATTTTGTTTTAATATCTCAGTGATCCCGTAATATGAATCTCCTAATAATCCTATGATGTATAACGCTATGGAGACGACTATTAAATAAGAGTGTTTTAAATTATGTTTGAGCAAAGTATGTATAAGGAAAATAGCTACAACTGTTGCTTTGAGATACCATAAATGGTAAGCGCCTCCAACAACAAGAGGAATGCTCCACATTCCAAATAGACGCAATAAATTGAAGCAATAATTTTTGAGACGATTGTTATCAACATTACCTGCTTCGATTTTTCTGAAAAACAAAAAACCAGAAGCAACAAAAAAGAATGGAACGGCTAATCGGCATAAATAGTTTATTAAACCGAAGTTCAATAGGTGGAGTATTTCAGATGAATCATCGGGAAAGGGTGCAATATGAATGGCACAGACTAATAAGGCGCATATGAACTTAACCAAATCTATGCAGTTGTGATTTTTGTTGGTATCGTATGTGCGAGATGTGTTTTTCGCTTCAAGATTCATTAATATAAAACCGCCTTTTGTATCAAGATTGAAAAAGTTTTGCATGTGCAATTATACATTATTTGTATTATAACATACGTACCTCCCAAAGTAAATACATTTTATAGGTGGTGAATTCGTTGTAATACCCAAAGAAACACATCGTATTATGTGAACCTAAAAGGATATTTTGCTATGTACAGTGCTGACGTTCCTAGACAGATTTATATAGTATGAAGAATAGGTATAAAGAAAAAACGGAGTGAATTGCACTCCGTTTTTAATATGGTTTTTGCGTTGCGATCGAATTGTCGGTTTGTCAGTTATCGTCGACGTTGATTTTTTTGCCAAGATATACGAACATCAAGGAAACCGCTAAGCCGATAACCAGCATAATTATACCTGCTAAATTTGAACCGCCCTTCGGCAAGGTATAGAAAATTCCGCCGACCGAGCCTATTAAAAAGCCCATAACCATAAAATGCGCCATGCCGCTGAATTTTTCGAAAATATATTTAATCAGCTTTGAAGATATTATCATCGAGAGCACAAAAGATGTTCCGACAACGGCTATAGTAATTATATCGAGAGCTTTAGCTGAGGCAATAAGATAATCGTAAACACCCATAACGATCAGTATCATCGAAACACTCATGCCGGGAACAAGACTTGAAAAACCTGCCAAAAGACCGCTTATGGCAATGTATATAAGGCCGGTGTTTTCATAAGCAACCTGCGTTTCTCCGATGCCTTCTCCCATTATTCCTACAGCAAGCGCTATAGCAAACGCCGCAACGGCGCCTAAGATAAAATACCATCTGAACCGGCTCTTACGAGCTTCTTTATAAACCGTAGGCAAATTACCGACTATAAGTCCGATAAACAGCATAAATACGGCTTTTTCATAGGTTTCGAAAAGATAACTGAATACAAGTATAAAAAATACAAAGCTTAATAACGCGCCTATTCCCAAGGGGAAGAGAAGCTTTAAGTTGTTTTTGAAATTTTTAAACGGATTCGAGGCTATGTCAAGAAGTTTATCGTATATACCCATAATAATAGCCATTATACTTCCGCTTATACCGGGCGCAAATACACTTATTCCCAGACAGAAACCGCAGAGAACATTATACAAAAACGATTTCATAGTACACCTCATATTATATCTAATTACTTATTATATCAAATATTACAAAAAGTGCAAGTATATGCCGTGTAAATTCCCATTGAACACGAATGATTGTATCACAATTTGAAATTATAGGAGACATTTATATATAAAAGCAACAAGACGGCGAGTTGAGTGCTGTCGACGTTAGAACTGTAATGACAAAAATAGGGTATAATTAAAAAAAATAAAACGCCTTTGCTCAATAAGCAAAGGCGTTTTTTATATAACTCGATTCAATACGCTTTTACGATATAAGCCATCGAAGCCATTTGAACTTATCCTTGTGATATAACCATTCGATATATGTTGCTACCAATAATGTGGTTAATAGAACTGTGAAAAATCGGAACGGCAGCATATCTATGTTCAATATGTTGTAGAGTATTTCGTTGGCAAATAAAACAAGAGCGTCTGCAAAAGGATGTAAGAAGTAGACAAGCATACCGATTGAACGCATACGAGCGTAAATGGGACGGTCGTTTAATTGCAGTGAGCATGAAAAGGAAAACAGAAAAAACACGGAGGGTATAAGAAATATATACATATCATGTTTTAAAGTAATTTCATAATACGTAAGTAAAAACACCTCTCCCAATAAAAATACAAACGAAACACAAAAGCCGACAAGCGAGAAAACCTTTTTTAATTGAATTTTACCTTGGGCAAAAAAGAATCCTATTAATACGAAAAGGAAACCCATGAAAAGACCGTTTCTGGTGGTTGTTACGAAAAACCCCCATATGTCATAGACGTTTTCAAATATCGCGTTGGTTGTAAATGGTTTTATCAAACCAAAATACGAATTGCCCAACAAACCTATTGTATATAATATAATTGCAAGTAAAACCAAATGCCCAGTTTTTGCGTTAAAATGCAAGCAAACACTCAAAAGTGTCACGGCAACAACGGTTGCGCCAAGATACCAAAGATGGTACGTGCCTCCTATAAACAACAAAACACTCCATGATCCGAGTAGGCGTAATAGTTTAAAACAATAATTTTCGATACGCTTAATATCCAATGTGTTTTTTGGCATTTTTTCAAAAAGAAAAAAGCCGGATGACACAAAATAAAACGGAACGGCTAATCGGCAAACAAATTCGCGTAAGCCTAAATTGATATGTGTTGCAACTCCCGAAATCTCTTGCCCAATAGGAGCGTTTATAAGCGGAATATGTATAGTGAATACCATAATAGCACAAATAAACTTAATAAGATCAATACCGTTATAATTCTTAGGGATTTTGTTAAAATCTGTCGGATTTGATAAATGGTTGGACATCAACATCACCTCTCAAGTTTGCATACAATGAAACATTTGCGTTTTTTGTGGACGATAATACAAAATAAAGATACAATATATTATACTACGCTTGATTAGAAAAGTAAATATCAAAGTATAAACCTTCCGATTTTTACAAATAATAACACCACAAATGTAAAAACAAGGAGAAATTTATATATGAAAGCAACAGGAATTGTAAGGCGCATAGACGACCTTGGGCGAGTGGTGATACCAAAAGAAATACGCCGAGTTATACGTATTCGAGAGGGCGACCCCTCACATACCTCATTGACACTTTTCGACAGGTTTTGTATTTAAATACATAGCGTTATAGAGATATAAAGAAAACGAGGGGTGAAATTCACTCCTCGTTTTGCTGTTTTTATTTATAATTTAGTATGTTTTATTTTGCCATTAATTCTTTTGAAATTTACAGACCATTCTTTTCGGCATTAGCTTTTTTCCGCTAAGCAAGAAGTACAATCGTGGAAAATGTAGTTCTAATATAATGCAAAAAACATTTATCGTTAATAGTGTCAGAACCATTGTAATTATAAAATTGGGGATGGCAAACCATTCACTTTTCGGAAATACAATGGCTATTATTTTTGTAATTATTGCTGATATATTTACGTGCATAGCATAAATAAAAAAAGAACGGGCATATAGTGGTCTTTCTTTTAATTTGTCAATAATCACATCAAATAAACACCAGAGTGAAATGGATAATAATATATAAATAACAGTTTGAACAAATGGTTTTATTGTGTATGACGAAATCGGAAAGACATTTTTCAGAACAACAATACTTAGTAGAAAAATAGCACCTGATACACGCGCCGATATGGATGATTTTTTCTGTACGCAAGTAAAATAATGTTTTCCTATAATAGCACCAAAAAGGAAATAAACTATTGAATCTTGAGAGAAAAACAACAACTCAGGCAATCCAATTTTAAATATCAACAGAACAGATAAAAGCAGAACCGTTGCGAAGCCAATCTTTTTGTTTTTAATTATAGCATTGATTAACGGCGCAAAAACAATAAAGACTATCAAATTAAAAATAAACCAAAAAGGAGTGCTCTTGTGTAAAAATACACTTTCAAGTACATTAGCGAAGGTTAATTCGAATTTTTGCCTTCCAATAAAATAATTAGACAAAAATGTGTAAGAACATATGATATCAAATATCATCCATAGTGTATTCCAAACAAAGTATGGAACCAATAGAGTTTTGAATCTGGATTTTAGTTTATTAATATACTTGCAGTTCTCATAATCTCTAAAAAAAGCGATGCCCGATAAAATAAAAAACATTGGTACGGCAAAACGAGTTATAGATTCAGTAAAGAAAAAATCTACTTTTTCATTTATGATTGAAACGACAGATTCACCTTTGGTATATTGGGCAAAGGAAGATATATGTATCATAAAAACCAAGATACTTAAAAAATAAGATATGATTGTTTTCTTTTTCCAAAAGAGATGATTTTGTGGCTGAACTTGATTCATGTGCTATTTCTCTCCTTTTTATTTCACTGTATCATAAAAACCCATAAATGTAAAGTGATTTATCGACAACATTTTGTTTTTATTAACGACTGTAAAAAGTAAATTCACATAGTATAAATCTCCTCAAAATACAGATAATAACAACACAATTTGTAATTTAAGGAGAAATTTATATAATGAAAGCAACAGGAATAGTTCGTAGATTAGACAACCTCGGCAGGGTAGTAATCCACCAAAAAATCCGCCGCACTATGCGTATCCGCGAGGGCGACCCGTTACAAACCGCATTGACATTTGAAGAAAAGTTCACTATTGTGATACATAATTTCTTGAAACGATATAAAAAAGCGAGGCGAATTCCACCTCGCTTTAAAAATGCATAAAAACTATCTTGACATAGTCCATGTTACATTTCTTTTTGCTATTTTATTGTTTCCTACTATGCAACAATTATTTTCATCGATATTTTTTGTTATAATACTTTTTGCACCGATAATGCATCCGTCAGCAACGGAAACTCCTTTTAGAATAGTTACACCCATTCCGATCCATACATGCTTTCCGATTTGAATATCTTGTTCATAGTTGATTCTTTCTCCGGTATCTATGTTGTATATAGTATGGTTGTCTGTTGTACGTATTTCTATATTATCAGATAACATACAATCATTTCCAAAAGAAAGATTCGAACCATCAACAACATATAAACGTGTATTCCCAGATGCGAAAAAGTTATCTCCGATAAATATATTGTTGTTGTCTTTTTCTATGATAATATTCAAACTATTTATATAAGCGTTTTTGCCGATAGTAATCTTGTTGTTATTGCCTTTTATTATTATGTTGCT